>JACCWH010000102.1 GCA_013697735.1 Trueperaceae bacterium | reverse complement strand
CGCACGCCACATTCGTCCGGCTCGGCGCCCGGCCGGCGGCCGCGGGCGTGGCGAAGCGCCTGCGCGACGCCGGCGCCAAGGGCATCAGACGCGGGCCGCGCCCCTCCACCCAAGCGAACGCAGCGCGCCTGACGACGCGCGAGCTCGAGATCCTGCAGATCGTGGCAGAGGGTCTGTCGAACGCAGACGTCGCGGCGCGCCTGCACCTCTCGGTCCGGACCGTGGACCATCACGTCTCGTCGATCCTCGCCAAGCTCGACGTCGCGAACCGCACCGAAGCCGTGCGCGCGGCAGGGCGACTCGACCTCGTCCCACGCACGCCGTAGGCGCGCCACACACGAACGCGGCGCCCCCGTCTCCGGGAGCGCCGCGTCACCATTCGTCATGCGAGGTCGGGTCAATCCGCGTCTTGCACCAGTTCGATGAACGCCTCTTGCACGCCGTCGCCGCGCCGGGTACCGAGGCGGTAGATGCGCGTGTAGCCGCCGGGCCGCTGGAGGTAGCGGGGTGCGATCTCGTTCATCAGCTTGCGCTGGATGATGACGTCGTGGATGTCGCGCGAGATGAGTCGGCGCGCGTGCAGATCGCCGCCGCGCGCGGTGGTGATCAGCTTCTCCACGTAGGGCTGTAGGTTCTTGGCCTTGGTGATCGTGGTCTTGATGCGGCCGTGGCGGAATAGGGCGGTGGCCTGCGCGCGCGCGAGCGCGATCCGGCTGCTGCTGTTGCGGTTGAGCTTCCTACCGCTCGAGAGGTGACGCATGGTCGGGTCTCACTACTCCTTCAGCTTCAAGCCGCTTGCGGCGAGGCGCTCGGTGATCTCTTCGAGGCTCTTCTCGCCCACACCGCCGACCTTCTTGAGGTCGCGCTCGGAGAGCGCGAGTAGGGCGTTGACGGAGTCGATCCCCTCCTCCTGCAGCGAGTGCAGCACGCGCGACGAGAGCTCGAGGCTCTCGAGGCTCATCTGCACCTGCTCGGCGGCGCGCGGCAGCGCCTCCGTGCCCGCCTTCGTGGGGATGTGCATGACCGGTACCATCGCCGGTTCGAGCTCGGTCACGTCGCCGCTGAACACGTTCAGCTGGGCGCGCATGATCTCGACGGCTTCGTCGAGCGCCGTGCGCGGGTCGACGGAGCCGTCGGTCCAGACGCGCAGCACGAGCCGGTCGAGGTCGGTCTTCTGACCCACGCGGGTGTCCTCGACGCGGTAGGCGACGCGGCGCACGGGCGTGAAGACGGCGTCGACCGGGATCGAATTGATGCGGTCCTTCGTGCCGTGGATCTCGGCCGGGACGTACCCGACGCCGTGCTCCACGCGCACCTCCATGACCAGCTTGCCGCCCGCACCGAGGGTGGCGACGTGCAACTCGGGATTCATGACCTCGGCGCCCATCGGGACGTCGAAGTCGCCGGCGGTGACGGGACCGGCACTCTCCTTGCGGAGCGTGAGGGTGACCGGGTCGTCGTCGTGGAGCTTCACGACGAGCTCCTTGAGGTTGAGGATGATCTGCATCACGTCTTCGGTGACGCCCTCGATGGTCGAGAACTCGTGGAGCACGTCCTCTATGTAGACGCTCGTGACGGCGGTACCGGGGACCGACGAGAGCAGCACGCGCCGGAGCGGGTTGCCCAACGTGACGCCGTAGCCGCGCGGTAGCGGCTCGACCACGAACTCGCCGTACTTGTCGGTGGTCTTGGCCTTGAACTCTGGGATGATCTGCACGCTCTAGCTCCTGTCCGATGCGCTCTTCGGTCCTCCGAAGAGCGCGTTCCGTGCGGTCGCGCTCGCCACGTTCAGCGCGAGTAGTACTCGATGACCTGCAGTTCGTTCACGGGGACGATGATGTCCTCGCGGCTCGGGCGGTGCAGGAAACGGCCCTTCAGCGTGTCGGGGTCGATCTCGAGCCAGGGGTGCGGCTTGCCGCGCCGACGGGCGTCGAGGTTGTCGCGGATGAACTGCATCTTCGCCGCGTTCGCGTGCACGCCGATCTCGTCGCCCGGATCGACCCGGTACGAGGGGACGTCGATGCGCTTGCCGTTCACCAGGATGTGGCCGTGTGCCACGAACTGGCGCGCTTGCCGACGTGTGGCTGCGATGCCGAGACGGTAGACGACGTTGTCGAGCCGCGATTCGAGCAGCTGCAGGAAGACTTGTCCGGTTGCGCCGGTCTTCTTGGACGCTTCGTCGAAGAGGTTCCGGAACTGCTTCTCGCTCATGTTGTAGTAGAAGCGGAGTTTCTGCTTCTCACGCAAGCGCACGGCGTAGTCCGACGGCTTGCGACGGCGACGCTGCCCGTGCTGGCCCGGAGGGTACGGGTGCCGCTCCATGTACTTCTGAACCTTCGGCGACTCGACGAGGTTGACGCCCTCGCGCCGGCAGATCTTGACGATCGGTCCACGGTATCGACCCATGGTGCTCCCTTACCCTTCTGCCCGAGTCGTCACTTCTGACGACGGCGCTTGCGGAGACGGCAGCCGTTGTGCGGCGTGGGGGTGTCATCGATGATGGTCCGCACGTTGACGCCGGTGGCCTGGATGCTACGAATTGCCTGCTCGCGGCCCGAACCGGTCCCGCGGATCACGATGTCGAGCTGCGAGAGCCCGAGGTTCTGCGCCTTGCGCGTCGCGTCGGCGGCGGCGAGCTGAGCGGCGTACGGGGTCCCCTTCTTGGAACCCTTGTAGCCGATCGATCCCGACGACGACCAGGCGACGGTGTTGCCGTCCATGTCGGTGATCGTGACGATGGTGTTGTTGTAGGAGGCGTGCACGAACGCCTTCCCCTCCGCGATGGAGCGCTTGACGCGCTTCTTCGTGCCCTTGCTGGCGGGTTTGGCCATGCCCTAGCTCCTCACTTCTTCGTCACGCGCTTCTTGCCGGCGACGGTACGGCGCGGGCCCTTGCGGGTTCGCGCGTTGGTCTTGGTCGACTGACCGCGCACGGGGAGACCGCGGCGGTGACGAAGGCCGCGGTAGCAGCCGATGTCCATGAGTCGCTTGATGTTGAGCTGGACCTCGCGGCGGAGGTCGCCCTCGACCTTGAAGTTGCCGTCGATGATCTCGCGCATGCGCGAGACTTCGGCTTCCTGCAGGTCCTTGACGCGGGTGTCGGGGTCGACGCCGGCCTCGGAGAGGATCTGCCGCGAGCGGGTCAACCCGATGCCGTAGATGTAGGGCAGCGCGTGCTCGATGCGCTTGTCGCGCGGGAGGTCGATGCCTGAGAGACGAGCCATGTTATCCCTGCCTTTGCTTGTGCTTCGGATTGACCGAGCAGATCACATAGACCCGCCCGTGGCGACGGATGATCTTGCACTTGTCGCACATGGGTTTGACGGACGCGCGGACCTTCATGCCTTCTCCTACTTCCGGTAGACGATCCGACCCTTTTCGGGGTCGTAGGTGGAGATCTCGATGACAACCCTGTCGCCAGGGAGGATACGGATGTAGTGACGGCGCATCTTCCCGCCTACGTGCGCGAGAATCTCGGGCCCGGCGTCCAACTGCACCAGGAAGGTGGTGTTGGGTCGCGCCTCGAGCACGACACCCTCGGTACGGATGGTGTCCTGCGTCGTCTCTTCGTCTCGGCGCGGCCGTGGTGGCCCGGTGAAGCGTCGTCGCGCCATGCTTTACCTCCCGGCCGGGTCGGCCCGGCCGTCCGCCCACTGGGCGGCATTCGTGGTGGACGTTCCGCGCTCGCTGGCGCGGGACGCGCGAGGCGCCGTGAGCACCCATGGACCGTCGTCGGTGACGGCGACGGTGTGTTCGACGTGCGCCGCGAGCGAGCCGTCGGCGCTGACGGCCGTCCACCCGTCTTCGAGTACGTCGACCGCGGTCTGGTTGACCGTGACCATCGGCTCGATCGCGAGCACGAGCCCGGAGCGAAGGACGGGGCCGGTCCCGGCCCGTCCGAAGTTCGGCACGTTCGGTGCCTCGTGGAAGGCGCGGCCGATGCCGTGCCCGACGAACTCGCGAACGACCCAGAAGCCTGCGTCCTCGACGACGGCCTGGATCGCGGCCGCCACGTCTCCGAGTCGGTTTCCGGCGCGCATCGCGTCGATGCCCGCTTGGAGCGAACGCTCCGACGCGTCGATCAGCGCCTTCGCCTCATCGGAGACGTCGCCGATGGCGTATGTGCGCGCCATGTCGGCCGCGTACCCCTTGTAGAGGGTGCCGATGTCGACCGACAGGACGTCGCCGGCCCGAAGCGGTTCGTCCGACGGGAACCCGTGGACCACGACGTCGTTGACCGACGTGCACAGCGTCGCGGGGAACCCGTTGTACCCCTTGAACGCCGGCGTACCGCCGCCCGCGAGGATAGCATCCTCGGCGATGGCGTTCAACTCGGCGGTCGTGACCCCGACCGCGATCGCGCGCTCCACGGCCTCGAGCGCCTGACGATTGATCACTGCCGCTTCGGCCATGATGTCGAGCTCGGCGGGGCGCTTGAGGATCACGGGTGCCCCTTCGAGGCACCGTGAAGGACCTGCGGTTCGTCGTGGTCATCGCGGCCGTCGTCGCGGCCGTCGGTGGATGACGCCTCGATCTCCTCCAACACGTTGCGGAGTCGGGCGGTGACCGTTTCGACGTCACCGCTGCCGTCGACGCGTCGGAGGGTGCCTTGGCCGTCGTAGTAGTCGAGGAGCGGCTGCGTCTGGCGACGGTAGACCTCCATGCGCGTGCGCACGATCTCCTCGCCGTCGTCGGAGCGACCTTCCTCCTCGGAGCGGAGGACGAGGCGGCGCACGAGCTCATCGTCGACGACGGCGAGCGCGATCGCGGCGGTGATGCTCGCCCCGTGTTCGGCGAGGAGCGCATCGAGCGCCGCCGCCTGCCCGGGAGTGCGTGGAAAGCCGTCGAGCAGGAAACGCAGGTCGGGCTTCGACTCGAAGGTCGCGCGCACCATGCCCACGATCACGTCGTCGGGCACGAGCTCACCCGAGTCCATGATCGCCTTGGCACGATTTCCGAGATCCGTGCCGCGCGCCACGTGGTCGCGGAGCATGTCGCCGGTGGAGAGCTTCGCGAGCCCGCGCTCCGCAGCGAGGCGCGCGGCCTGCGTGCCCTTGCCGGCACCCGGAGGGCCCATCAGCAGCACGATCTCGTGGCCGGTCATGGCGCGCTCCGCCATCAGAAGCGCCGCCCGCGGCCGCGGATGCGGCCCTTGGAGACGAACCCCTCGTAGTGGCGCATCTGGAGCTGCGACTCGAGCTGCCGCAGCGTGTCGAGCGCGACACCGACCATGATGAGCAGGCCGATGCCGGAGAAGACGAAGGAGAGCTGCCCGGCTCCGGTCATCCAGGCGAGCGTCTGCGGCAACGCGTTGACGGCGCCGAGGAAGAGCGCGCCCCAGAGCGTGATGCGCTGCGTGATGCGCGTCAGGTGCTCGGTCGTGGGTTGGCCGGGGCGCACGCCGGGAACGAAGCCGCCGTACTCGCGTAGGTTCTCGGAGATGCGCCGCGGATCGAAGCTGATCTGCGTGTAGAAGTAGGTGAACGCCACGATGAGCATCGTGCTCACGAACAGCCCCTGCCACTGAGCGGGGTTGAACCAGGCGCCGATCGCCTGCAGCCAGAGGATGTCGGGGAACGAGCCGATGAGCGTCTGCGGCAGGATCATGATCGAGACGGCGAAGATGATCGGAATCACACCGGCGGCGTTGAGGCGGAGCGGAATGTAGGTCGACTGACCGCCCATCACCTTGCGGCCGACCACCTTCCTCGCATACTGCACCGGGATCCGCCGTTCGGCCTGCTGCACCAACACCATCCCCGAGATCGCGACGATCAAGAGCGCGAAGAAGATGATGAGCGCGAAGATGTTCGCCTCGCCCTGCCCAATGAGCGTGAACTGCTGCGCGAGCGCTCCCGGGAAGGCCGCCACGATGCCGGCGTAGATGATGAGCGAGATGCCGTTGCCGATGCCGTGCTCGGTGATCTTCTCGCCGAGCCACATCACCACCGACACGCCCGCGACCTGCGTCAGCAGCACGATGAACCAGAAGAAGGGCCCGTTCGCCCAGCCGACCTTCAGTACGCCCGAGGGGCCGATGAGGGCGATCGCGAGGAAGACCGATTGCACCGCGGCGAGGCCGATCGCCCCGAGACGCGTGTACTGAGTGATCTTCTTGCGCCCCTCCTCCCCCTCGCGCGCCAGCTTCTCGAGCGGCGGGTAGGTGGAGGTGAGGAGTTGGATGATGATGCTCGCCGTGATGTAGGGGATCACGCCGAGCGCCGCGATCGAGAAGACCTCGAAGTTGCCACCCGAGATGAAGTTCAGCAGGGTGAAGATGTCGCCCTGGCCGAACGCACCCGCGCGGAGCTGCTCCGCGTCGACGCCCGGCGTCGGGATGAAGACCATGAGCCGGTAGATCGACAGCAAGCCGACCATGACCAGCAGCTTCGCGCGCAGGTCCGGAATGACGATGGCGTTCCGGAAGGCGGCGAGCATTAGGTGGGCTCCTCGTCGGACGGCTCCGCCGTAGCCTCGTCGCCGGCGGCGACGTCGGCGTCGTCGGCGTCGTCGTCGGCCGAGTAGTCGGCAGCGCCGTCGAGCTCAGCTGCCTCCTCGTCGCTCACGACGCTCACTTCGACCGTGCCGCCGGCGGCGGCCACGGCCTGGGCGGCGGCGCGCGAGCAGCCGTCGACCACGACGTTCAGCCCCTGGACTTCGAGCACGCCGTTCCCGAGGAGTTTGATGGGACGGTCGACGTGGCGGATGATGCCCCGCTCACGGAGCTCGTCGGGACCGACGGTGGTGCCGGCCTCGAAGACGTTGAGGTCGAGGAGGTTGACCAACTGGTACTGCACGCCGACGCGTGTGAATCCGCGCTTCGGGAGCCGCATCACGAGGCGTGAGCGTCCCCCTTCCCAGCCGGCGCCCTGGCTGAAACCGGAGCGGCTCTTCTGGCCCTTCTGGCCGCGGCCGGCGGTCTTGCCGCGGCCGCTGCCCAGACCCCGGCCGACGCGCTTACGCGTCTTCTTCGACCCGGGAGCGGGCTTGAGTTCGTTGAGTTTCACTGCGTGGCCTGCCCTTCACGTGCCTGGCCTTCGTCGGACGGAGCTTCGATCGTCAACAAGTAGGCGACCTTGTCGACCATCCCGCCGACGTCGCGGGTGTCAGCGACTTCGCGCGTGTCGCCCGTCTTCCTGAGACCCAGCGCATACACGGTCGCGCGCTGGTCCTTGGGGACCCCGATGAGCGAGCGTCTGAGGGTGATCCTCACTCCGCCGCCTCCCGTGCCCGCACGCTCTCGTCGTAGGTGCGGAGCTGCTTGAGCCCGTCGATGACCGCGTACGCGACGTTGGTCTGGTTGCGCGAGCCGAGCTCCTTCGTGAGGAGGTTGCGGTACCCGGCGAGCTCCACGATCGCGCGCGGCACGGAGCCGGCGATCACGCCGGTGCCGGCACCGGCGGGCTTGAGCATCACGCTCGAGGTGCCGTGCTCGCCCCGGACTTCGTGCGGGATGGTGCCGGGGTCCTCGATCGGGACCTCGATGAGGTTCCGGCGGGCGACGTATTGCCCTTTTTGCACCGCGACCGGTACTTCCTTCGCCTTGCCCAGCCCCACGCCCACGCGGCCGTTGCGGTCGCCGATGACGACCATGGCGCCGAAGCGGAAGCGGCGACCGCCCTTGTAGGTCTTGGCGGTGCGGCGGATGAAGATCACCTTGTCTTCGAAATCGGTATCAGCCATCAGAAATCGAGGCCCCCTTCTCGGGCGCCATCGGCCAGCGCCTTGACGCGGCCGTGGTATCGGTACGGACCCCGGTCGAAGACCACACGGGTGACCCCGGCAGCCTTCGCCTTCTCGGCGAGGGCGGCGCCGACGGACTTCGCGAGATCGACCTTGTTGCCGCTCGCGTCGAGTGTCTTGCTGTTCGCCTCGGCGACGGTGTGGCCCGCCGTGTCGTCGATGACTTGGGCGTAGATGTGCTTCGCGCTCCGGAAGACGGTGAGGCGCAAGCGATCGGTGGCGACGGGGCGCTTGATGCTCGCCCGCGTGCGGAAGGTGCGGCGCTCTCTGGCGCTGTTGGTCTTCATGCGTGTCTCCCGATCACCTGGCCGCGGCCTTGCCGGGCTTGAGCTTGACGAATTCCCCTGCGTAGCGAACTCCCTTGCCGTGGTAGGCGTCGGGCTGGCGCTTCGCGCGGATGTTGGCGGCCACCTGGCCGACGAGTTGCTTGTCGATACCGGAGACCTGGATGCGGGTCGGCTCGGAGGCGGTGAATGTGATCCCCTCCGGCGGCTCGACCACGACGGGGTGCGAGTAGCCGAGGCTCAACTCGAGCGTCGATCCCTTCATCACCCCGCGGTACCCGACCCCGTGGATCTCGAGGCGCTTCGTGTACCCCTCGGTCACGCCGACGACGGCGTTGGCGATGAGCGAGCGGACGAGGCCGTGCTGCGCGCGGTCGTCACGCCGATCGCTCGGGCGGGCGACGACGAGTTCGCCGTCCTCGAGCGTGACGGTGAGGCGGGGGTTGTACTCGACCTCGAGCGTGCCCTTGGGCCCCTTGACCGTCGCGTGGCCGGCGCGGACTTCGACGTCGACACCCTTGGGTACCGGGATGGGGGAGCGACCGATGCGGCTCATCACCACACCTCGCAGATCACTTCGCCGCCGACGTGCTTGCGGCGGGCGTCACGATCGACCATCAGGCCTTGTTGCGTGCTGATCACGGCGATCCCGAGGCCACCGCGCACCACGGGTACGGCTGTCGCCTTGGCGTAGGCACGCCGGCCGGGCTTGGAGACGCGCGTGAGCTTGTTGATGACGCTCGTGCGCCGCGGACCGTACTTGAGTCCGATGCGGAGCAGCGGGTGCCCGAGGTCGTTGGTGGCGTCCTCGACGGACTTGAGGTAGCCCTCGCTCACCAGGAGCTCGGCGAGTGCACGTTTGAACTTGCTGCTCGGCACGTCCACGTGGGCCGCGGCGATGGCCGCTCCGTTACGGATGCGCGTGAGCATGTCGGCAATGGTGTCTGTGTTCATGTCTCCTCTTTCGGGGATGGTCTCAGACCAAAGCGGCCTGATCATCTCCCCTGAAACGTGCCGTCTCGGCTGTGCTTACCAGCTAGCCTTGGTGACGCCGGGCAGGTAGCCCTTGTGGGCCATCTCGCGCATGCAGATGCGGCAGAGGCCGAAGTCTCGCATGAACCCGCGGGCGCGGCCGCAGCGCGTGCAGCGGTTGACCTGCCGGACTGCGAACTTCGCCGTTCGTTTGGACTTCGCGATGTGAGCGCTCGTCGCCATGGTGCTCCTTACTTCCTGAATGGCATCCCGAGGAGCTCCAGCAGGGACCGGGCCTCCTCGTCGTTGGGGGCGGATGTGACGATCGTGATGTCCATCCCGCGGGTAGCGTCGACCTGGTCGAAGCTGATCTCCGGGAAGACGAGTTGCTCACGCAGTCCGAGGCTGTAGTTGCCGCGACCGTCGAACGCGTTCGCACTGATGCCACGGAAGTCGCGCACGCGCGGCAGCGTCACGTTGATCAGCTTGTCGAGGAACGCCCACATGCGCTCGCCGCGCAACGTCACTTTGAGACCGATCGGCATGCCGGCGCGCAGCTTGAAGTTCGAGACCGACTTCTTGGCCTTGGTGATCACCGGGCGCTGGAGGGTGATGGTGGCGAGTTCCTTGGAAGCCTTCTCGAGCACCTTGGAGTCGTCTTTGGCTTCGCCGAGCCCCATGTTGACCACGATCTTCTCGATCTTGGGGACGGCCATGACGTTCTCGTAGCCGTGGCGCTCGGTGAGCTGCGGCATGACGTCGCGGTAGCGGCGCTTGATGGGGAGGTCGACCTTCTGCATCGTCATGCGCTCACTCGTCCAATACCGCGCCGGACTTGACGCTGATGCGGACCTTGCGGCCCTCGGCGTTGAGACCGGAGCGGACCCGCGTGGGCACGCCGGTCGTCGGGTCGACGATGCGGACGTTGCTGGCGTGCACGGCCGCCTCCTGCTCCTTGAAGCCACCGCGGGGATTCTCCTGCGTCGGCTTCTGGGCCTTCTTGATGATGTTGACGTTCTTGACGAGCACGCGCTGCGTGTCGTGCATCACCTGCAGCACCTCGCCCTCGGCGCCGCGGTGCTTGCCAGACATCACGCGCACGGTGTCGCCGCGCTTGAGTCGGAGTCGGACCGAGGATTTCTTGGCCTTCGCTCTGGCCATCAGAGGACCTCCGGAGCGAGCGACACGATGCGCATGAAGCGCTTCTCGCGCAGCTCGCGCGCGACGGGCCCGAACACGCGGGTCCCGCGCGGTTCGTTCTGCGGGTTGATGAGGACCGCGGCGTTGGTGTCGAAGCGGATCGACGTCCCATCCGCGCGGCTGATCTCCTTCTTGGTGCGGACGATGACGGCCTTGACCACGTCGCCCTTCTTGACGGCGGCGTGCGGGATCGCGTCCTTCACCGCGGCGACGATGATGTCGCCCACGCTGCCGACGAACTGCTGACCCGTTCCGAGCACGCGGATGCATTGGATGCGCCGCGCACCGGAGTTGTCGGCAACGTCGAGGTAGGTCTCCTGCTGGATCATCTCAGCCGCGCGCCTTCTCGACGAGGCGCGTCACCACGAACCGCTTGCGGCGGCTGATCGGACGTGCGGCGACGATCTCGACCAGGTCACCCTCGTCGTAGGTGTTGTCTTCGTCGTGCGCGAGGTACTTCTTGGAGACCGTGACGACCTTGCCGTAGAGCGGGTGCTTCATGCGCCGCTCGACGACGACCGTGACGGTCTTGTCGGCCTTGTCGCTACTCACGCGACCCTGGAGGACCTTCTTCACTGCCCCTGCTCCTTCTCGCGCGCCACCGTCAGGAGGCGGGCGATTTCACGCTTGGCGGCGCGGATGCGACGCGGGTTACCCGCCTGCCCGATGGCGGCCTGGAAGCGGAGGTCCATGAGCTCCTCGCGACGCTCGGCGACGGCTTCGACGATCTCTTCGGCGTTCAGGTTGCGAGCTTCATTGGGCTTCATCGTAGACCTCGCGCGCGACCATCTTGACCTTGATGGGGAGCTTGTGCCCGGCGAGGCGGAAGGCCTCCTTGGCCTGCTCCTCGGTCACGTTGGCGACCTCGAAGAGGATGCGGCCGGGCTTGACGACCGACACCCAGTACTCGACGGCCCCCTTCCCCTTCCCCATCCGAACCTCTTGGGGCTTCTTGGTGACGGGCTTGTCCGGGAAGATCCGGATGTAGATCTTGCCGCCACGGCGGAAGTAGCGGCTCATGGTGATGCGGCACGCCTCGATCTGGTTCGACTTGATCCAGGCCGGTTCCATGGCGACGAGACCGAAGTCCCCGAAGGCGACGTAGTCGCCGCCCTTCGTGTCGCCAGTCCGGCGGCCACGCATCTGCTTGCGGTACTTGACTCGCTTCGGCAGCAGCATGGCCTAGCGGTCCTTCCGAGCGCGCGGGCGCCCGCCGGCGGGGGCGCCGCCACCGGGGCCGGCGTCGCGGCCACCGCCGGGACCGTCGCGACGACGGGCCTGGGG
>JACCWH010000101.1 GCA_013697735.1 Trueperaceae bacterium | reverse complement strand
GAGCGCGCTCGACGCCGTAGCCCACCTCGACCGACCCGGTCCCATCGGGCCACGCCTTGCAGCCGATCGTGCCGATCGCACGCTGCGTCGCACGTTCGACGACGGTCCCACCCCACGGTTCGCCCCGTCGGTCCGACCGACGGAGCTCCAACCAGTTCGACACGAGCGGTAGCGCATCGCCGGGCCAACTCGCCGGGAAGTGGACGGAGCGGACACGATCGTCCATCACGAGGTCAGCGTCGAGCGCGTAGAGCTCGAGGCGGGTTGCGAGCACCTCGTCGGGGGGGCGCACCAACCAGGTACGCCGCGACGTGCCGAGCACCGTATCGTCCACGCATCTCCTTGACCCTCGGACCGACCCTACGCCACGCTCGCCGGCAGCGCGGTGCCAGCGTCGAATTCGCCACTTCACTTGCGCTCCGAAATCGCTACGCTTGCCTATGCGCGCGCTCGTGGTCGTGACCGCGTACCTGTTGCTCTCGGTGCTCTGGATCGCCTTCAGCGACGCCACGCCCGCTGGCTTGGCGCTCGCTCCCGCACAAATTCAAACAGCGCAGACGCTGAAGGGGTGGGCGTTCGTCGTCGTCAGTTCGGTGCTGATGGTGCTGCTGTTGGTGCCGTACGAGCGGCGCGGGGAGCGCACTCGGGTGGGCCTCCAACGCTCATTCGACCTGACGTCCGCGATCGGGAGCGCACCCGATCTCGAAACGGCACTCCGTGAGGGTCTCCGTCATGCGCTGCGGGACTCCCCGTGGGCGCTCGCCGAGGTCTGGCTCTACGAGCCGTCGCGCCAAGATCTCGCTCTCGCCAGCGTCCGCCCCGAACATCCCGCCGATGGCGGGGACTTCGTGCGCGCGGGATACCACACGCGCCTCCGGCGCGGCGAGGGCCTTGCGGGCCGTGTGTGGCGCGACGTTCACAGCGTCTGGATCGAGGACGTGCGAAGGGAGGATACGTTCTGTCGCCGCGACGAGGCCGCCGTGGCCGGCCTACGGACCGGCGTCGGGTTCCCCTTCATCGCCGCCGACCGCGTGGTAGCGGTCCTCTGTCTCTACGCCACCCGCGTGGTTCCGAGGCGGGCCGCCCTGAGCGGTCTCGATCTCCTCCTCGCGAACCAGATCGGCGCCGCGATCGCCACCAAGCAGGCTGAGGCGGCCGTCCGCAGGCTCAACGACGACCTCGAGTTTCGCGTCGCTGAGCGAACCGCCGAACTCTCCGAGCTCACCCGCGAGCTCGAGGCATTCGCCCGCACGGTCTCGCACGACCTGAAGGCGCCGCTTCGAACCATCAGCGGCCTCGCCGCCTCGGTCGACGAAGACATCGGGCACGAACTCGATCCGTCCTCCCGATCACATGTAACCCACATCCGTCGCTCCGCCGAAGAGATGACCACCCTGATCGAGGATCTGCTCGCGTACAGCCAGCAGTCGCGGGTTCGGCTCGTGCTCGAACCTGTCGACCTCGAAGCCGCCCTCGACGAGACGCTCGCGACGCTCGACGCCTTCGCGGAAGCGTCCATCGTCGTGCGGCGGCCCCTCCCGAGCGTCGTGGGTAATCGTGCTGCGGTGCGACTCGTGCTCACCAACGTGCTCTCCAACGCCCTGAAGTTCGTCGCCCCGGGCGCACGCGCCCACGTCCGCATCGAGGCCGCCCGGGAACGGGACGATGTCCGGCTGGTGATCGCCGACGCTGGCATCGGCATGTCGACCGCGGATGCCGAGCGCGTCGTCGAACCGTTCGTGCGCCTCCACGCGGCCGAGAGCTACGCAGGCACCGGTATCGGGCTCGCGGCTGCGCACCGCGCCATAATTCGCATGGGCGGCAGCCTCACGATCACCTCGACCCTCGGTGCCGGGACCACACTGACGATCGACCTGCCGGCGTTCACCACCTCCGACGAGCGCACCGATCGTATGCTGGTCGGCGTATGACGGCGAAGATGCTCGTGGTCGATGACCATCCGGGCGACAGGACGCTCGTGGTGCGGGCACTCGAGCGTGAGTTCAAGGGTGTCGAGGTGGTGGAGGCAGGTACGCCGGAGCACCTTGCCGAAGCGTTCGATCGGGGGCCGTACCACGCCGCTGTCACGGACTACCACCTCCGTTGGTCGACCGGTCTAGAGGTGTTGTCAGACATCCGCAGCCGCTGGAACGTACCGGTCGTGATGTTCACCGATACCGGAAACGAGGAGGTCGCTGCGCAAGCGTTCCTAGCGGGTGCCGATTATTACGTGATCAAGCGCGCGGACTCGTACGCGCGACTCGCGCGCGGCGTACGTCAGGCGCTCGAGCGCCGCGCTGCGTCACAGCAGCTCTTCGAGAGCGAGCGGCGCTACCGCGAACTCGCCGACGCGCTCCCCGACACGGCCGTGTTCGTCTTCGATCCCCGCCTCCGCCTCCGGTTGGCGGCGGGGAGCGAGCTGCCACGCCTGCGTCTCACGCCGGCCGACGTGGTGGGCCGCACGGTGGACGATCTCCTGCACGACGTTGGCGACCACGCGACGGCGCTCTCGACGGCCGCGCGCGCCGCACTCGCGGGGGATCGGGGTCGACTCGACGTGGTGCTTCGAGGGTGCGAGTACGTGGCGCACACGACGCCGCTACGCAACGTCGACGGCGAGATCTACGCGGGCATGGCGATGGTGGTCAATGTGGCGCACTTGCGTGGTACCGAGGCGACCGTGCGGCAACTCTCGCAGGTGGTGGAGCAGAGCCCCGTCCTCGTCGCCATGACCGACGTCGAGGGCCGTATCCGTTATGTGAACGGCCGGTTCGCCGAGATGACCGGGTACACGCCCGCCGAAGCGATCGGCCGGAGACTCGAGGAGGTGCCGGCGCCCGTCGCACCCTTTGGGGACGAGACACCATTGCGCACCGTGCGGGCGGGAGGAACGTGGTGCGGCGACGTCGAGAACATCAAGAAAGACGGCACCACCTACCTCGAGGCGGCCACGATCTCGCCGCTTCGCGACGAGCACGGAACCATCACGGCCTTCGTGAAGCTCGCCGAAGACGTGACCGAGCGACGGGCACTCACCCGCCACCTCGAATTCCTCTCACTCCACGACGATCTCACGGGCCTCGCCAATCGGGCACTGTTGCTCGAACGGACCTCGCACGCGCTCCATCGCGCGAAGCGCTCAGGCCACAAGGTGGCGTTGATGTTCTTCGATCTCGACGGCTTCAAGGTGTACAACGACAGCCTCGGACGCCACGCCGGAGACACCGTGCTGCGCGCGGTCGCGGTTCGACTCGTCGACGAGGTTCGGCCCGAAGACACCGTGGCGCGACTCGCGAGCGACGAGTTCGCCGTACTCCTCGCCGAGGTGAAGGACGCCAGCGCCGCCAGCGGAATCGCGGAGACACTCCGCGAAGCGATCGCGCGTCCACTCACCGTCGACGCTCACGAGCTGGTGACGGGTGCGAGCGTCGGGATCGCGCTCTACCCCGAGCATGCCTCGAACGCCGAGGAGCTCCTCACGAACGCCGATCTCGCCACGTCACATGCGAAAACCGCCGGACGTTCCCAGACGTCCCTCTTCTCGCGTGAAGTGGCCCAGGGCGTGAGCAGCCGACTCTCGCTGGAGACGGCGTTGCGTGGGGCGCTACGCGAGCGCCAGCTGCGGCTCGTATTCCAGCCGCGTATCCGCTTCGCCGACGGCGTGGTGACGAGTTTCGAGGCGCTCGTGCGATGGGATCACCCGGAGTTCGGCGCCGTGCCCCCGAGCCGCTTCATTCCGCTCGCGGAGGAGTCGGGACTCATCCACGACGTCGGTCGGGTGGTGCTCGACCTCGCGACCACGCAGCTTTCCCGCTGGCGCGGTATCGGTCTCGAGCCGCTCCCGGTTGCGATTAACGTGTCTGCGCTCGAGCTCGCTCAGGATCGACTCGCGTAC
>JACCWH010000062.1 GCA_013697735.1 Trueperaceae bacterium | reverse complement strand
GTACGCTTCCCGCCGCTCGGCTCGAGCGCGCTGATTCGAGCGCGGCGCGCCCCGTACTCGAGACCCTCACGACGCAACTCCAAGGGAACGATCCGTCCGCGCTCACCACCATCGTCGAACTCGAACGGGCGCTGCGATGGTCAGTGGCGGATCGGCCGGTCGTGCCGTGACACGATCCGGCTCGGGCGCTGCCGGGCGATTGCTGCTCGCTCGGGTGGTCCTCCCGCTCGTACTGGGTGCGCTCGTCTCTCTTCCGCTTCCGCTCGCGAACGGCGCTGCGCCGGAGATCGCGGGGCTGCGCGTGTTGATCGACGACTTCGAGGGCCGCACCACGTTCGTCCAGATTGGCGACGCCGAGGCCTACCCGGCCGCGGACGTCGAGGGACTGGCACCGTACGCCCTCCTGCTCCCGGGCGTGCACACCGTGTCGCTGCTGCGCGCACCCGCCGAAGGGGCCGGAGGGCCCGACCTCGTCAACGCTGCGGCGGTCGAGGTCGAACTCGTGTCCGGTACGTACTACTCGCTTCTGGTGAGCTATACCGACACGGAGGAGCGCGTGGCGAGCGTGGCAGTCAGCCAGCGCGTCGAGAGCGTGCTCCTCCACGACGAACTCACGAACCTACCGCCCGCCGGACGCGCTCGGGTCCGGATCGTACATGCGACGCTCCTGGCAGGAGCGTTCGACGTCGAGCTCCGCCGCCTCTCTGGCGCCGACGACCTCGCCGGCGCGGACGACGAGGATCCGGCACCGTCGGACGCCGAGGGCAGTGAGAGCGAAGACGACGCCCAGCGTATGGAGGTCCGTCTCGAGCCTCTCGCGGCCTCCGAGCCTCACGACGTCCTGCCGGGACGGCACGACCTGAGCGTCCGCCAGGCTGGCGAGGAGGGGGCGGCAAGACCGCCGATGACGTTCGACCTCCGCGCGGGCGTCTCCTATACGTTCTTCGTCACACGCGTCGGTCCCGAGGAGCTGGTGGCGCGGCTCGCGGTCGACGCCGCGATCCCGGCGCCACCGCACGTCGAGGGCGAGTAGTCGGTGCCCACCACCCGTTCGCATCGCATCCTGATCGCGTGGGCGACACTCGCCGCATTCGGCATGCTCGTGGCTGCGCCCGACGCCGAGGAGTCGATCGCCGCCATCCGCTTCATCCACCTCTCGTCCGATACGCCGCGTGTCGACGTCGTCGTCTCGGGCGCGCTCGTCTTTCGCGACGTCGCACTCTTCCAACGAAGCGAGATCATTACGCTGCCGGCGGGTCAGCACGAGATACGCGTGTACCCGCACAGGCCGCCGCGTAGGGGACCGGGCGGTACGGAGGGCAACGGCGCGGTCCGGCCGCTCGAGCCGGTGGTGCTCATCCTCGACTTCGCTGCCGGCAGCGTCACGACGCTCGCGCTCGCCGGCGCCTACGAGCCGCCGATCGAGGAGGGCGCACGTGGCGCCCTCAGCCTCCGCGTCTCGCCGGCCGAAGCAGAGCTCACGATCGAAGGACCCCGAGGGTACCGAGGCGTGTTCCAGGGGGATCAGTTCCTCGTCGACCTCGAGCCCGGGCCGTACCGCGCCGTCGTGCGCCACGCCGGCTACACGTCGGCAGAGTACGAGACGGAGGTCGTTGCCTCGACCACCTCTCTCGTCAGCATCACGCTGCAAGAGCGCGGTGATGGCGACGCCCCCGACGCGCCGGTCCAGCAGAGCGCTCAGCAGGCGACGTGGCAGGGCCTAGAAGTCCAGCCCTACACCGATGCCGAGATCCCGCTCCCACCGCCCGGGGCGGCGCTCGTCCGCTTCGTCCACGCCGCGCCGACCGTTCCCGGCATCGACGTGTTCGTACGGTACGAACCCGATGGCAACGACGATCCGCCCGACACCATCATCGCCCTCGAGGTCGCGGGCTTGACCTCCCCGAACCGCTCGCCGCACCACGAGATCCAGGGTGGTATCTACGACCTCGAATTCAGGATCGCGAGCACGACGTCGGTCGTGCATTCCGTGGCCTCCACCGAATTCCTCCCCGGGGCGACGTATACGATCTTCGTGACGGCCGACCCCGTGACCAATCAGATCTGGTTGATCCCGACCGTCGACGCAATCGTCGCGCAACATGTGCCAGTCACGCCAGGTGCACAGGGCGAACCGTGAGGAGCGGCCTCGGCGCGGTGTGGGCGAATCCGTACGTCCGGATCGTCGTGGCGCTGCTCGCTACGGTGGCGGCGTACTTCATCCTGCGGTTGACGATGACCGTCTGGACGACGGTGATCGTGGCGTTCCTCATCGCCTACCTCCTGAGCCCGCTCGTCACCCGCATGGAGCGTCGCGGCGTCCACCGTGGGATAGGCGTCCTGTCGGCCACCCTCGTGTTCCTCGTCATGGTCGCCAGCCTCTGGCTACTCGGCACGGCGATCGCGGCGCAGATCACGACGTTCGCCGAGCGGCTACCGGGGATCATCGATACGCTCGAGGAGATCCCGTTCCTTCTCGGGCGCCTGCTCGACCCGTCGTTCGGCGCGATCTTCCAGCAGGTGTACATGACCAGCCGCGTACTCGCGCAGGGGCTGGCGACTGAGATCCTTCCCAATGTGGCCGGCGTCGGCCAAGGGGGACTCACGGGCGTGATCACCACCGTCACGGGCCTCGGCATGCAGCTCGTCATCATCTTCGTGCTCTCGCTCTACCTCCTCTACCGCTACTCGGTCTACTCGAAGAGCCTGCTCCTGGCGTTCCCGGCTCGGCATCGCGCGTTCGTAGCGGAGCTCGCCGAGAAGGCGGACCGATCGGTCGGGGGCTACATCCGGGGGCAACTCCTCATCTCCGCCGCCGTGGCGGTGCTCGCCGGGATCGGGCTCACACTGCTCGGCGTGCCGCTCGCGATCCCCTTGGCGGTGCTGGCGGGGGTCTTCAACGTGGTGCCGTTCTTCGGGCCGATCGTCGTATCGATCCCGACCGTGATCATGGGGCTCACGCTCGGCTTCGGGCAGGCCGTCGGGGCGCTGGCGGTCCTCTTCCTCGTGAATCAAGTCGACGCGCACATCCTCACGCCGCTGATCTACTCCCGCACCATCGAGCTCGATCCGGTCACCATCGTCGTCTCGATCCTGCTCGGCCTCACCCTCTTCGGGCTCGTCGGCGCCCTGCTCGCGGTTCCGATCGCGGCGTTCGTCAAGCTGCTCTACCTCGACTACTACCTGAAGAGTCGCTGGTACACGGTGGAGGAAGTTCGTGCGCCCGAACGGCATCCGGGTCCCTGACGCCCGCGACCGCCGAACCCCATCCGCGTCGTACGTGACCTGTGCTGAATGCGGTTCCTGCGCTAGGATGGGGGAATGGTACCTGCCACGGGAACGATAGCGTCGTGAGCGCGGCGAACCGGAACGCACAAATCATCCAGGGCGGCATGGGCGTCGCGGTCTCGAACTGGCGCCTTGCGCGCGCGGTCGCGTCCGAGGGTCAGATCGGCGTCATCTCGGGCACCGGGATCGACAGCGTGCTCGTTCGACGGCTGCAGGACGGTGATCCCGAGGGGGCTGTCCGTCGCGCCATGGCAGCCTTTCCCTTCCCCGACATCGTCAAGGAGGCGCTCAAGCGCTACTTCCTCCCCGAGGGCCGGCAACCCGGCACCACGTACAAGCGTTCCCCCATGCCGAGCGCGACCGGCAACCGCATCCAGCAAGGGCTTACGATCCTCGGGAGTTACGTCGAGGTCTTCTTGGCGAAGGAAGGGCATTCGGGGCAGGTGGGGATCAACCTCCTCACGAAGGTCCAGTTGCCCAACCTCGCCGCCCTCTACGGATCGATGCTCGCAGGCGTCGACTACGTGCTCATGGGCGCCGGCATCCCGCGCGAGGTGCCCGGCGCGCTCGACCGCCTAGCGCAGCACCTCCCGGCGTCGTTCCGGCTCGACATCACCGAACTCCCAGGTGTCACCCGCGATGGGCCCGCACCGACCACCGACCTCATCCCGCACGACTTCGGGAGTGAGGGCCAACCAGACCTGAAGCGTCCGGCGTTCCTGCCGATCGTGGCGTCGCACTCGCTCGCGAGCATGCTGCAGAAGAAGGCGAACGGGTCGATCGAAGGGTTCGTGGTCGAGGGTCCGACCGCCGGCGGGCACAATGCACCGCCGCGAGGGGCGAAAGTGTTCGACGACGAAGGCCAACCCGTCTATGGCGAGCGCGACATCGTCGACCTCGAGAAGATGGTCGATTTGGGTCTTCCCTTCTGGCTGGCGGGGGCCTACGGGTCCCCCGAGGCGCTCCGTCGAGCGCGCGCGCACGGTGCGGCAGGCGTGCAGGTCGGGACGCTCTTCGCATACTGCGAGGAATCGGGCCTCGAGCCCTCCATCAAGGACAAGGTGCTCGAGCAGGTGATCGGTGGGACGGTCTCCGTGCGTACCGACCCGCGTGCGTCGCCCACGGGCTTCCCTTTCAAAGTCGTGTCGCTTCCGGGGAGTACCTCCGAGGAGGACGTCTACCGAGCGCGCAAGCGGGTCTGCGACTTGGGGTACTTGCGCGAGGTCTACCGGAAGGACGACGGTGGCATCGGCTACCGGTGCGCGTCCGAGCCGATCGCCGACTACATGGCGAAGGGTGGCGAGGCTGCCGAGACCGCGGGGCGCAAGTGCCTCTGCAACGCGCTCATGGTCAACATCGGGCTCGGTCAGATCCAGAAGGATGGCTCCGCCGAAGCTCCACTCCTCACCAGTGGCGACGACCTCCCGGCGATCGAGCGCCTCATTCGACCCGGCCGTTCCTGGTACAGCGCTCGCGACGTTCTCGACTACCTCCTCGACACGACGCCGATCGCGGCGCCGAAGGGCGAAGTGGTCGGCCAAGGCGCCTGACGCTCGGGCGTGACGTCGGCGCATGAACGGGAGCGGACCCCGCGTTAGCATGCCGGTGCCGGACCGAGAACCCCGGAGCGCCTACATCGAGGGGAACCGACATCGACGACGACGCCCACAACCCCGCAACCGACCAGCGCCGCGTCTCTATCGTCGGTGCCACGCTCCGCGTACTCACCCTCGTCTCGCTCTTCGTAGTTGGGGCGCTCCTATTGTGGCAAGCGAGCGACATCGTGCTCCTCGCCATCATCGCGGTGCTCCTCGCGGTCACGTTGGCGACCCCGGCTGCCGCGATCGCTTCGAATACCCCCCTTCCCCATTGGGCTGCGCTCGGACTGATCGTGCTCGGCATCGTTGCAGTCCTGTCGGTGGGCCTGTGGCTCGCGGGGGAACAGGTCGTGATGCAGTTCGCGGCCTTGGTGGAGGATCTCCCAGCGATTTTGGAGCGCCTTCAGGGGACCTTGGATCGGATGCCCGGCAGCGAGTGGCTCTCCGCGCGCATCGCTGCGGCGGAACCTGGCGACATCGCCGGCATCGGCGTGATCTCGCAGGTCACCGACGCCGTCGGCGGGGCGATGGCGGTGCTCATCCGAATCGTGTTCGTGGTGTTCCTGGCGCTCTTCCTCGCCGCCGCTCCGAAGCGCTACCGCGACGGCCTCGTGAGGCTCGCGCCCCCACGCGGGCAGCGGCGCATGCGCCAGGTGCTCTCCCAGTTGGCGATCACGATCCAAGGCTGGATCCTCGGGCAGATGGCGTCGATGCTGCTCGTGGGTATCCTCGCAACGGTCGGACTGATGATCATCGGTGTGCCCTACGCACTGCTCCTCGGGCTGATTGCGGGAATCGCGGAACTGATACCGATCTTCGGCCCGATCTTCGCGTACGTGCCGGCGGTGATCGTCGCCTTCGCCGACGGACCGCAGCAGGCGCTCTGGGTCAGCGTGCTCTACCTGATCATCCAACAACTCGAAGGGAACGCCATCCAACCGATGGTGCAACGCTACGCCGTAGACCTCCCGCAGGCACTCACGGTGATCGCCATCATCCTCGGCGAATCCCTCTTCGGCGTGCTCGGCATGTTCATCGCCACGCCGGTCGCGGCGAGCATCCTCGTCCTGGTGAAGATGCTCTACCTCCACGACCATCTCGGTCAGAGCGTCGAACTGCCCGGCGGTGAGAGCGAGCCCTGACTCAGCGCTCGACGGCGCCGCGCCAGGCGCCAGTCGGCTCCCCTCGCGATTCGATGAAGGCCTTGAAGCGGTCGAGATCGCCACGGATCCTTCGGCCCACCACACCAAGCGCCGCACCGACGTGTTCGATCGCCGTCTCGGGCTCGTACTCCAACTGGAGCATCACGCGGGTGCTGCCGTCGTCGATGTGGTGAAACGTGACCACGCCGGCGTTCTTGGAACCCGACCGGCTCGTCCAAGCGATGCGCTCGTCGGGGATCTGCTCCGTGATCTCGGCCTCCCACTCCTCCGTACGTCCACCGATCTCGGCGCGCCAGTGGAGCGTCTTGTCGTCGAGTTGCCGCACCTCTTCGACGCCCTCCATGAATTCCGGGAATGATTCGAACTGCGTCCACTGGTCGTAGGCGGTGCGAACCGGGACGTCCACGTCGATCGAGCCTTCGAACGTTGCCATCGGATACCTCCGAAAGGCACGCTAGTACGGGACGTCGGACCACGCACGAGCAGGGGTCACGTCACCGTCGGCTCGCTCCGATGGGGCGCCGTCGCCGGAGGGGCGACGGTTATCGTGCGTCATGCATCGATCGCTCGCCATGCTCGCCGCCGTGCTGGTCCTCGGCTTGCTCGCACCCATCGCGCTCGCCGACGACGCCGTCGACGATCCGCCGCGCGGCGACCTCCGACTCGTGGTGTTCGGCGACTTCAACGGACCCTATGGAGCGACCACCTACCCTGCGGCCGTCGCGCTCGTAGTGCGCACAATCGGTGAGGTCTGGCGACCCGACCTCGTGCTCATGCCGGGCGACGTCGTCGCCGGCCAGAGCCGAGCGCTCCCGGACGAGCGGTTCGAGCAGATGTGGGCGGCGTTCGACGAGGTCGTCGCAGCGCCACTGCGAAGGTACGGCACGGCGTACGCGGTCGCGATCGGAAATCACGATGGCTCGAGCGACCGCGCTGCGGATGGAAGTTTCAACTTCGCACGCGAGCGCGCCGCAGCGAGTGCCTACTGGAGCCACTCGATGTACGACGCCAACCTCGACTACGTCGAACGGAGTCGCTTCCCGTTCGAGTATGCCTTCCGCTTCGGCGAGATCTTCGTGGCCGTGATCGACGCTTCGAGCGCCTCCGTCGAAGCGTCGACGATCGAGTGGCTCGGCCAGGTGCTGCAGCAACCGGTCGCGACGTCGGCGAGCATGCGCATCGTGATGGGGCACCTGCCGCTCTTCGGTGTGTCGGAGCGAAAGAATCGCCCGGGCGAGGTCGTGCGCGATGGGCGCTTCCTAGCACAGCGCATGCGCGCCGTGGGTGTCGACACCTACGTGAGTGGTCACCACGCCGCGTATTACCCCGGCCGTGTGGAGGGTCTCGAGCTCCTCTTCACGGGCGGAGTGGGTGCGCACGCTCTCCTCGGAGCGTCGGCGCCCGCGCGCTCCGCGGTGACGATCGTCGACCTGTGGTTCTCCCCCCTGCTCGTTCGATACACCACCTTCGATCCAGACGACATGCAGCCGATCCCGCTCGCAGACCTGCCGCCGCGCATCGACGGCATCGGCGGACCAGTCGAGCGCTCCACGCGCGCGTCACCCTGACGGCACGCTCAGGAGGTTCTCGGGGGCGCGCGTCGGGCGGCGAGCTCGATGAACACGCGCGCGACGTCGGGATCGAAATGGCGCCCTGATTCGCTCCGCACGTACTCGAGCGCTCGCGACCTCGACCAGGCGCTTCGATAGGACCGGTCGCTCGTCAGCGCGTCGAAGACGTCCGCGACGGCGAAGATCCGCGCCGCGAGGGGGATCGCATCGGCGGCGGACCGTTCCGGATACCCGCTCCCGTCCCAACGTTCGTGATGTCCGTACGGGATGGCGACCGCGGGCCGCAAGAACTCTATCGGCATCAGCAGGTCGCGGGCATACGTCGTGTGTCGCCGCATGATCGCCCATTCGCCCTCGTCGAGCGGCCCAGGCTTCTGCAGGATCGCGTCTGGAACACCCATCTTGCCGATGTCGTGGAGCAAGGAACCGCGCCTGAGGTGCCCGAGTTCCTCCTCCGTCAAGGCGAAGCGCGCAGCGAGCTCCACACTGAGCTGCGTGACCCGCCGGCTGTGCCCTTCCGTCTCCCGATCCCTGAGGTCGAGCGCTCGCGACCACCCGTCGAGCGTCGCATCGTAGGTCGCGACGAGGTCGACGTTGGCGCGAACCAGCTGCTGCTGGAGACCGGCGCTGTCGATGGCCACCACCGACTGATCGGCGAGCGTGTCGACGAAATCGTGCCAGTCCTGGCTCTGCGGCAGCTGGCTGCGGCAGAACACCTCGAGGACGCCGAGGAGCCGCTCGCGGGAGCACAACGCCACCGCATGGTAGGCGCGGAAGCCGGCTCGGCGGATACGGTCACCGTGGCTGAAGCGCGCCGACGTCGATGCGTGGAGGTCGAGGCTGAGCCGTCCGTCGCGCCGCACCGCGACCATGCTGGGGTCGTCGAGCGGGACGCGGTCCTCGGCGCCGTGGAGCATCGGCATCCCGTAGTGCGCGGCCGGCACCAGGTCGCCCGTCTCGTCGACGAGCATGATGGTAGCCGCGTCCACGTGGAGGAGCGTGACGCCCTCGTGTAGGACCACCTGGAGCATCGGCGAGACGCTGTGATTACCGATGATCGCGCGGTCGATGCTCCGCATGGCTTGGAGCCGGGCGAGCGAGCGCTCGAGGCTCCCCTGCGCGATGCGGCGCTCGGCGACCTCGTGCTCGAGTGCCGAGCGCGCCTCCTGCGTCGCCTGGAGTCGCGCGACCGCAGCCGCCGCACGGGCGCTCTCCTGCTTTGCCGCCGTGATCGCCTGGTGTCGCAGTACGGCGTACCGGATCACGCGGGCGAGTACGTCGCCGTGGACCTCCCCCTTGACGAGGTAGTCCTGGGCGCCATTCGCGACGGCGTCCCCACCGACCGTCTGATCGGCGAGACCGGTGAGTACCACCACCGGTACGTCGTGGCCGGTCGCGAGGACCCGCTCGAGCGTCCCGAGCCCCTGACAATCCGGGAGATCGAGGTCGAGGAAGAGCACGTCGAACGTGTCATCTGCGAGGCGCTCGACGGCCTCGCCGACGCTCCTCGCGACGGTGATGGCTTCCGCGGGGTAGCCGAGATCGCGCAACATCTCCCGGAAGAGTCGCTCGTCGCCCGCAGCGTCCTCGACGAGGAGGAGACGCGCGACCGGCACCGTCATGGGGGGCCGGAGCGGCTACTCCCGTGCGGGAGCCGGACGAGCGTGAGCCAGAAATCCTCGATGCTACGCACGACCTTGATGAACTGGTCGTAGTCGACGGGCTTGGTGATGTAGCAGTTGCCGGCGAGTTCGTACACCTTGAAGACGTCGACGTCGGCCGACGACGTGGTGAGCACCACGACCGGAATCCGCTTCAGCTCGGGATCGCGCTTCATGACGCGCAGGACCTCACTCCCGTCGAGGCGGGGAAGGTTGAGGTCGAGGAGCACCAGACCGGGTGTCGGACTGTTCGCGAAAGCGCCCTCGCGACGCATGAAGGCGAGCGCCTCCTCACCGTCGCCGACGACGTGGAGGGTGTTGCCGACCTTTCCCTCCTTGAGCGCCTCCTGGGTCAGGCGAACGTCGCCCGGGTTGTCCTCGACCAACAATATGTCGATGGTCTCGAGATGTTTCGTCATGCTCCAGCCGCCTCTCTCAGTGCTGTTGCGCTCAGTTCCGGCGGCATGCGCCCTCGGAGCCAGCGGGGTGGTCGGTAGACGGCGAGGACGCCGAGTCCGACTCCAATGGGAATCATGTGGTGCACGATCTGCCAGATGGCGCTATCTGCCGGGTACGCCGGCGCGATGAGCGCGTCGACGATGTAGATGGCGACACTCGCCGCGACGACGATCGTCCTGAAGCGTCCCGCGCTGCTCGGCAGCCGGGCGGCCATCACGAAGAGCGCCGCCACCGCCAGCACCTGTGGGCCGACGATCACCAGCAGTACGACGAGACGATACGCCATCGTGTACGGCTGCGCGTACGCGAACTCCGCGCCCCACGCGGAGATCTCCACGCCGACCGGGTTCCACACCGAGGAACTACTGATGATCCAGCCGCACAGGAGCGCATAGAAGCCGATCACGGGCCACAGCAGGGCGGTCCGACCAGTGAAGAGGTAGATGAGGTGACAGAGCAACCCGGCGAGGCCGATGGCGACCGCCGACGACGATACGAAGGAGAGCCCGACGAGGAGACTGAGGGGCACGTCGGGCACCTGGAGCGCGATCCGCAGGCCGGCGACGAACTTCGACACGCCGAGGCCGAACCACCACAGGGCGAACATCACGGAGGCGAAGCGCGCGGCATCGTCCGCCACGCTGCGCCGAAGCAGCACCACGCCGAGCAGCGTGAAGACGGCAGCCGCCGTCCACTGGGTCCCCAGCACGATCCAGAGCGTCGTCGGAAGGCTCACAGCAACGCACGCGCCCGCTCGATGAGCGTGCTCACGCGCTCGTCGATCTCGCCCTCGTCCGGAAGCGGGGGTCGTGCTGCGTACACGCCCGCCGGATCCGTCGGAACGGTCCAGTGGACCGCGGTACCGACGCCGAGTGTCGACTCGATCCAGATGGCGCCACCGTGGCGCTCGACGATCTTTCGACAGATCGCGAGCCCGATACCCGATCCGGGGTACGCGTCGGGGCGGTGGAGGCGCTGGAATACACCGAATACCTTGTCGAAGTGGGCGCTCTCGATCCCGATGCCGTTGTCGCTGACCGTGAACCGCCACATGTCCCCTTGGCGCGCGGCAGCGACGTGCACACGTGGCGGCACGTCGGTGCGGCGGAACTTCAACGCGTTCGCGACGAGGTTCTCGAAGACCTGCACGAGACGCACGTGGTCGATGGGGACGTGGGGGAGCGGGTCGTTCGTGATCTGCGCACCGGACTCGGCGACCGCGAGCGAGAGGTTCGATCGAGCTGCGCGCAAGGCAGCCTCGGCGTCGATGTGCGTGAGCACCGGCGGCCGCGCATTGACCTTCGAGTAGGTGAGGAGATCGTTCGTGAGTCGCTTCATCCGCACACCCCCGTCCACCGCGAATGCCATGAACTCGCGGCCGTCGTCGTCGAGGAGGTGCGCGTAGCGCCGCTCGATGAGCTGGAGGTAGTTCGTCACCATCCGCAACGGTTCCTGCAGATCGTGCGACGCGAGATACGCGTACTGAGCGAGCTCGTCGTTCGCCTGTTCGAGTCGAGCCGCCTCACGCGCGAGGGCCCCCTCGATACGCGCTCGTTCACGCGACTCCACTCGCAGTGCTTCGAAGAGCGAGTCCTCGTCCCGCGCCTGACGCACCATACCGACGAGCGTACCCATGGCGGCGGCGAGGAACATCATCAGGTTCGTGGCGCCGTCGAGCACCGCAGCCGCCACATCGACCGTGTGCCAGAAGGGGGCGACGAGCGCCGCTTGGAGGAGGCCGATGAAGAGGGCGAGGAAGAGCCATGGCCCCTCGGTGGTGCTCGCAAGGTCGCTTCGACGCCCGATGAGCACGAGGACGATCAGGTAGGCCGAGACCAGCCATCCCGCCGCAGGACGGGCGACGATCGTATCCGCGATCGTACCGCCGGGGAACACTGGCGACCATGCGCCGACGATCGCACCGAGCACCAGCAGCGCCGCGACCGCGACGAACACGCTCACGCTCCGACGGGTCCGCTCCGGGGTCGCAGGGAGCCGGCTGCTCGCCGCGGTCGGCGAGGGTGGTACGAGTGCGATACCCATGAGGAGGGCAACCGGCAGGTACATCTGGTGCGCCCAGAGCACACGGAAGCTCGTATCGAAGTAGCCGAGATCGACGGTGACGGCGAGAGCGTGCAAGACGATCCGCAGCACGAACAACAGACCGACCCCGGTGAAGGCGACGCCCACGATCAACGAAGAGGCGTCGCGCCGTCCGACGTAGCGCGCGAGGTTCACGAAGCCGATACCGAGTGCCAGGGCAGCGGCGAAGCCCCGCAACATGAACGGCACCGCGTAATCGACGGTGAACCAACCGCGGTCGAGCGCGACGTGCCCGCCGAGCACGAGTCCGAGCGCCGCGACCGCGAGAACCGCGACGACGACCATGTTCGGCTGGGCCGACGTCTGCGAACGCGATACGTCGGCCGTAGCTATTGGAGTCAACACGATGCCGAGCGCGTCAGGCTTCACTTCTACGAATTGTACGCCCGCCTACATCGAACCGCGATGCGACTGGAGGACAGTGGCGTCGCCCGGCGCGGAGCCGCCGTCACTCCTTTCGCACCCAGTCCCCGTCGTCGTCCTTCTCGTAGCACCTGGTGACGGCCGCCCATGCGACCTCGTGAGCGCTCTCCTGGCGCGACGCGTCACCCTTGCGCTCTTCGGGACCCTTGCGCTCGTCAGGATCGGCGTACGAGTCCCAGGCACCGTTGTAGGCCGCCAGATACATGTCTTGCGCGTGTGCCGGAAGTGAGACGCGCACGGCACTCGGCAGATCCTTCCTGCGTTCGTAGGGCATCATCCACCTCTTCTTTCTCTTTCGCGCCACATCGAGCTTCGCGGTACGGCGTCCGCGGCCCTCGCGAAGCGCGACCGACGGAGCATGATGCAGAATCTTCGCGCATCGCGCGCCCCTCTCGCGCGCAGCCGTCACGCGTGCACGGGTAGCCGATTCCCCGGCTGGTCGCCGCCCCGCGTTCTGTTCTTGAGAACGTTCCCGGATGCCACAACCGAGTCTCGATACACGTTCCGCAAGGCAGTAGCGTGCGAAATACGCTTCATGCACGCACGGACATTGCTTCGCCGTGACGAGCCGACTCAGCGCGCGTCCATCCGGCTCACCTCCAGTCCTCTAGCATCGGCGAGAAGGGAGCTACCATGAAACTGAACAACCTCACTGACGTCCTTGAGCACGAAATCAAGGATCTCCACAGCGCAGAACAACAACTCCTCGAGGCGCTCCCGGCGATGGCCGAAGCCGCTTCCGCGGACGAATTGCGCGACGCCTTCGAGATGCACCTCGAGGAGACGCGTGAGCACGTCCGTCGACTGGAGGAGGTCGCCGAGATGCTCGGCACCTCCGTCGGTAGCGAGACCTGCGAAGCGATGGAAGGGCTCGTACAGGAGGGTGAGGAGTTGTTAGAAGACAACGACTCCGGCGATGCGCTCGACGCCGCCCTCATCGCCGCCGCCCAGCGCATCGAGCACTACGAGATCGCTGCCTACGGCTCCGCTGCGACCTATGCCGGGCAACTCGGGCACGACAAGG
>JACCWH010000047.1 GCA_013697735.1 Trueperaceae bacterium | reverse complement strand
GCTCGAGGTCGTCGTCCGCGACCACCTGCAAGAAGGCGGCGTCGAGTCCCCGCGCGCGTAGCGCGAGCAGCGCCGGGCGGAGCGGCTCGGGATCGAACAGATCCGAGACGATCAGCACGAGGCCCGCACCCCGCACGCGCGGCAGCGTGAGCGCGAAGCGCCGCACCGCCGCCACCGGGGCGAGCGCATCACGTCGGACCTCGGCGCCCTCGAGCATCGCCCAGGCGCTCGCGAGGCCGCCCCTCCCCTGCCCCGAGGCGCCGGACTCGCCGTGGAAGGTGTGGACCTGCGCACGGGCGTCGCGGTGGGCGACGAACGCGAGCAGTTGCGCCACCGTGCGCGCGTACGGCAGCTTGCCGCCGACCTGCATGCTCATGCTGGTGTCGAGTAGCACGTGGACGTCCATCGTCCGCTCCGCCTGGAAGAGGCGCGTCATCACGCGCCCCGTGCGGGCGTAGACGCGCCAGTCGACCGCGCGCAGCTCGTCGCCCGGTCCGTAGGGACGGTAGTCGTGGAACTCGACCGACTGACCCGCTTCGCGTGCGAGTCGCTCCCCCGACGTGCGCGAGAGGGCGCGTGACGCCAGTGCGTAGCGCTCGAGCAGCCGCCGACTCGGGGCCGTGATCACGCGGCGCGCCCCCCGGGGGTCAGCGGCGCGTGGCCCGAGCGGTCGCCGACGCGACGACCTCGGCCACGACCGCGTCGGGATCGGCGCCCTCGACCTCCGCCTCGAACGACAGGAGGAGGCGGTGACGGAGCGACGGCGCGGCGGCGCGGCGGAGATCGTCGATCTCGACGTGCGGGCGCCCGGCCACGAGCGCGAAGCCCTTGGCGGCGAGGACCATCGCCTGGCCGCCGCGCGGGCTGGCGCCGAGTCGCACGAGCGGGTGCTCGTGCGTGGCGTCGATCACTCGTACCGCCCAGTCGAGCGCGGCGCTCGCGATCGGCACGGCGCGGAGCATGCGCTGCAGATCGAGCATCGTCTCGCGGCTCACGATCCCTCGGGGCGCTACGGCCTCCTCGCCCGTGGTCGCCTCGAGCACGCGCCTGAGCGTCTCGGTGTCGGGACGGTCGACGGTGAGCTTGAAGAGGAAGCGGTCGAGCTGCGCCTCCGGGAGCGGGTAGGTTCCCTCCATCTCGATGGGGTTCTGGGTGGCGAGCACCATGAAGGGTTCGGGGAGTTCGTGGCGCACGCCCGAGACGGTCACCGCGCGCTCCTGCATCGCCTCGAGCAGGGCCGACTGCGTCTTGGGGGTGGCGCGGTTGATCTCGTCCGCGAGGAGCACGTTGTGGAACACGGGCCCAGGCTGGAACACGAAGCGCTCGTCCTCGGCCTCCTCGATGAAGACGGTGGTGCCGGTGACGTCGGCCGGCATGAGGTCGGGGGTGAACTGCACGCGACCGAAGGAGAGCATGGTGGCGTCTGCGAAGGCACGCACCAGGCGCGTCTTGCCGAGCCCCGGCGCCCCTTCGATCAGCACGTGCCCGCGCGCCAAGGCTGCGATGAGCATGTCCTCGACGAGGGACTCCTGGCCGAGGATCACTTGGGCGATGGCGCCGCGAAGGAGACCGAACGGTTCGGTGAATCGCGATACGGGCGTGTCGGTCATGCATTGCCTCCAAGACGGCAGTGATGAGAGCGTACACTAGGCTCCATGACGGCCGCGTTCCCGAAGGCGCTGCCCCACCATGGGCGGGTCCGACTCACGCCGATCGCCGATCTCGACACGAGCGCCTGGCGACGTGTAGCCGCCCATTTCCGCGATCCGGAGATCGCCTTCCTCAACGGTACGCCCCCGAACAGGATGCCGCTCTGGCTCCTGCGCCGCGTGCTGCGGGCCGACGCTCGACGCCGCGACCGCGCGACGTTCGGCATCCTCGACGAGCGAAGCGATTACATCGGCACCGTCGAGCTCTACGACATCCGCCCACACGAGGCGACGCTCGGCATCATCATCGGCGAGCGCAGCCACTGGAACCACGGCTACGGCCCGGAGGCGATCGCCTGCATCCTCACCATCGCGTTCGACGAGCTCGATCTCGAACGCGTCAAGCTCCACACCTACGCCGACAACCCGCGCGCGCAGGCGGCGTTCCGCAAGATCGGTTTTCGCGAGTTACGGCGCGTGCCGGCGCCCGGTGGGCGCGTCGACGTGCAGATGGATCTGTCGCGTGCGGTCTGGACGGACCGGGCGTGGCTGGGCGCGGTGCCGCTCCCGCCGCTCGCCGGTCCGCCCCCCGCGGAGGCGCGCGCGGCGGAGTCGCTCACGCGCGAGGAGGTCGGCGACGGCGGCACATAGCGTTCGGTGCGAGGCGTTCGGTGCGAGGCGTTCGGTGCGAGGCGCTCTCAGGTCGCGCGACCCGCGGCGCGGTGTTCGCGCAGGTGGGCAGCGAGATCGACGCCGGTCTTGAGCGCCACGAGCAGCAGCAGCGCCGCGACCGGGGATCCGAGGAGCAGCACCACGAAGCCGCCGCCGATGAGGGTGGCGTGGAGAACGAAGACGCGCGCGTACGGTTGGGCCATGAGCGCCACCGGCGTCAGCGTGCGGTCCTCGCCGCGACCGAGGAAGTTCGTCACGTACGAAGCGCCGTGGCTCACGAAGAGCGAGGCGAGTGCCAGCGCGAGTGTGCCGGCCGCCGCGAGCGACGAGACCGGCTGGAAGTCCGGCGGAGCGTAGAACGGCACCGCCCCCACCGCGGTGGGGAGGCTACCGAGCACGCCGCCGAAGAGCGTGAGCACGAAGACGCCGTGCACCGACCAGAAGATGCCGTAGTGGACGGTGAAGAAACAGGCGACGATGAGCTTGCCGAGCGCTCCGGCGGGGACGCCCTGCGGATCACGGGCGTTGGGCGACGCGCGGCGCGCGAGGATCTTGAGCACCGTGAAGACCCCGATCACGCCGTTCTCGAGCCAATAGAGCAGCATCAGGTCGAAGAGCCGCCAGCCGAACACGAGCACGCCCACGAGCGGGATCGCGTTCACCAGCACCAGGGCGACCGGCGCCCAGGCGTTGGGCGACGTCGTCGACGTCGTCGTCGTGGCACCCGGATGCGTCGTCACAGACGTCATGCTACCGCCTCCAGCGAGGGCACCCTCACGGCTCGAAGTACGACTTGATGGCCTGGGCGGCAGCCGCGCCGACGCCCGGGATCGCGGCGAGCTCGCGTACGTCTGCGGCACGCAGCTGATCGATCGACGAGAAGTGCGCCAACAACGCGTCGCGCCGCTTCGGGCCGACGCCGGGAACCTCGTCGAGCACGCTCCGCGTCATCTCCTTGCCGCGCCGCTGCCGGTTGTAGCCCACGGCCACGCGGTGCGCCTCGTCGCGCACGTGCATGAGCAGGCGCAGCGCCGGGTGCGTCTCGGCGACGAGCACCTCCTTGCCGGCCGCCGTCACGATCGTCTCCTGCCGCTTGGCGAGACCGACGATGGTGAGGTTGAGCCCCAGGTCGTCGAGCGCCCGCTGCGCGGCCGAGACCTGCCCCTTGCCGCCGTCGATCAGCATCAGGTCCGGCGGCGCGAGCTGGTCGGCGAGCCGCCCCGCGAAGCGGCGCGTGATCACCTGGTGCATGGAGAAGAAGTCGTCGGGTTTGTCGAGGCCGCGGATGCGGATGCGGCGGTACTCACTCCGCTTCGCGCGCCCCCCCTCGAACACCACCAGGCTCGCCACCGTGTGCGTTCCCATGAGGTTCGAGACGTCGAAACCCTCGATGCGGTGTGGCGGCTCGGCGAGCGACAGGAGGCTCTGCAGCTCCTTCACCCCCGGCGCCTCCCCACGGCGCTCGAGCAGGGCGATCTCGGCCTCGACGCCCGTGCGGGCGTTGCGTTCGGCCATCTCCATGAGCGCCATCTTCTCGCCGCGGCGCGGCGTGCGCAGCTGCACGCGCCGCCCCGCGCGCTCGCTCAGGAAGGCCTGCCAGACCACGACGTCGAGCTCCTCGGCCGGGGGGACCAACACCAGCGGCGGCACGTGCGTGGCCTGACCGTAGTAATCGACCATGAACGGCTCGAGCACCTCTCCCACGGTCGCCCCGTCGGCGCCGGTGAGGGAGCGCTTGTCACGGCCGACCACGCGACCGTTTCGCATCTGGAAGAGCTGCACCATGGCGTGATCGCCCGCGCGAGCGACCCCCAGGAAGTCGAGGTCCTCACCGCCGCTCGCCACCACGCTCGACTCGTAGCCGGTGAGCCGCTTGAGCGCCTCGAGGCGGTCGCGGTAGAGCCGGGCGAGCTCGAAGTCCTGACGCCTCGCGGCGGCGCGCATCTCGCCCTCCACCATGGCGGCGGTCTCTTCGACACGCCCCTCCAGGAAGGCGCGCACCTGATCGACCACCTTCGCGTACGCCTCGGGGTCGGCCTCGCCGATGCACGGCGCTAGGCAGCGCCCCATGTGGAAGCGTAGGCAGGGGCGCTTGCGCACCTGCATGGGCGAACCGCTGTTCTGCCGCAGCGGGAACACCGCCGCGACCAGCTCCTGCACGCGCCGCACCGAGCCCGGGTTGGGGTAGGGGCCGAAGTACTGGGCGCCGTCCTTGAGCACCCGCCGCGTGAACTCGAGGGTCGGGAAGGGCTCGTTCGTGAGCTTGAGGAAGGGATAGCTCTTGTCGTCCTTGAGCAGCACGTTGTAGTGCGGCTTGTGGCGCTTGATGAGGTTCGCCTCGAGGATGAGCGCCTCGACCTCGCTCTGCGTGACGATGTACTCCAACCGCTCGGCGCTCTGCGTGATGAGGACCGCCTTCGCCCCCGGCGAACGACCGAAGTACGACCGCGTGCGCGAACGCAAGTCGATCGCCTTGCCCACGTACAGCACCCGGTCGTCGGCGGCGTGGAAGAGGTAGCAGCCCGGTTGGCGGGGCAGCACTGGGAGGTCGTCGGTCGTCACCCGTTCAGTCTACGAAGGCGCGGCCGGCGCCCCCGTCACGCGTCGAGCAGGAGCGCCTCGGGCGTCTCGAGCAGATCGATGAGGTGGGAGGTGAAGCGCGCAGCCTCGGCGCCGTCGACGAGCCGGTGGTCGAAGGAGAGGCTGAGGTAGAGCATCGGCCGTATCACGATGGTGTCGTCGCTCACCACCGGACGCTTCTTGATGCTGTGCACCCCCAGGATCGCGGCGTCGGGGACGTTGATGATCGGGAAGGAGAAGAGGCCGCCGATCGAACCGATGTTGGTGATGGAGAACGACGAGCCGCGGACCTCGTCGCTCGCGAGGGAGCCGTCGCGCGCCTTCCTCGCGAGGCGCTGCAGGTCGTCGGCGAGCTCCACGAGCGACTTGGCATCGGCGTCTCGGACCACGGGCACCACCAGGCCGTCGTCGGTCGAGACCGCCATGCCGAGATTGACGTAATGCTTGCGGATGATCTCCTGACACTCGTCGTCGAGGCTGGCATTGAGCGACGGGAAGGCCTGCAGGGCGTCGACCACGGCCTTCATCACGAATGGGAGGTAGGAGAGCTTGACGCCGCGCGCTTCGGCCCGCGCCTTGAGGCGCTCGCGCATACGCACCAGCGCCGACACGTCGGCTTCGTCGACGTGCAGGGTGCGCACGGCGTGGAGGTGCGACGCGGTCATCTGCTGCGCGATCACGCGGCGTAGGCCGCGGAGCTTCACCCGCTCCTCGCGGTCCTCGTACCCGGGTGGGGTCTGGTGCCGCACGGGCGCCGGCAGGCCGCCTCGCCCGACCGACTCCCCCGACGCTTCGTGCCCCTCGACGTCGGTCACGCGGACGCGGCCGTGCGGGCCGCTGCCGGTGATCGCCTCGATGGGGAGGCCGAGTTCGCGCGCGAGCCGGCGCGCTGCGGGCACTGCGACGACGCGTCCGAACGGGCCGCGCGCCGTGGCGCGCTCGGGGTTCGGAGCGTCGCTACGCGTGCCGGGGGCCGGGTCGGCGACCGCAGCGGCGCCGTCGCGCGGGCGCTCGCCTCGTCGGATCTGCAGCACCGGACCGCCCTTCGTGGGGGCTTCGGCCTTGAAGAGGCTGAGTGCGTCGCCGTCGTCGTCGTCGCTCTCGGCGTGTGCGGCACCCGCACGCGCCGGTTCGCCGGCGAGGGCCTCGTCGGCCACGGCGGCACCCGGAGCGGAGCGCTTGCGATCGTTCCCTCCTTGCGCGGGGCGGGCATGATCGTCGCCCGCCGCCTCGGTCTCGATTCGTGCCAGCACACCGCCGACCTCGATCACGTCGCCCACTTGGGCGACGCGCTCGACGAGCACGCCCCCGAACGGCACGGGGAGCTCGACGGTCACCTTGTCGGTCATGACCTCCACGACGTTCTGGTCGACCTCGACACGCTCCCCCTCCTCGACGAGCCACGTGACGATCTCACCCTCCACCACGGATTCGGCGAGTTCGGGCAGGACGAAGTCCTTCGGCATGCATCCTCCTGGCGTTCGGGAACCGGGCGTTCGGAGACCGGGCGAGCGGAGCGGGGAGTGCGGGAGCGTGCGTTCGAGAGCGGCGTGCTTCGATCAGTACTCGAGCACCTGCTGCACGGCGTAGAGGATCCGGTTCACGCCCGGGAGGTAGGCGCGATCCTGAGCGTAGGGGTAGGGCGTATCGAAGCCGGTGACGCGCACGGGAGGCGCCTCGAGCATGTCGAGGATCTCCTCGGCGATGGTCGCGGCTACCTCCGAGACGAGGTTGGCCGTGCGCGGCGCCTCGGAGACGAGCACCACGCGACCGACGCGCGCGACGCGCTCGAGCACGAGTTCCTCGTCCCAGGGGAGGAGCCAGCGAAGGTCGATCACGTCGGCCTCGATCCCCTGCTGGGCGAGCGCGGCAGCGGCCTGGACCGTCTCGGCCATGCTCGCGCCGTAGGAGATCAGGACGACGTCGTCACCCTCGCGCCGGAGGACTCCCTTCCCCACGGGGAGGGTCGCGTCGGGGTCGTCGGAGACCTCCTCCTTCACCGCCCGGTAGAGGCGCTTGGGCTCCAGGAAGACCACCGGATCCTCACCACGCATGGCGGTGCGGAGCGTCCCCTGGGCGTCGCGTGGCGTGGAGGGGTAGACGACCTGCAGTCCCGGCGTGTGCACGAAGTGCGTCTCGGGATTCTGGGAGTGGTGGTGCCCGCCCTTCACGCCGCCCCCCGCCGGCATCCGCACCACCATCGGCGCGTGGAAGCTCCCACCGGAGCGGTAGCGAAGCTTGGCGGCCTGCGAGACGAGTTGATCGAAACCCGGGAAGACGTAGTCCGAGAACTGCACCTCCGCCACGGGGCGGAGGCCGTGGACCGCCATGCCGATGGCGGCGCCGATGATGGCTGCTTCTGACAGGGGCGTGTCGATCACGCGGTCGGGTCCGAAGGCGTCGAAGAGCCCCTCGGTAGCGAGGAAGACGCCGCCGCGCTTGCCGACGTCCTGCCCGAGCACCACCACGCGGTCGTCGCGGCGCATCTCCTGCATGAGCGTGCGAGCGACGGTCTGGACGAACGTCTGGACGGCCATTCAGCCGTCCTCGCCTGCGGCGCGCCGAGCGAGCCGGTAGCGCTCACGCTGACGTTCGAGGTGGGCGGGCAACTCGGCGAAGACGTCCTCGAAGAGCGTGTCTACGTCCTGCGGGCCGGCCGCCTCAGCGGCCGCGACGGCTTCGTCGAGTTCGCCGGCGATCTCGCTCCGGAGCCCTTCCTCGGCCTCGTCGCCCCAGAGTGAGCGTCGCTCCAGGAAGCGCCGTAGGCGCGCGATGGGGTCGCGCAGGCGCCAGGCGGCGACCTCCTCGGCGGGGCGGTAGCGGCTGTCGTCATCGGCCGAGGAGTGCGGGCCGTAGCGGTAGACCGCCATCTCCACCAGGGCGGGGCCGAGCCCTTCGCGGGCGTTCGCCACCACCTCGCGCATCACGTAGTAGCAGGCCAAGACGTCCATGCCGTCGACCAGGTAGCCGGGCATACCGTAGGCGTGCGCTTTGGCGGCGATGCCGCCGCTCCCCGTCTGGTGGTTGAGGTCGACGCTGATCGCATAGCGGTTGTTCTCGCAGGCGAAGACGATGGGTGCGCCCTGCGCGCCCGCGAAGTTCACGCCGGCGTGCCAGTCGCCTTCGGAGGTGGCGCCGTCGCCGAACGTGCAGACGGTTACGTCGCCCTTGCCGGCGATCTTCTGGCTCAGCGCCGTGCCGACGGCCGGGGGGACGTGCGACGCGATCGGCGAGGCCACGGTGAAGACGTTGAGCGCCCTGCTACCGGGGTGCGCGGGCATCTGGCGACCGCGCGCCGGATCCGCGCGCGTGGCCAGCATCTGACCGAACAACTTCTCGAGCGGCCAGCCGATCGCGGCCACCAGACCCGTGTCGCGGTAGTAGGGATAGAGCCAGTCGCGGCCGATCTCGATGGCGTGGGCGATACCGACCTGAGCCCCCTCGTGGCCGGCCCCGGGCGCGACGAAGCTGGTCTTGCCGAGGCGCTGCAAGCGCACCAGTCGCTCGTCGATGAGCCGGGCGAGTACGAGGTTGCGGTACATGCCGCGAAGCGTGTCGTCGTCGAGGTCGAGGTCGAAGGGGGCGATCCACTCGCCGCTCTCGCTGATGACGGCGTGGGGATCGGGGCTGAAGGGTTCGAACCGTGGGGAGTCCGTGATCACGGGGCTCCTCCTCTCGGGCGGCCGCGCACGCACGGTCGACCGTCGCGAAGGGTGGCGGACGATCCGTCTTGCGCCCGTCGCGCGGCGTGTCGAGGTCGATTCCGCGGGCAGGCACCGGTGGCATCGTCGTCTCCGAGCGGCGTCGCGCCGATCGCGACGCACGAAAGGTGTCGCCTCAGCATAGCAGACCCCCTCCGGAGCCCGGGGCGCACTCGGTCACGGAGCGGACGCGCGCTAGAATGGTGCCATGACGAACCGACGCCTGGTGGCCTACGTCCTCATCGGACTCGGCACGATCACGCTATTGGCGCGCTTGTCGGACGGTGCCGGCTGGCTCTGGATCGGCCTCGTGGCCGCCGCCATGCTGTTCGCCTACGCCCGGCAGCGAACCTACGGCCTGCTGGTGCTCGGCGGCATCCTCGCCGGTACCGCCACCGGCATCCTCCTGCAGGAGGTCTTCCGGAACGAAGCATTCTTCCTGATCAGCCTCGGTGCGGGCATCGCCGCGATCGATCTCGTGGAGCGGCGACCGAGTCGCTGGCCGCGCACGTTCGGCGCGGTCCTCGCCGCGATCGGGGTGTTGATCGGGCTCGCCAACGCGGGGGCGTTCGCCTCGGTCTGGTTCGCCCTGTTGCTGATCGCCGCCGGAATCGCGCTCATCTCCCGCGGCCCCGATGCCCGTCCCTTCCCTCCGCCCCGCACCGACGCACCGCCCACGGCGCACCCACCCCGGCAGTCGGCCCACGGCACGCCCGCACATGGTGTCGCCCCCGACGAGCGTGCTCGTTCCGCGTCGCCGAACGCGCCCTCGGCCACTGGACCCGATCCCACCGGCGTCGGCGCTCGCCGTGCACGGCTCGCGGCGTGGCGGGAGCGGACGTCCGCAGCCGAGGGGCGTGCGCCGCAGGCCATCCTCGCCGACGACGTCTTGCAGGAATTGGCGGAGACCGTTCCGAGCGACCTGCCGTCGCTCGCGAACGCTCGCGGTATCGGGCCGGTCAAGCTCGAGCGCTACGGTACCGAGCTCCTCGCCGTACTGAGCGACGAATCGCGCTGAGCGGCGGCCATGACGTCGGCACGGTAGACTGCCCCAACGTCAGGACGACGCGTCGGACCACGTTCGGTGAAGAACGATGCCCTCCGACATCCCGCGCACTCGCGCTCCACCATCCCCATCCCGCCTTGGCGCACCGCCTCGGCGACGTGCCAGGAGGCCCCATGGAACCGACGATCTCCCGCGGACTGGCCGGTGTCACCGTCGACACGTCCCACATCTGCTTCATCGACGGCGAGAAAGGCGAACTCGTCTACCGCGGTTACGACATCCGCGAGCTCTCGGAAGCCACGTACGAGGAGGTCGTCTACCTCCTCTGGAATGGCGATCTCCCGACGAGCACCCAGCTCGACGCCTTCCGAGCCGAGATTGCCGAGGGTTTCACCCTCCCGAGCGAGATCGTCGATCTCTTCCGCGCCCTGCCCGAAGGCACCGACCCGATGCACGCGTTGCGCACGGGGGTCTCGATGCTCGCCGCCTTCGACGAGCACCCCGACGGCGTCGAAGACGACGACGTCCGCCGCATCGGACGCGCGCTCGTGGCGCAGCTCCCGTCGCTCGTATCGGCATTCGAGCGCGTCCGTCGCGGTGAGGAGCCGATCGAGCCCGATCCTGCACTCGGCGTGGCGGGTAACTTCCTCTACATGCTCACGGGCGAGCGCCCCACCGCCGCCGCCACGCGGGTGATGGACGTGGCGCTCGTACTGCACGCCGAGCACGGCTCCAACGCCAGCACCTTCGTGGCGCGCTCCACCGCCAGCAGCCTCACCGACGTCTACAGCTCGATCACCGCCGCGACGGGCTCGCTCAAGGGACCGCTCCACGGCGGCGCCAACGCCGCCGTGATGCGCGCACTCGAGTCGATCGGCTCCGTGGAGGCCGTCGAACCGTACGTGCTCGAGACGCTGGCGAAACCACACGGCCGCGTGATGGGGTTCGGCCACCGGGTCTACAAGGTGCTCGATCCTCGCGCCAAGATCCTCAAGGACGTGTCGAAGGAGCTCGCCGAGGAGTCGGGCGACGGCCGCTGGTTCGAGATGTCGCTCGAGATGGAGCGCGTGATGGACCGCGAGATGGAGTCGAAGGGGCGTCAGGTGAAGCCGAACGTCGATTTCTTCTCGGCCAGCGTCTACCGCATGCTCGGCTTCCCACCCGACACCTACACGCCGATCTTCGCCGTGGCGCGCATCAGCGGCTGGATGGCCCACCTCTACGAGCAGTACGCGAACAACAGCCTCATGCGCCCGCGCCTTCAGTACGAAGGACCCACCGGCCGCACGTTCGTACCGATCGAAGAGCGCGGCTGAGTACCCCGGCGCGACCGACGAGGCGACGTCAGCGCGTCAGCGTCCGCTCGAGAAAGGTTCCGAGCCGCGCCTCGTAGGCCGCAGGATCGACGTTGTAGGCCTCGACGTGACCTGCCCCCTCGACCCGCCAGTACTCCAGCGAGTCCGCGGGGGCGAGGCGAGCGAAGTCGTCGAGGAGGTCGATGGGAATGGTGCCGTCCTCCACCGCGCCGATGAGCAGGACCGGGAGGTCGAGGCCGGGAGCGAGGCGACGGAGGTCGAGCGGCGCCCAGCGCACTCCGGCCCGCCAGCCGGCGACCGCCAGTCCGAGGTCGGCCGCCAGTCCCGGCAGTGGCAGGCCGGCGCGACGGACGGCGAGCCGCACGACCTCGCGCGGGTCGAGCAACGGCGAATCCATCGCGATGCCGAGGAGTTCCGGCGCGCGGTCGGGCCAGCGCTCGCGCGCCAGGAGGGCGATCGCGCCCCCCATGGAGTAGCTCACGATCACCACGCGCTCGACGCCGCGATCGGCCAGCCATGCGATCGCCGCGAGCAGGTCATCCGACTCGTCCTGGCCGTACGTGAAGAGCCCCGCAGAGCTGGGCGCGCTGGCGTCGTGGTTGCGGTAACTCGTCACCAGCACCGACGTGCCGTGGGCGAGCACGCTCGGCAGCGCCCGAAGCGCCTCGGTGCGGTCACCGCGCCGGCGACCGTGGACCATCACCACGGCAGTATCGGCGTTGCGCTCCATGAACCAGCCCGCGATCTCCCCCACCGGCCCCACGATCCGCACCTCCTCGAAGGGGACGCCGTGATCGGCGAGTGGGTCACGCCGATGGAGGGTCACGTCGAGCCGAGCCGGCGTACCCGGCTGGGGCGGCGGCCCCACGACCACGTCGAGCGGGCGCTCCACCCAGGCGTCTCCACGAGCTCCCACCGGCCCGAGCTGGCCGTGGCCGATGCCCCCCGCGACCTCCCACATCAGTCCGTAGCGCCCGCGCGCTTCGGTGCGCGAGAACTGCGACGCGTTCGTCGGCGGCGCCGGAAGCCGGACGGTCGTGCCGCCGGTGCCCGCCACCCCGAGCACCTCGAACTCCGGCTGGAGACCGTAGGGAACCGGCACTACCACCCCCTCGCCCACGCGCCAGGCGATCACCCCAGCGCCGATCACGACGACTGCGGCGAGGAGTCCGCCGCCGATCGCCACGCCCGAGGGCCGCGTCCGACCCATGCCGGCCTACGCGCCCCAGTCGACGGAGCCGTAGGTGTCGTCTCGATCGGGACTCGTGGAGAACATCGCAACGCGCACCCCGGTCGCCTCCTCGATGAGTGACAGGTACTCGAGCACCGCCTTCGGCAGCGCATCTCGCGATCCGAGGCCCTCGAGTGCGCCCCATCCCCGCATGCGCTCGTAGATGGGGCGGTCGCCGGCGTGGTCGACGCAGACGAGCACCTCGTCGAGCCCCGACAGCACGTCGAGCTTCGTCACCACGAGGCCGTCGAAGCCGTTGATATCGCAGGCGTAGCGCACCTGCGTGAGGTCGAGCCAGCCGACGCGGCGCGGGCGTCCGGTGGTGGTGCCGAACTCGTCCCACTGGTTCGAGCCGGTCCCGCGCAGGCGCTCCGCCTCAGCGCCGCTGAGTTCCGTGGGGAAGGGGCCGTGACCGACGCGCGAGGAGAATGCCTTCACCACTCCGTAGACGCCGTGGAGCGCCTTGTGGCTCACGCCCGCGCCCACGAGGATCCCACCCACGGTCGGATGCGACGACGTGACGAAGGGGTAGGTACCGTAGGCGAGGTCCAACATCGTTCCCTGTCCCCCCTCGAAGAGCACGCGCTGGCCGCGCCCGAGGGCCGCGCGCACGAGGGCGCCGGTGTCGCGCACCATGGGGCGGACGTAGGCGCGGATCTCCTCGAGTGTGGCGAAGACGTCGTCGACGCTCCGCCAGCCGACGTTCGCGGTCGAGTTCGGCTTCCCCGCGATGAGTCGCCCGAGCACGAGCCGCAGCGCGTCGTCGTCGAGGAGGTCTCCGAAGCGAACACCGAGGCGGCGGGCCTTGTCGGAGTAGGCGGGGCCGATGCCGCGACCGGTGGTGCCCACGAAACCGCCCCCCTCGTCGTTCTTCTTGTGGTGGGGCAGCACGACGTGGGCGTCGGACGAGATCCAGATCTCACCCGGATCGCGCCGGGCGCGCAGGCCCTCGAGTTCGTCGCGCAGCGTCCAGGGGTCGATGACCATACCGCCGCCGAGGATCGACGTCGGCCCGTCGTGGAGGGTGCTCACGGGCAGGTGGTGGAGCTTGAAGACCTGGTCCCCCACGACGACGGTGTGACCGGCATTGGCGCCGCCGGAGAACCGGACGACCACGTCGGCCGTACTCGCCAACGCGTCGACGACCTTCCCCTTCCCTTCGTCCCCCCACTGCGCGCCGATCACGGCGATTCCGGGCATGCGCGACCTCCAAGGCGGCAGTATCGCACACGTCCACGGCGCGTCGCTCACGCAGCGGCTTGCGCCGGCGGGGGTGGCGGGCTACGCTCCGCCCTGCCATGCCGAAGGTCTCGAACCCCCCGCCCGACCCCGCAGCCGACCCCGTGATCGTGAACCGGCGCGGTGCGGCGCGCCTCACCGCCGGCCACCCGTGGGTCTACCGCTCCGACGTCGTCTCGAGACCAGAGGCACCGCGCTTCGCACCCGTGCACGACGAACGTGGCCGCCCCCTCGGCTGGGCGGCCGTGAACCCGTCGAGCGAGATCGCGGTCCGTCGTGTCCACGCCGGCGCCGAGCCGGTCGGGGGTGAGACGCTCGTGCGCGCGCTCGACCGCGCGCTCGACCATCGCGAACGGCTCATGGCCGACCCCGCCTCGGGCATCGCCGGCGACGAGGGGGTGCGGCTCGTGCACGCCGACGCCGACGCTCTCCCGGGACTCGTCGTCGATCGCTTCGGCGACGTGTTGGTGGTGCAGAGTGCCTCGGCGCCGCTGGAGCCGTACCTCGGTGCGCTCGTCGAGGCGCTCGCGGCGCGCACGGGAGCGACCGGCGTGCTCGGGCGCTTCGACTCGAGCGCGCGCGAGCGCGAGGGGCTCACGACGGATGTTCGCGTGCTCGCAGGCCACGTCGGCGAGCGTGTCGCGTTCGTCGCGGGCGGCCTGGCGCTCGAGGTCGATCCTTGGCGCGGTCAGAAGACCGGAGCGTTCCTCGACCAGCGCGTGAACGCCCGTCGACTCGCCGCCTACGCGCACGGGCGCGGGCTCGACGTCTTCTCCTACGGGGGTGGGTTCGGTCTGCGACTCGCGCGCGGCGCCGACGGCGCGCCGGGCGTACGCGAGCTCGAACTCGTCGACACCTCGGCGAGCGCCCTGCAGCAGGCCGCGGCCGCATTCGAGCGCAACGGCCTCCCCCGGCCGCGGCTCGAGGCGAGCGACGCCTTCGCACGCCTCCGTGCGCTCGACGCGGAGCGCCGCTCGGTCCGCGGCCCCGGCTTCGACGTCATCTCGCTCGATCCGCCAGCACTGGCGAAGCGCCGCCGTGACCTCGACCGCGCCTACGCCGGCTACAAGGAACTGAACCTCCGGGCGCTCAAGGTGCTGGCGCCAGGGGGTGTGCTGGGTACGAGTTCGTGCTCGTTCCACGTGTCGGAGGAGGACTTCGTGACGATGCTCGAGGACGCCGCGGCCGATGCCGGCCGCGCCTGCCGCGTGCTCGGACGCTTCGGCGCGGCGCCCGACCACCCCGAACGCCTCGGTTTCCCGGAGAGCCGCTACCTCACGTTCGTGCTGCTGCAGGCGATCGATTGAGGAACGCACGCTTGCGCGCGGCGCTGCACGTTTGGCGCGCGGACACCGCGTGCAGCGCGCGCGTCAGCCGGGCCTGAGTCCCTTGAGCCCGGTCGTGACCAGACTCCCGGCGGAGCGGCGGAGGGACGGCGTGGCGCCGATGATCAGACCCAAGACCAAGAAGACGCCGACGCCCGACCACGGGCTCGTGCGGATCGCGCCCGAGACGATCTCGGAGGGCTCGGCACGCGCGGCGGCGAGACGGAGCCGGGCTTTCGCGTCCTCTACGTTCAGCGGAGGGTTCGACGGACGGCGAGCCATGCCACCACCCCGATCAGGAGAAAGACGATGAGACCCGTCACGAGCGAAGCGCCCGCAGGCGCCATCACTTCGAGCAAGACCAGGAAGAGGGCCCACATGAGTGCGGCGGTCGCGAGTACCACGGCCGCCATGGCGGCGCTGAGGGCGATGATACCCAGCCCCAGCAGAACGCCGACCTTGAGCGCGGTCTTCTTCGCCGACTCCTGGATCTCGTGGGCGTAGGCCTGGAGCAGGTCGGTGAAGGCGATGAAGAGGTCGACGAGGCTACGGAGCACGGGGCTATCTCCGCGAGAGGATGATGCCGATGACGACGCCGATCCCGAATGCGCTCAGTGCGGAAGGAACGGGCTTCTCCTCGACGCGTCGTTCGACGTCGGCGACCATGTCCTTCCCCTTCGATGCTGCCGTCTCGGCGGCCTCTTGGATCCGCTCGATGAGGTGCTGCGCCTCCTCCTCGAGCCGGTCGCGGGCAGCGACCGCGGCGTCGACTGCCACGGTGGTGCCCTGCTCCGCCACTCGAGAGAGGTCGTCTTGCAGTTTGCCGAGCTCCGACTTGAGCTCGTCGAATTCTCTCTGGAGATCACGTTCCGCCATGGTGGCTCCTCCTCGTTGGGTCACGTGCACTCGTTGGCCACGTGCACCACGGGCGCACTCGGCGCGTCGTGGATCGTGAGGACGGTAGCACGCACCCCGGTCGACCCGTTCTCGCACGTCACACACGCCGCGTCGGCGAGCGCGCGGTCACCGGCCTCGGCGAGCGCTACCATGAGCGCCATGGTCTCCCACGCACGCCCCCTCGTCCTCGTGACCACCGCCTCCAGAGACCGCGATCAGGGATTGCGTCGCCAGGACGCCGTGACCGGCCGCAACTACAGCCAGGCGCTCCGCGCGGAGGGGGCGCTGCCGGTCATGGCGGCGAATCTCGACGTCGAGGCGGCGTCCGAGCTGATCGAGCGCGTCGACGGTCTGCTCCTCTCGGGCGGAGCCGACGTCGCCCCCGAGCGCTTCGCTCAGGCGCCCCACCCTGGGCTCGGAGTGGTCGATGAGGAGCGCGACGCCTTCGAGATCGCGCTCTATCGCGCGGCGCGAGCGCGCGGCTTGCCGGTGTTCGGAATCTGCCGCGGGATCCAGCTGGTCAACGTCGCCGAGGGTGGGACGCTGCACCAGCATCTGCCGGCATTGGCCCACGCCATCCAGCACGACCAGCGGAGCATCGACGGGCGCCCGCATCACGCCGTGACGCTCGACGGCGACTCGAAGTCGGCTCGGGCGGCCGGGTCGACGACCGTCATGACGAACAGCTTCCATCATCAGGCGGTCGATACAGTCGCCCCGTCGCTCCGTGCCACGGGCCGAACCACCGACGGCATCGTCGAGGTGCTGGAGGGGACGAGCGGCGCGTGGCTGCTCTGCGTGGAGTGGCACCCCGAGATGATGTACGCGACGCATCCCGAATCGCGCTGGCCCTTCCGGGCATTCGTGGAGGCCCTCGGCGACGCCCGCGCGGAGGCGGATCAGATCGCGGCCGTGGTACCCGCGCGCACCGCGCAGCCCGCCTGATAGAGTAACGACCATGCGAACGAACGCGAGTGAGCGCGGTGCACGCGTCGGCTTCGGCCGGCGATATACCACCTGTCGCCATCCGCGTGCGCGCAACGGCGCCCTCTAGGGCGCCAGCCGGTGAGTGAGATCCCGGCGCCGGCGGGGGGCCCGGCAGGCGGCACGCCCCGTCGCCCCGCACCACCCACCACAGGAGTCGCCATGGTCATCGTCATGCAGAAGGGCGCGTCGGCCCAAGCGCGCGATCGCGTGCTCGCCGAAGTGCATACCCTCGGCTTCACGTCGCACGTGTCCGAGGGGGAGTCGCGCGTCCTCATCGGCGCCATCGGACCCGCCCCCACCGAAGACGTGCGCGAGCACCTGCGCGCCCTGCCGGGCGTCGAGACGGTCGTCCGAATCACCAAGCCGTTCAAGCTCGCCTCGCGCGAGTTCCGCCACGACGACAGTCCCGTCTCGATCGGCGGCGTGGTCACGGGCGACGGTCGCTTCGTGGTCGCCGCCGGCCCCTGCGGCGTGGAGAGTCGCGAGCAGCTCCGTGCC
>JACCWH010000139.1 GCA_013697735.1 Trueperaceae bacterium | reverse complement strand
CCGAGCACGCTCGCCACGGCGTCGTCACTCAACTCGAGATTCATGCCACTCCGGAGGAACGCTGCGGTCTCGTCGACGGTAGCGCGCAGCGCGTCGGCATCGACGTCGCGAACCTCGCCACGGCCCCGCATCCGCGCGAGCGGCAGCGGCGGCGCCGAGCGGCTACCGATGCCCACCATCACGGTATCGGGGAGGTGACTCAGCAGGAAGGTAACGCCGCCGTGGATCCCCGGATCGTCGATGTGGTGGTAGTCGTCCAGCACGAGCACGACCGGGTCGGCCGCGGCGAGCTCGTTGACCAGTTCGGTCAGCAGGGCCTCCAGGGGCGCGACGCTGGGCGACCGCAAGACCTCGACGCCGTAGGCCGCGAACCCCGGCACCACGCCATGAAGGCTGCCCAGCAGATGGCTCCAGAAGCGGCTCGCGTCGTTGTCCCCTTCGTCGAGCGAGATCCAGCCGACGTGGCGGTCGAGAGACGCGACCCAGTGGCTCAGCAGCGTCGACTTGCCGAACCCGGCGCCGGCCGTCACCACCACCACCGGCGCGGGCTCCGCTCGCAAGTACTCGAGGAGGCGTGATCGTGACGGCGCAGCCTCACGACCCCGCGGCGGTCGCAACTTCGTGATCAGAAGGCCGGCGGGCACCATGACGTTCGTTTGGGCCGCGTGAAGGTTCACGTTCATGTAGTTTCGCACGTTTCGGCCGACCGTCGGCGACGACCCCGTGCCACTCCTCACCAGGATGCCACGGGGAACGCCGGTGGTGATACCGTAGTGCATGGCAGGCCAGGATCGTTACCGTATCCGCATCGATCGTCAGGGGCGCGCGCTGATCCCCAAGCCGATGCGTGAAGCGTTGGGCATGAGCAACGGAGGGGAAGCCGTGGCCTGGTTGGAGGAAGGGCGTTTGGTGGTCGAGCCGCGCGATGTGCTTCTTCGACGGCTCAAGGGGCGGTACGGGAACGTGGTGGGCTCGATGTCGGCAGAGCTCATCGAGGAGCGCCGACGAGAGGCGGAGCGAGAGGCGGAGCGCGAGGCGCAGGTGTGACGGCACCGCTAGGTCCCGACGTGATCGACGCGTCCGCCCTGCTCGCGCTTCTGCAGGACGAACCCGGCGCTGAGCACGTTCGGCTCGCCGACGCGGTGATGAGCAGCGTCAACTTCTCCGAGGTCCTGCACAAGTCACTCGAGAAGGGTGCGAGCACACAGGGGTTGCACGTCGAGCTCGCGGTGCTGGGTCTCGATGTCGTGCCGTTCGACGCGCAGCATGCTGAGTCGATGGCCCAACTGCGCGCCAGCACCCGCCACCTGGGACTGTCGCTCGCGGACCGGGCGTGCCTCGCACTGGCGATGGAGCGAAGCGGCACCGCCGTGACCGCCGACCGCGCCTGGAGCAAGCTTCTAGACGGCGTACGTGTGCGGGTGATCCGGTAGGTCGACGCTGCCATGCCGGCGCCTCGGCAAGCGCCGAGGTCGCACACTCAGGCGCCCTCGCCATAGCCCAGCGAGAGGGCCACGCCGCGTACCGCCACCGGCAGCCGCTCACCCGCCATCGGCAGGTCGCGGTACGCGTCCATGCGGACCCTCGCCACGGTCTCCTCCACCGTTGCGCCGGCCTTCAGCAGGTCGCCCACCTCGGTGGCCAGCTCCTCGAGGAGCCGACGCTGGTCATCGAGCACGCCCGGACCCGCCATGGGGCCGTGGCCCGGCACCACCGCGCGCGGATCCCAGGCCGCCAACCGGTCGAGGCCCGCGAACCAGTTCTCCAGGTTCGTGCGCACGAGCGGGAAGACGCCGTGAAACACCAGGTCGCCCGACCACGCGACCCGCTCCTGCGGGCACCACCACACGGTGTCGCTGGCCGAGTGCCCCGGGCCCACCGACACCCCCTCCAGCGTGAGGCCGCCCAGCTCGACGGTTCCCCCCTCTTCGAAGGCGACGTCGACCTGGGGCATGGCGAACGTCGCCGGGTCGCCGCCCAGACGCGCAGCGATGCCGGTGTAGGCCTCGCGTACCGTATGGTCGCGCAGCACCGCGGCCGAGCGCGCACTCCCGACGACCGCCGCTCCGTCGAACGTGATGCGCCCAAGCACGTGGTCGGGGTCGGCGTGCGTGAGGACCACCCAACGCACCGGGCGGCCCCCGCCGAGGCGCTCGGCCTCCGAGCGAACGGGCGCCGTCTGGTCCGGCGTCATCATGGCGTCGATCACGGCGGTGGCGCGATCACCGACCACGATCGACGCGTTCGCCTGCCAGCGCTCCCCACCCACGGGTCCGTAGGCCACGGTCACGCGCGGCGACAGCGGGACCAAGCGCACGTCGGGCTGCGCGTCGAGCGGATGGGGTTGCATGGCGGCAGCGTAGCAGCCGGAGGCCCCGAGGCCCGCGTGCCGATCAGTCGCGCCTGGCGGGCGCGTGCGTGATCCGGTCGGCGCAAGCCGCCGACCGGATCCGACCTTCAAGCGTCGCCGAACACCGACCGCAGCACGCGCTCCGGAGCCGCCTCGATGCCGTGCGTTCGGAACGTGGCGCAGAGCGAAGCGGCGTCGCGCGCCAGGAGCGCTCGCGCCTCCCGGTGGTCGGTCTCCACGGCTTGCGGAAGGTCGATCACGACCACGGCATTGCGCCACCAGAGCAGATTGTAGGTGGAGTAGTCGCCGTGGACGATCCCGGCGCGCCACATCGTAGCGAGCGCGTCGACGGCTTCAGCGAACGCGCGGTGGGCGTCGTCGGGCGCCAGAGGCACGTCCGCGAGGCGCGGGGCCGGTCCTGACTCGTCGCCGACGTAGCGCATGAGCACCACCTCGCCGGCATCGCCAATATCGGAGGGGTCCGGTCCGATCAACGGCTCCGGCACCGGCACGCCGGCGCGGTGCAGGCGCCACAGCATGGCGTACTCGTGACCGGCCCAGAGCCGCCCCTGGGCACGGCGGCCCGTGGCCGTCCGCTTGGTGATCGCCTTCTCGATGCGGGCATCGCCGACGTAGCGGCCGGCGCGGTAGCGCGCGTCGTTCTTGAAGGAGCGCACCGTCAGGTCGCGATAGACCTTGACGGCCGCGAGGCCGGCGCGGGTGCGGCCCAGGTAGACGGTCGCCTCCTTGCCACTCTTGAGTTCTCCGTCGATGGCGTCGAGGTAGCCGCGCTCGAGCATCCAGGCGATCTCAGGCACGGGCGCAGCGGCATCGTCGTCCGGGATGAGCTCCGCGGCGCGTAGCCGGCCGCGGGGCTTCCGGCGGTCGTGCCGGCGGCTGAAATATTCCACTGCGGGATCGAGCGCTTCGGGGTCTTCGGTACGTCTCAGGTGCGGTCCTCCTGCGCTCCCGGACGGCGCGACGCCGTCGGAGCATAGCGCCGGCCGGGCCGACGCGGAGATGCTGAGATGGGCCGAGGACAGAATCCTGGGCCGGCACGAGCTCAGCGCGCAGGTTCGGTCTCGGAACGGCGGTGGGCGCGCGCATGATCATGTTCCATGGCTCCACCTCCCTTCCTCGAAGGATTGGAGGATAGGCCCTCGTTTGCGCTCCTGTCAAGGAGCCCGTGCAGCCGAACGAAGGCCATCTGCTCACGCCCTCGGAAGATGAAAGGTGAAGATCGCTCCGCCCTGCGGAGCGTTCGCCGCCTCGATCGAGCCGCCGTGATCCTCGACGATCGCCTTGGCGATGGCGAGGCCGAGGCCCGATCCACCGCCGGACTGGGCGGCACCGTCGTCGCCCACCGCGCGCGTCCGCGACGAATCACCGCGGAAGAAGCGCTCGAAGACCCGCTCCGACGCCCCGTCGGGGATCCCCGGACCGTGGTCCCGAACGCTGACCCGCACCGTCTCCGCCTCCTCACCTCCGGCCCGCTCGGCAGCCACCGTGATCGGCCCACCCGGCGCGTAGTGAAGGGCGTTGTCGAGCAGGTTGGCGATCACCTGCCCGATCCGGTCCGGATCGACGAGTGCCCGTAGGTCATGGTCGGCGACGTCGACGGTGAGCGCGACGCCGAGGCGCTCGGCGCGCCCACGGAACCCTTCAACGCTCTGCGTCAGCAGCTCCGCCACCGCCACCTCCCGCCGCTCCAGCGTCAGGCCCCCGCTCTCGGCGCTCGACAGCATCCGCAGGTCGTCCACGAGGCGCGCGAGTCGCATCACCTCACCGTGGAGCCGACCGAGCGCCGCGGCGTCCGGCACGACGACCGTGTCCTGCATCGCCTCGATCTCACTCCGTAGGACGGCCAATGGCGTGCGCAGGTCGTGGGCGATGTCGGCCGTCATGTTGCGTCGCCACGTCTCCTGCCGCTCGAGCGCCGCCACCAACGTGTTGAACGCCAGCGTCAGGCCCTGGAACTCGTCGCGCGCCGCCGGGACCCGGAGCCGAATGCCGCGCTCACCGCGCTCGAATCGTTTGGCGCCGTCGGTGAGGGCGATGAGCGGCCGTGTGAGGACGCGCGTGAAGGCGCTCGCGGCCAGAGCCGCCATCCCGAAGGAGAGCAGGCCCGCGAGGAAGGCGGTGCGGCTGATGCGCCTGAACGCCTCGCGCGACGGCGCCGCGACGTCCGCCTCGTCCCCCCTGGTGCGGCCCCACATCCACATCATCCGCCCATCGGACTGCTGGGCGGTCCCGCCGCTCCCACCCGCGTCGCTGAAGCCGAAGAGCTCCTGCTGCGCTCCGAACACCGCACCGAGCGTGAGCCAGGTCGTGAGGCCGACGGCGGCGAGCGCCACGAAGGTGAACGCGAAGGTGAGTCGCCGGCGGAGCGTCCCGCGCCGCCGCCTGCGCGCCACCCACTCGGGCGGTGGGCCTCGGCGCCAGGGAGGCCCGCCACCGCCCGAGCCCCCGCTCGCGCGTCGTCGAGACCCGTGCGGCATCACGACACCCGGAGACGGTAGCCGACGCCGCGGACGGTCTCGACCACGTCTGCGCAGCTGCCGAGCTTGCGCCGCAAGTTCTTGACGTGGGCGTCGACCGTCCGCTCGTCGGCGAAGCGTTCACCGGTTCCCGACGCCGCCAGCAGCTCGGCGCGGTACCGGACCCGTCCCGGCTCCTTCGCCAGGAGTGCCAGGAGGCGCACCTCGGCGGCGGTCACGGACACCTTGGCGCCGTCGCACAGCACCTGGTATTGATCGGCGTCGATCGCGAGCCGTCCGACGATCATGCGCTGCGGCGCCGTCACCTGCCCCTCGACGCGCCTCAGCACCGCCTTGATGCGAGCGACCACCTCGCGCGGGCTGTAGGGCTTGACGACGTAGTCGTCGGCTCCGAGGCCCAGCCCGACGAGCTTGTCGACCTCCTCGTCCCGCGCCGTGAGCATGATGATCGGCACGCTCGACTCCGATCGCACGCGGCGCGCCACCTCGAGCCCATCGATCTCCGGGAGCATCAGGTCGAGCAGGATCAGGTCCGGCCGCACCGACCTCCAGGCCTCCAGCGCCCGCCGGCCGTCGCGGGCCCGCTCGGTGCGGTACCCCTCCCGCCGCAGGTAGTCGTCGAGGATCTCGGCGAGACGCACCTCGTCCTCGACGATGAGGATGGTCTGGTTCATGGGTCAGGCTACCTCTCCTTCGAGGCAGGCGGGAGGCCGATCCACCGTCGGCTCGGCCTCCCTTCAGCTCCCGTCACGCGCCTACGCCTCGCGGAGGGTGCGCGCGAGCGCCTGGTACTCCTCCGCCGAGATCTCGCCCCGTGCGAAGCGCAACCTCGCCACCTCCGTCGGTGCGTCGCGGTTCCAGGGGAGCCACTCCGGCCCGCGGCCCGTGCCACCTCCGTCGCCGCCGCGCAGGCCCGTCCGCAGACCCTCGTACTGCTCCTCGCTGATCTCGCCGCGGGCGTAGCGCTCCCGGGCCACGTGGAGGGCGGTGTCGTCGGGCCCTCCGCCGGGTCGGCGACTCCAGGGGCCGCGGCCGCCGAACCCTCGCCCGCCCCGCACGAAGAACTTGACCGTCCAGACGATCGCCAGGATGAAGAGGATCGTGCCCAGGAAGTTGAGGAATCCGAGGCCGAAACCAGCGCCATGTCCCATCGCGTACACCATGTCGTGCTCCTTCCGCGAGTCGCCCCCGCTGGGGCTCGCTCGACAGGAGCAATCTAGGTCCGGCCGTGCGAAGGGCGCGGGGCCGGAGCGTGAACGTGGTGTGAACCGTCGGCGCGGGCGCGTCCGTCCGCCGACGACCTTGGCGCGGGCATCACCCCCGGGTCACCCTCGCCACTCACCCCCCGCGTGCGCCTCGGGGGGATGCGGCCTCACCCGGTCCCTTCCTAGCCTCCGTTGGACGGAGAGGTCCGACGGACGCCGTCCACCGGACCGGAGAGGACACCAGATGAGCACCTTCACGTTCGACCTCCACACCCGCCTGCGGCACGCGCAGGTGACACGAGAGGCCCGCGCGGCACGCGGCGATCACGCAGGGGCGACGCACGACGTCCGGTTCGGCGCGGATTTCGCCCTACGCCTCCCCTTCGACGACCGCGCCACCACCACCCGAACCCCAACTCGATCCCGCCACTCTGGAGGAGCATCATGACGACGTTCGCCCACGCCACCCCCCGCCGCATGACCGTTCGTACCATCGCGCCCTTCCTCGCCATCACCTTCGCGTTGACCTGGGGCATCGCCGCGCTGCTCGTGTTCCTCCCGGACACGATGGAGGCCGTCTTCGGCCCGATGGGCTATACGAATCCCGCCTTCATCCTGGCCGTCTACGGACCGTCGATCGCCGGAACACTCCTCGTCGGGCGCTACTACGGACTCCGGGGCCTGGGCTCGTTCTTCCGCCGCGTGACCCTCTGGCGCATGTCCGCACCCTGGTGGGCCTTCCTCGTCGTCGGCATCCCGGCACTCAGCTACCTGTCGTCCGCCCTCTCCGGCCACCTCGGCGACCCCTTCCCCTTCTCGCCGTGGCACCTCGTGTTCCCCGCGCTCGCCAGTCGCCTCATCACGGGACCGGTCGAGGAGATCGGCTGGCGCGGCGTAGCGCTCCCGCTCCTGCAGCGCCGCCTCGCGCCGCTCTGGGCGGGCCTCGTGATCGGCGTCATCTGGGGTATCTGGCACCTCCCCGCGTTCGCCATCGGTGGCACCGCCCACGCAGCATGGGACTTCGGCCCCTACTTCCTCGGCGTGGTTGCCCTCTCCGTCATCGTCACGGCGATGTTCAACGCATCGCGCGGCAGTCTCCTGATCGCCGCGCTCTTCCACTTCCAAGTGATGAACCCGATCTTCCCCGAGGCGCAGCCCTGGATGAACCTCGTCGTGGCCCTCGCCGCGGTCGCGATCGTCATCCGGAACCCCCGCATGATGCTGCGCGGCGACGGCGCCGTGACCGAGGTGCTCATGCCGGGCACCGAGCACGGTCGCAGGGGCTGACGGCGTGAGCGTCATCGACGTTCGCCACGTCAGCAAGTCCTACCCGCGGCGCGGCGGGAGCGCCCCCGTCCAAGCGGTGGACGACGTCTCCTTCGCGGTCGAGCGAGGCGCCGTCGTGGGCCTCCTCGGCCCGAACGGCGCCGGCAAGACCACCACCATCAAGATGATCTGCGGGCTCGTGACGCCCGATAGCGGCAGCGTGCGGATCGCGGGGATCGACACCCGGTCCAGGAGACACGACGCGCTCCGCCACATCGCCGCGGTCCTCGAGGGCAACCGGAACCTCTACTGGCGGCTCACCGCGAGGGAGAACCTCGAATACTTCGCGGGGAACCGCGGGCGCTCGATCCGGTCGGCCCGCACCGACGTCGATCGGCTGCTACGCCTCTTCCAGCTCGAGGCCAAGGCCGACGAGCTCGTGAGCTCGCTCTCGCGCGGCATGCAGCAGAAGCTCGCGATCGCCGTCGCCTTGCTCGCCGCCACCGACGTCATCCTCCTCGACGAGCCGACGCTCGGACTCGACGTCGAGACGGGCTACGAGGTCCGCGAGCACCTCCGGGGCATCGCGCGGGACGAGGGCCGCACCGTCGTGATCAGCACCCACGACATGCCCGTGGTTCAGGACCTGTGCGAACGGGCGGTGATCATCGCAGGCGGCCGCATCGTGGTCGACGACCGCGTGGAGCACCTCCTCCGCCTCTTCGCGAGTCGCGCGTACCACGTCACGCTCGCGCACGGCGTCGGTGCCGCACAGGTCGCGCGGCTCGCCGCGGCGAGCGAGGGCCTCGTCACCGTCGAGCACGTCGACGGACGCGCAAGCATCACCGCCGACCTCGTGCGGCCCGAGGACGTCTACGCGCTCGTGCGCGTCCTCGAGGGGGAGGGAGCGGTGATCGAGTCGCTCGGCACCGTGACGACCGACTTCGAAGCCGTCTTCCGGAAACTCGTCGCCGAGCGGGCGCCGGGCGGCCAGCGGGCGCTCGGCCAGGAGGTCTCCCATGCTTGAGGTCTTCCGCGCGAACACCCGGTTGGTGTCCATCGAGATGCGGCGCTACCTGCCGAACACCATCAGCATGGTCGTCACGTTCTACGCGGTATTCCTCGTGTTCTTCCTCGGGATCACCGTGGTCGGCAGCCCGGAGACTGCGGCCGCCGACACGAAATACCTCATCGTCAGCGTCGTCCTGTGGTTCCTCGCGCTCGTCGCCATGCAGTCGATCGGGTTCGTGATCACCACGGAGGCGACGCGGGGCACGCTCGAGCAGCTCTACATGTCGCCAGTACCGACGCGCTGGATCCTGCTCGCGCGCATGACCGGCACCATCCTCGTGCACCTCGTGGTGATCGCGACCATGCTCGGGCTTGCGATGCTCACCGCCCGGCAGGCGCTCGCGTTCGACATCGCGACCCTCACGCCACTCCTCGCGCTCACGATCACCGGCATGATCGGCGTCGGCTTCATGGTCGCGTCTCTCGCCCTCCTGTTCAAGCAGGTGCAGTCCCTCCTGCAAGTGGGGCAGTTCCTCCTGATGGCGCTCGTCGCGGTGCCGATCAGCCAGTCGCCCCTCCTCGAGCTCGCGCCCGCCGTGCGGGGGACCAGCATGCTCCGCGACGCGATGACACTGGGCGCCTCGTGGGCCGACTTCGGCCTCCTGGCGTGGGTCCTGCTCGCCATCAACTCCGCGGCGTTCCTCGCGCTCGGGCTCCTCGTCTACGCCTGGGCGGAGCGCCGCGCGCTGCGGCTGGGACTCCTCGGGCAGTACTAGCGCCAACGACGCTCGCCACCGAAACCGACCGCCATCCCACCCCGAATCGGGAGGAGCCACCATGAACTATCTGGATCTCGAAACGAACGCTCGAATGCGGCGCGACGACATCGAGCGCGACGTCCGCGCGGCACGCGCCGCCACCGCACCCACCCCACCGAACGGCGCCGCGCGGGCGTCGGCCCGTTCCTCCCGCTCGGGCCGGATGCGCACGGGCGGCGTCGCGACCGCGGCCATCATGCTGGTCGTGCTCCTGGCGGCGGCGCTCGGGTTCGAGGCGATCGCTGCCGTTCGCGACGATCACCGGTACCCGCCTCCCGGGAGCATGGTGACGCTGATCGACCGAGACCTGCACCTGCACTGCAGCGGCGCGGGGGTCCCCACCGTGCTCCTCGAGGCCGGAGCCATGGCCTCCTCCGGCTCCTGGACGCACGTGCAGCGCCACCTGAGCGACGTGACGCGCGTCTGCTCGTACGACCGCGCCGGATTCGGCTGGAGCGAACCCCGCACCGGTTCCCACACGATCGACGACGTGGTGGCGGACCTCGGTGCACTCCTGCACGCAGCGGGCGAGGCGGGGCCCTACATCGTGGTCGGGCACTCGCTCGGCGGCCACTACGCACGCGCCTTCGCCCAGGCTCACCGACCGAGCGTAGCCGGCCTCGTGCTCGTCGACGCGCGCCATCCCGACGCCTCCACGCGCCTCCCGGACTACGAGACGGACATCGCAGCGTTCGCGTCCACTGCACGCCTCGCGACCACACTCTCCCGCTTCGGCGTCACCCGCCTCCTAGGCGACGCCGGCGGCTCCCTCGCTGGACTCCCCGGCACCACCAAGTCGGCAACCCTGGCTCGAAGCACGACGTCGCGGTACTGGGCGTCCGTCGTGCGCGAGCTCGAGGGACTCGACGAGATCGACGCCCGCATCGCGTCGGTGCCCTCGCTCGACGCGCTCCCGCTCATCGTGCTCGCGGCAGGGAAGGCGTCGGCAGGCGAGAGCGACGCCACACGCCGGGCATGGCTCGACATGCAGGAGGATCTCGCCTCCCTCTCGAGCGGGGCGTCCCTCCGCGTCGTGCCGGGAGCGGATCACATCAGCCTGCTGCACGATCCGGAGCATGCGCGGGAGGTCGCGCGGCACATCGGCGGGCTCGTTCAGCTCGTGGGCACGAGGCGGTCTTCTCGCAAGCGGCAGAATCCGGCTTCGCGCCGTGCACCCACCGCGCCACTGCCGGCGAGGGCGTTACGGAGGCTCCCTCGCCGGCGCAGCCTGATCGGCGTGCCGCTTAGGTGCCGGGCGGCGAGTAGGTCGGGCTTGTCCGGCTCGCGGCGTCCATGTCGGCGGGCGTGAGCAGGACGGTCGTTGCGAAGCGGCTCATGGATCCGGACTCGCCGATTGCGGAGGCCAGACTGGCGGCCGCCACCGTGTCGGGGAGGTCAGCGATTGCAATGAAGTCCCACTCACCGAAAGCGAAGTAGAGGCACTCCAACGTGCCACCGAGGCTCGTGGCGAGCGCTTGTGCGGCGGCCTTTCGAGGCGATCCACCACCCTTCCTGATGGCGGCGACGGCGTCGTGGGTGTACGAGCCTGTGAACATGAACTTCGGCATGTGGTACTCCCTCGCAGTAGGGGGGTGCCATCCACGCTCGGCACCCGCGTCGTCTCCTGAGCGCTGCGGCGAACGCCCCGCGGCCCCAGTCTGGATCGGAACGCGCTCCTCCACTCCGCTATGTGACCCCAGCCGGGGCGCCGAAGGTGGCCAGCGAACCTCTAGGGTCAGCTTTCAGGCTCGACTCCGGCCGCCGCGACGTATATTTATGAGAACAGCGGAAGGATACTAGATCGCGGGGGCGGACGTCAATGCTCCGCGGGGCCCTACGACGTGATCCGGCACTCTCTCGGCGGCCACTACGCTCGCACCTTCGCCCAGGCCCACCGGCCGGACGTCGTCGGGCCTCGTGCTGATCGCTCGAAGCGCTCCTGATCCTCGTGCGCGCGGCAGGGAGGGCGTCCGCGGCGCAAGGCAGGGGGATCTCGCCTCCCTCTCGAGCGAAGCGTGCTTCCGCGTCGTGCCGGGAGCGGATCACACCAGCCTGCTGCACATCCGGATCATGCGCGCGACGTCGCGCGCGGTCTCGCGCCCTGTGCGTGGCGCCCTGAAAACTTGACACGCGCCTTTTCCAGGCTCATGCTGTTGCAGTTCATTGCAAGCCATTACGTTCATGGCGACGTCGGGAGCACACTCGGTAGGCCAGAACTCGTGCATGCCCGGCCGGAGCCTCGAGAGGAAGCGACGGCATGCCACACATCGACGCAAGAGCAGCCGATGGATCCCAGACGAAGGTGGATCGGGTAGCAGCGGACGCGCTGGCGACGAGTATGCGTGGGTACCTCCTCATCGAGGACGACCCGGGCTACGACGAGGCGCGCCGACTGTGGAACGGCATGATCGACCGTCGGCCGGCGTTGAT
>JACCWH010000217.1 GCA_013697735.1 Trueperaceae bacterium | reverse complement strand
GCCCGCGCACGAGCGCGGGCCCGGAACGAGGCGACGCCCTACACGACCTCCTCCACCGTCATCCCGAAGAGCCGCCCCAACATGCGGATCTCCGTCGGCCGGTGCCCCTGCATCACGATGGCGTGGTGGCTCGAGATCCGCTCCATGAGTGCCGGCCCGTTCGGGACACGGATCACGCCTCCGTTGAGGCAGTCCGAGCCCGGGTACTGCGCGTATCCCACGAGCTCCCCCTCGATGATCGAGAGTGTGCCGAGCGACGGCGAGAGTTTCGCCAGCGTGACCGGACCCTCCGGCAGGCGGGCATCGATGGCGGTGGCGTCGTCGTCGACGATCGCGAGCACCTTCTGCCGCAGCGTCCACGTCGTCGACATCGATTCGGGCAGCACGCCGAGGTAGCCACAGTGCGCCACCAGCACGTGGTGCTCGGGGTGCTCGACGTCGGGAAAGGCCGCGATCCGCTCGTGCTTCAACGCCGCCTGACCCATCAGGAACGGGTAGAGGTTCGTCATCATCAGCGGGGCCGCAAGCGCGCGGTGGAGCAGGTGCTGCGTGAGCATCGAGACGGTGTCGGCCTCGCACCCCCAGGTGAGCCCACGCTCTTCATAGAGGAGGTTCCACGCCAGGCACGGCGTGGAATCCGAGAAGAACGATTCGTTCAGGCAGTTGATGCCGGCGCCGCCGATCGTCGGATCGTCACCGAGCGACCCCTTGATGGCCAAGTAGAGCTTGAACGCCGCGCGCCGCGAACGCTCGGGCATCTCGCCGAGGCGGGTGCGCTCGCGCACACGCTCCCAAGCGGCGTCGGCCTCCGCGTCCGGGATCCCCTTCGCCGCCTCGCCGAGAGCGCGGAACGAGCGGTGCTCGATCCGCACCCCGAATCGGTCGAGGATCCGCTGCGTGCACTCCTCCTCCCACCAGTAGAAGCGTTTGAAGATGCTCGCTTGCATGCCGTCGCCGGGGTCGTCCTGGAAGACCACGAAGCGCGTGCCTGCGAGTTCGCGCTTCAATCCGAGCGCGCGGCAGAGCGTGCGAGCCGCCTCGAGCTCGTAGGGGGCGAAGGTCTCGACGCCCTCCTCGCGGAGGTAGCGCAGGATCTCCCAGTCCCACATCGCCATGGTGCCGAATTCGGAGGTGATCACGAGGCGGGGCCGATCGAGCACCCGCATCGCCTCCACATGCCGAAAGGCGTCGCCGAGCATCTGCGGATAGATCACGGCCTCGGATGGCGGCGCGTCGTCGGTGAGGAGGTCGATGGCGGGCAGGAACTCGGCGACGTCGCCGAGGAGCGCGCGCAGGCGTTCGAGTTGGGCGTCGAACTCAGCGTCCGACGACGGGAAGCGCACGGGCAGTAGGCGCGGCAGCATGGTCCCCCCTGGGATCGGAGCCCGACGCGACTCGATCGTCGGTCACGATCTCGGGCGGGTCGTGCGGTCACTGCATGGTAGAGCCTGTCGCGATGTCATGACAAGGCGCGCGGCGGCCCCTACCCCTCACCATCGTCGCTGAGGTCCGCGACCGGCAGCCGCACCGTGAAGCGCGTATCGCCTGGCACGCTTGCGAAGGTGATGTCGGAGCCGTGCGCGCGGGCGATCTGTTGGGCGATCGCCAAGCCGAGTCCGCTCCCACCACCGGGGCCGCGGAAGAACTTGTGGAAGATGCGGTGCTGCAACTCGGGCGGCACGCCCGGACCCGAGTCCGCGACGCTCAGCACGACCTCCTCCCCCTCGCGCGTCACCGACACCAGCACGGAGGCGGCGTCGCCGGCAGCGCGAACCGCGTTCGTGCAGAGATTGCGCACCAGCTGCCGGAGGCGATCGGGATCGGCGACCACCGCCACGCCGAGCGCACCCTCGACGCGCACGCCGGGGAGTTCCTCGGCGATCGGGCGCGCCACGTCGGCCACGAGGTCGACGAGGTGCGGATCGATCTCGTCGACGAGTTGCCCGCGCGAGAGCTGCAGCAGATCGGTCACCAACCGCGACATCGTGCTCGCCACGCGGCGGGCGTCGCGCAGTTCGGCGCCCACGGCGGGATCGCCGTGGCGGATGGCGCGGTCGAGGTAGCCCTGCAGCGACGTGAGTGGGGTGCGGAGCTCATGACTCGTCTCCGCCAGGAAGGCCCGCTGACCGTCGAGCGCCTGTCTGAGTCGGTTGAGCAGGTCGTTGAGCACGTGCGCGAGCTGGCCGACCTCGTCGTCGGGCCCGGCATACGCGATCGGCCCGAGGCGCTCCGGCCCGAGCGCCGAGGCGCGGCGCGCTAGATCCGTGATCGGGCGCACGATCGCACTCGCGACCGTGAACCCGACCACCCCCGAGAGCAGCACCATCACCAGTGCGGTCACGCTCAGCGTTCGCGCGAGGCGCGCCAGGGCGCGACCGATGAAGCCGACGTCCGCCGCCACGGCGACCACGCCGTACGTGAAGGGGGCCAGGGCCACCTGCATCTCGGTGCCCGCGAGTGTGCCGCCCCATGCTCGGTCGCCGTGGTCGCGGGCGCCGAGCACGACCGAGCGCGGCAACGCCGCACCCGGCGCTTCGAAGTGCGGCTCGGACGCGATCAGCAGAGCGCCGAGCGGATCGTAGAGCTGTACGATCACGCCGCCGGTCGGTCCCACCAGCACGTCGCGCGCGCTCCCGGCGGTCCCCGCCTGATAGAGCGCCGCCACCCGCCGGGCATCGGCGAGCAGCGTCTCGCGCAGGTCGCCTTGAAGCGTCTGTCGCACCACCACGAACGCGGCTGCGGAAGCGAGCACGGAGAGCAGCGAGATCGCGAAGATCGCGAGCGCGGCGGCCCGCCACTGCAGCGGCAGCGCTCGCCGCCGACGCGACACGCTCAGCCCTTGATGGCGTAGCCGACGCCGCGCACCGTCCTGATGACGCCGTACCCGCCGGCATCGCGCATCTTGCCGCGGATGTTGGCGACGTGCACGTCGACCACGTTCGACGTCGGCGGGAGATCCTCTCCCCACACGTTCTGCTCGATCTCCCTGCGGCTGTAGACGCGCCCGGGCTGGGTGGCGAGGTACTGCAGCAGCTCGAACTCGCGCGGCGAGACCTTGACCTCCTCCGTCGTCCAGAAGATCTGCCGACGCACGCCGTCGATCGTGAGGTCGCCGACCGTGCGCGGCGCGCCCACGCTGTGCTTGCGGAGCTGCACCCCCACGCGCGCCATGAGCTCCTCCACGTGGAAGGGCTTGGCAAGGTAGTCGTCGGCCCCGGCGTTGAGCATCTCGACCTTCGTCTCGACGTCGTCGGCGGCCGTCAGGATGATGATCGGGATGAGGTCGGTGCGGCGCACGCGCCGCGCGATCTCGGCCCCCGACAGGTCGGGGAGCCCGAGATCGAGGATGATGAGGTCGGGTTTCTCCTCGCGAATCCCGGCCAGGCCGCGCACGCCCGTCGCGTAGGCGCTGACGCGGAACCCGGACTCCTCGAGCTCGAGGGTGAGCAGACGACTGATGTCGAGGTCGTCCTCGACGATCACCACGTGTTTCACGATGACCTCCGGGTGACGAGCACGAGCCTGACGCCGCGCTCGTCCATCAACCACGCGCGCAGCGAGACGGCGTCCTCGACGTTCGCGAACCGCACCATGATGTCGGAGCGGTCGTCGGCCACTTGCCCGTGGATGGCGGCTGCGCCCGAGAGCACCTCGGCGATCACGGCGTCGCTGGCGTCGGGGGGGAACACGAGCAGACGGATCTCCATGCTCGCGTCGAGCGGCAGGTCGATCACGAGCTGATCGTCGACCACGCGACCACTGGAGTAGACCGTCAACAGGTCCGGCGACACGAGGCGGAGTTCGGTGCCCGCCTCGAACATCGGCAGGCCGACGAAGCTCCCTCCGAGCACGAACCACATGAAGGCAGCTTCCATGGGGGCATGCTAGCAACTCCACGCCCGCGGCCCGGACCGCGCAGACGCGACGGCGTTCAGCGACCCTTCATGCCGGAGCGCGCCGTGGCGTTCGTTCACGCGTCGGCGACGCCACCTGAGCGCGTCCATCGTGAACCTTTTGACGCCGAGCGCGTCACCGATGCGTAACACTTGCGCGAACGCTTGGCTGTGAGGGGTCCAGATGCCGAACCGTGTTCATGGGTGTGAATCCGCCCCGCGCTCCAGCCGCGGGGGCGTCCGCGTGGCATGGTCGCTGCGCTGGGGGGGCACTCTGCTGCTGGCGTTCGTCGCGCTCTGGTTCGGCGCCGCGGCGCAGGCGCAGACCTTCAGCGCCGAGCGCTACCTCGAGGAGTGCCTCCGCTTCGAGGCGGGTGGCGACCTCACGACGGCGCGCGGAAGCTGCCTGAATGCGCTCCAGGTGCGACCCGGCATGGTGCGCGCCGAACTCGCGCTCGGACGCATCGAACTCGAACTCGGCGAACTCGGGGCCGCACAGACGCGCATCGCCCGCATTCGCAACCAGATCGAAGGCGCCGAACCCCTCGTCTTGCTCGCCGAGATCGCCTACCGTAGCGGTCAGTTCGAGGAGGCCGCCTCCTATACCGCGCTCGCGCACGCGTCGCTGGCCCGAGACGTCAACCTCGAGCTCTCGGCGCGGGTCGCGTTCCTGGAGGCCGTCCTCGCCGCGCGTGAGGGCCGGTTCGAGGAGGCGCTCCGAGCCTACGCCCGCGCGGTGGTGCTCGACGGTCTCAACGTCAGGTACCGCCTTGCCGACGCCGAACTCCGCTTCCGCCTCGGCGACACCGCCGGCGCCATGGAGCAGCTGCAGCAGTACGAGCGGATCTCGGGCGACGTGCGCAACCCCGACGTCACCTCGCTCCAGGGCCGTCTCTTGTGGGCGCAGGGCGATCTCGGACCGGCCACCGACCGGATCGAGCAGGCGCTCGCGCTGCGCAGTCTGCGTGACTCTGCGGGTCAATCCGACGACTTGCGCGTGCTCACGGTCCTCTACTACGCCCAAGGCGACCTGCAGAGCGGCGGCATCGCGCTTCGCGAGGCGATGCGGCGCGGCAACCTCCTGACCGGCATCGCCTCGAACACGATGCTGTGGCTCCTCGCCGTCGTGCTCCTCCTGGGCCTCCACCTCGTGGGCGAGAGCAGGCAGTCCGGCATCCCGGCCCAGAGCGAGGCGGGCGCCCCCCTCACCTGGTCCGTCGGACAGGCGTACGGCATCCTGGTGGCGAGTGCGCTCATGGGGCTCGCTGCCGCGCTGGTCTTCTCCGCGGTGGTCTACCAGAACCTCTTCGCCCTCATCACACCGCTCCAAGGGCAGGAGGCGCGGGCGGTCTACTTCATCGTCTTCGCACTCGTCGCCGCCGGGCTCTCCTGGCAGCGTGTGCAGCAGTCCGGCATCGACCCGATCGACCGCCTGCTCGGCACGTCCGACCACCTCGCGACGGGCCTCCTCGTCGGCATCGGGCTCCTCGGCCTCGTGCTCGCCTTCTTGCTCTTCACGTCGGACTCGGAGCGCTTCGGTTCCTTCTTCCTCGACCTGTCGCGGCCGACGGCGCTCACGATCGTCGCGCTGGCGCTCCTGCCGCTCTCGGAGCTCTACTACCGCGGATTCCTCTATCCGGCGCTCGCGCGTCGCTATCAGGCGAACCTCGCCGTGATCGCCACCGGGCTCGTCTGGGCGATCTCGTTCGGCACACCGATGCTGCTGCTCGCCGCCGTCGGCATCGGCCTCACGCAGCTCTACCGGGTGCGCGGCAACGGCATCATGGTCCTCGCGGCTCTGCTCGTGGGGTGGATCGGCCTACTGATCGCGACCACGCTCTCCCCCGTCGTCCGCGGCCTCTTCTTCCTCTGAGCGCCGCGCTCACCCCAGCGCCGGTCCCGTGGGGGATCGGCGCCGTATCATGGACGCGTCCATGACGCACACCGAGCGCGACCTCGAAGCCCTGGAGCACTACCAGCTCGTACCGCGCCTCCTGCACGACGTGATCGACGTCGACAGCGCCTGCACGGTGCTGGAGCGTCGGCTCGCCAGCCCGATCGTGCCGCGGGTCTCGCGCGACGCTCAGGGCGAGGCGGCCCTCGCGCTGGTGGACGCGGCGCACGTGGTCGACGACACCACCCCCTGGGCGGTCCCGATCCTCCGCTCCTCGCGCATGGGCGAGCTCATGCCCGAAGTCCGGCGCCTCATCGCGCTCGACGTCCCCGCCCTCGTGGTCGACGTATCACGACTCGGCGACTCCCCGCCCTACGGCACCGAGGCGTGGCGACCGCGCACGCGCGAGGATCTCGCCGAACTCGTCGCCGCAGCGGGGCGGCCGGTATGGCTCTACGGCGTGTCGAGCCCGGCCGACGCGACCGTCGCCGCGGAGGCGGGCCTCGACGCGGTGGTCGTACACGGCGGAGCGGGTCGGCACGTGCACGGCCCCGCCACGATCGACGCGCTCCCCGACATCGTCGACGCCGTGGCCGGCATGCTCGCCATCTACGCCGGTGGACCGGTGGCGAGCGGCATCGACGTCTTCCGCTACCTCGCGATCGGCGCGGAGGCGGTGGTGGTGGAGAGCGATCGTTCGCTGCAGGCGCTCGAGGCCGAGCTCCACTACGCCATGCGCCTGACCGGCTGCAGCCTCCTCGCCGACATCGGCTACGACGCCATATTCGCGCCGCTCTTCGGTGACGCGTGATCGCGTTCGTGCAGGGAACGGTCGCGGAGGTTCGTGCGCTGAGCGTGGTGGTGCAGGTCGGTGGGCTCGGACTCGAGCTCCTCGCGCCCAGCCGCACGCTCGCGCGGTGCACGCCCGGCGCCGAGATAACCCTGAACGCTCACCTCGTGGTGCGCGAAGACAGCCTCACGCTCTACGGCTTCCTCGATCATGACGCGCTGGTGCTCTTCCGACACCTGCTGAACGTCTCCGGTGTGGGTCCGAAGGTCGCACTCGCATTGCTCTCGTCGCTCGCCACGGAGCAGATCGCCGACGCGGTCGATCGCGAGGACGCCGCACTCCTCGCGACCGCTCCGGGCGTCGGCAAACGCACGGGGGAGCGGATCGTGGTGGAGCTCAAGTCGAAGCTTCCCGCGGAGCTCGCCGCGGGCGCCGTCGGGAAGCGCGCGGTCGCCACGCCCGCGGTCGACGACGCCGTCGAGGCGCTCGTCGCGCTCGGCTACCGGCAGGGCGCGGTGCGCAGCGCCGTGCTCGATCTCGCGAGCGCCGACCCGGAGGCGAAGGCCGAGACGCTCATCCGCCGCTCCCTCGCGCGCCTGCGCTGAGGGCGCGCACCCTCAGGCCGCGAGCGCCTCACCCGGCGGTACGAACGGGAGGCCGAACGCATCGGCCACACCTCGATACGTGAGGCGTCCGCGATGCGTATTGAGACCGCGCTGCAGCGGCCCCTCGCGCTCGAGCGCACGCCGCCCCTCGGCAGCGAGCCGGAGCGCGAAGGGGAGCGTCTGGTTCGTGAGGGCGCGCGTGCTCGTGTTGGGGACGGCGCCCGGCATGTTCGCGACGCCATAGTGCACGACACCGTCGACGACGTACGTCGGGGCGTCGTGCGTGGTCGGCCGAATGGTCTCGATGCAGCCCCCCTGATCGACGGCCACGTCGACGACCACGCTCCCGGGGCGCATGGCGCGAATGAGCGCGCGATCGACGAGGTGTGGCGCGCGAGCGCCCGGGATCAGCACGGCGCCGATCACGAGGTCGGCACGCGCGACCAGCTCGCGGATGGTGCCGGCGTTGCTCGCGACCGTCTGGAGACGGCCGTTGAAGACGTCGTCGAGGTATTGCAGCCGCGCGTGCGAGGTGTCGAGCACGTTCACGCGCGCGCCGAGCCCGAGCGCCATCTTGGCTGCATTCGTACCGACCACGCCGCCACCGAGGATCACGACCTCGCCCGCCTCCACCCCCGGAACGCCGCCGAGGAGGATCCCGCGCCCGCCGAGGAAGCGGCTCAGTTGGTGCGCGCCGAACTGCGTGGCGAGTCGCCCCGCCACCTCGCTCATGGGCGTGAGGATCGGTAGGGCGCCGGAGTCGAGCTGCACCGTTTCGTACGCGACGGCGGTGGTGCCGGCGGCGAGGAGCGCCTCGGTGAGCGGACGATCGGCGGCGAGGTGGAGGAAGGTGAAGAGGAGCAGGTCGTCGCGCAAGAAGCCGTACTCCCCCTCGATCGGCTCCTTCACCTTCAGGACCATGGGCGCCGACCACGCCTCGGCAGCGTCGGCCACGATCGTCGCCCCGGCGGCCTCGAAGGCGTCGTCGTCGAACGAGCTGCCCGCGCCCGCGCCCGCCTGAACCAGCACCTCGTGTCCCGCCAACACGAGCGATGCGACCACGCTCGGCGTCGCGGCGACGCGGTACTCATGACGCTTGACCTCACTGGGAATGCCGATCCTCATGGTGACTCCTCGATGTCCGTCGCAGTCTACCGTTCGCCCGCCGCTCGCCGCCGCCGTGCGACCCCCGGCACACACCAACGGCGGCCTCAAGGGGCCGAACGCCAGACCCGGACGAAGCGCGCCCGATCGCCGTCGCCGGCGTCGGCGACGGCGACGAGCGAACCGTCGGGGGCGACGAGCGCTGCCCGACCTGACCAGCGCGGCTCGAGCCGGCCGCCGTCGCGGACGCGCTCGACCTCCGCCGCGTCGAGGGCCACTCGCTCGAAGGGCAACAGGGGGACCGGGTCGATCGCGGGTGCGTCGGTGATGCGCTCGAGCGGGGTGGCGAGCGCCAGGTCGACGGCGCCGGCGCGCGTGCGCACCAGGCCGGCGAGATGGGCGGGGAGTCCGAGCGCGACGCCGAGATCGCGCGCGAACGCGCGGACGTAGGTACCCGCGCGGACGTCGAGCGCGACGATCGCCACCGGCGCGGGCGCGAGGGGCGGGGGGCGCTCGAAGGGGCGCCCAGACGCGTCGGGGCGCCAGCCGGAGGGGCCCGGGGCGAAGGTGGTCGGAAGGTCGTCGGGACGTTGCGAGAAGGCGAGCAGCTCCAGGCGCCGGTACTCGGCTGCGCGGGGCGGTAACGCCTCCATGTCGCCGCGGCGGGCGGCGGCGTAGGCACGGACACCGTCACGCTGGATCGCGGAGTGGTTCGGCGGCACCTGTTCGCGCACCTCGAGGAACGCCGGGAGTGCGGCCGCTACCGCCGCCGCGTCGAGGTCGTCGGCGTCGGCGCGGGCGTCGATCGGCCCTTCGGCGTCGAGCGTCGGGGTCCCGACACCGAAGGCGATCCAGGCGAGATAGCCCTTGTCGGAGCTCGTGAGGAACGGCGAGAGTTTGGTCGCCTCCTCGCTCAGCACCAGCAGCAGGCCGGTGGCGAGCGGGTCGAGCGTGCCGGCGTGCCCCACTCGACGGGTGGCGAGCGCGCGGCGGGCGACGGCGACGACGTCGTGGGAGGAGGGACCGAGCGGCTTGTCGATGCAGAGCACGCTCATCGGCCGCATCGTACCAATCACCCGCCGACGCACGCGCCCACCGCGACGTCGACCATGACGTTGCGCACGTGCGGGCGCACACCGGTTGTGGATAGCATGCGCGGATGATCCACGTTCAGAATCTCTCCAAGACGTTCGCCCGCGTGCGCGCGGTCGACGACGTCACCTTCTCCGTCGCCGCCGGCGAGGTCTTCGGCCTCCTCGGCCCGAATGGTGCGGGTAAGACCACCACGCTGCGCATCCTCGCCACGCTCCTGCGCCCGGACGCCGGTAGCGCGAGCGTCGCCGGCCTCGACGTGCAGCGCGACGCCGAGGCCGTGCGCCGGACGATCGGCGTGGTGAACGGCGGCATGGGGCTCTACGACCGTCTCACCGGACGCGAGATCCTGCGCTACTTCGGCCGCCTCTACGACATGGACGCGCGCGCCATCGACCGGCGGATCGCCGAGGTCGACGACCTCCTCGACCTCGGCGACGCCCTCACCAAGCCGGCTGGAACCTTCTCCACGGGTATGCGCCAGAAGGTGGTCATCGCCCGGGCGGTACTGCACGATCCCCCCGTGATCTTCTTCGACGAGGTCACCTCGGGACTCGACGTCATGGCGCGTCGCGCCGTACTCGACGTGGTGCGCGCGTACCCGAGCGCGGAGCGCGCGGTGATCTACTCGACCCACGTGATGAGCGAGGTCGAAGAGCTGTGCGACCGCGCCGCGGTGCTCTACCGCGGCCGCCTGGTCGCGCAGGGGTCGATCGACGAGCTCAAGCGCGAGGCGGGCGAGACCGATCTCGAACGGGCGTTCTTCTCGCTGGTCGAGCGCTCCGGTCTCGCGGGCGACGACGACGCCACGCGGGTGGCGGCGTGAGAGGGCGCATGCTCCGACGCATCGCGGCGAAGGAGATCCTCTCGACGCTCCGCGACCGACGCGCCATCGTCTCGAATCTGCTCATCCCGCTCCTGCTGCTCCCGATCATCATGCTGGGACTGCCGCTCCTGCTCGGCGGTCTCTTCGAACGCGAGGCCGAGACCGTCACCACGCTCGCGGTGCAGGGCCTCGAGCAGATGCCCGACGAACTCGTCGCGCTCGTCGAGGCGCAGCAGGCGAGGCTCGAGCCGTTCGACGACGTCGAGCGCGCGGTGCGCGACGACGAGGTGCCGGCCGGGATCGTGGTCCCCGACGGCTTCGCGGCGGCGCTCGCGGCGGGCGAGAGCACGAGCGTAGGGATCTACCGCAAGGCGGGGAACATCCGCTCGGAGCTCAACGCCGGCAAACTCGAGGGGGCGGTGAACGCCTACCGGCAGCTGGTCGTGGCCGAGCGATTGGGCGCCGCCGGGATCGATCCGAGCGTGCTCGAACCCGTCACCATCGCGCGTCTCGACGCGAGCACCGACGCGGAGCGCTCGAGCGGGCAGCTCGCCTGGCTCATCCCCTTCTTCATCGCCATCTGGACGCTCTCCGGTGGACAGATGACCGCCATCGACGCCACCGCGGGCGAGAAGGAGCGCGGCACGCTCGAGGTGCTCCTCGTGGCGCCCGTCCGGCGCGCGGAGGTGGTGGTGGGCAAGTTCCTCGCGACCACGCTCTTCGGCTTGATGGCGGCGAGCATGGCGATCGTCGGGTTCGTGGTCGGTGGCGTGGTGATGCGCAGCATCTTCCTCCCCCGCCTCGGCGAGGACGCGGGCGAGATGGTCGCGATCATGGGCGGCTCGCTCACCATCACGCCACTCACGGTGGTGTTGCTGCTCGTCTCCGCCGTGCTCCTCGCGGGCCTCGTGGCCGCGCTGCTGATCAGCGTCACGTTGTTCGCGCGGTCGTTCAAGGAGGCGCAGACGTACGTGGCGCCGCTCTCGTTCCTGCTCATCGTCCCGGCGATCGGGCTGCAGTTCCGCGACCTCATCGACGCCGGCACCGCGCTCTACTGGATACCGATGCTCAACGCCATGGTGCTCATGGACGACGTGGTTCGCGGCAGCGCCACGGTCGCCGGCATCGGCATCACGTGGCTGTCGCTGCTCGGCGTGATCACGCTGCTGCTGGTATTCGCGTTCCGCTCGTTCGGCCGTGAGGACGTCCTCTTCCGGACCTGATCCCCGGCGGCGTGTGAGCGCTCACACGGGCAAGCGAAACGAGAGCGGCTCGTCGCCGCTCTCGCCGGTCGTGTCGGGTCGCTCGAGGTAGACCCAGGCACCGGACTCTGCAGCCGCCACGATCTCGGTCACGAAGCAGCGTCCCTCCTCGAGCTCCAACGCTTCGTTGCGAGCGAGCGCCTCCTCGAATACGGCTCTCGATTCGGCGTCGCCCACGGGGACGAACGTCTTCCGTACGAACATGTCAGCAATTCTAAACGCCGCCGGCGCGCGGAGTGTGACGGATGCACATTCCGGCGCTGCGTTCAGTCGTCCTCGAGATCGGCCCCCGCCGACTGGCGGTACGGCGTGTCGACCGCGCCGCGCCCCGGCACGCGGCCATAGACCTCGGCCAGCTCCCGGAGTTGGCCCGGCAACCACGCCGGTATCGCCTCCCAAGCGAAGCGCCAGCCCCAGTTCCCCGAGGCGACGCCCGGCGTGTTCATGCGCGCTTCGCTGCCGAGCCCGAGCAGGTCCTGGAGCGGCGCGATCGCGATGTCGGCGACGGAGAGCGACGCAACTCGCCAGAGCTCCCAGGCGATGGCGTCGTCGTCGCGCGCGAGGTAGCGACGCACGAAGTCCCGCTCCGCCTCCGGCGCCTGGGCGTACCAGCCGACGGTGGTGTCGTTGTCGTGCGTGCCGGTGTAGACCACGGCGTTCGCAGGGAAGTTGTGCGGGAGGTAGGGATCGTCGGCGCCGCCGGCGAAGGCGAACTGGAGCACCTTCATCCCGGGGAGACCGTTGTCGTCGCGCAGCAGCTCGACGTCGGGCGTGATCACGCCCAGGTCCTCCGCCAGGATGGGCAACGTGCCGAGCACGCCCGCGAGGGCGTCGAAGAACGGTTGTCCGGGGCCCTTCACCCACCGCCCGCGCACGGCGGTCGGCTCCGCGGCCGGAATCTCCCAGTAGCCCGCGAAGGCGCGGAAGTGGTCGATGCGCACGAGGTCGACGAAATCGAGCGTGCTCTCGAAGCGCCGGATCCACCAGGCGAACCCGGTCTCAGCCATGCGATCCCACCGGTAGAGCGGGTTTCCCCACCGCTGCCCGGTGGCGGAGAAGTAGTCGGGCGGCACGCCGGCCACCACGGTCGGCGCGCCCGCCGCATCGAGATGGAAGAGGGACCGGTTCGCCCAGGTGTCGGCGGAGTCGTAGGCGACGAAGATCGGCACGTCGCCGATGATCCGTACGCCGCGAGCGTTGGCGTGCGCCTTCAGCGCCGACCACTGCTCGTAGAACCAGTGCTGCCAGAGCTTGTGGCGCGTCACCGCGTCCGCGTGGGCGCCTCGCGCCTCGGCGAGCGCAGCGGCGTCGCGATCGCGCAACGGCGCCTCCCACTCGTTCCACGACCGCCCGCCGTGCGCCTCCTTGAGCGCCATGAAGAGCGCGAAGTCGTCGAGCCACGCCCGCTCCGCCTCGCAGAACGCCTCGAACGCCGAGCGTGAGGCGGCGTCCGCGCTCGAGGCGAACGCGCGCGCCGCACGCTCGAGCCGCCCCAGCCGAGCGGTGATGGTGGGGCCGAAGTCGACGTGCGTGTCGGGGAGATCGGGGATCGCGTCGTCCCCCGTGACCAGGCCGCTCGAGCGGAGCCGCTCGAGGCTGATGAGGTAGGGGTTGCCGGCGAAGGTCGAGAAGGATTGGTAGGGACTGTCGCCGTAGCCGGTGGGGCCGAGCGGCATGACCTGCCAGAGGCTCTGGCCGGCGTCGGCGAGGAGGTCGACCCAGCGGTAGGCGTGGTCGCCGAGCTCGCCGATGCCGCCGGGGCCGGGGAGGGAGGTGGGGTGGAGCAGCACGCCCGACGAGCGGGGGAATGGCATGGAGGATCCTCTCTCGGCGACCGCGCACCGCGCGCGCATCAACCCTTGTGGAACGGCTTGCCGATGGCTTTCGGCGGTATGGCGCGGCCGACGAAGCCGGCGAGCACCAGCATGGTGAGGATGAACGGCAGGCTCTGGACCACCGTGGGTGGGAGGAGGGCGGCGCCGCCGAGCTGCGTCTCGAGCGCCTGGAAAGCGCCGAAGAGGAGGGTGGCGCCGAGCACCCCGAGCGGATGCCACTTGCCGAAGATGAGCGCGGCAAGGGCGATGAATCCGCGCCCACCAGACATCTCGGTGATGAACTGGTTGAACGCGCCGATGGAGAGGTAGGCGCCGCCCATGGCGGCGAGCACGCCGGAGATGATCACACCCGTGTAGCGCATGCGGATCACCGAGATGCCGACGCTGTCGGCGGCCTCGGGGTGCTCCCCCACCGCGCGCAGGCGCAGACCGAAGGGCGTGCGGAAGACCACGTACCAGACGATGGGCACGAGCACGAACGCCCCGTAGACGAGCGGGCTGAAGGTCAGCGGACCGAGCGTCCACGACGGCAAGCGATTGGCGACCGGGGCGCTGGTGGTGCTGTTGGCGAAGAGCCCGGTGAGGATCACCGCCGGCAGCCCGATCGCCATGAGGTTGATCGCCACGCCGGAGATGATCTGGTCGGCCTTGTAGCGGATCGACACGAGCGCGTGCACGAAGCCGACGCCCCCCCCGACCACCATCGCCGCGAGCAACCCGATCCAGGGCGCGTACGGGACGCGCGCGCCGGGCGTCTCTCGCAGCACCGGAAGCTCGACGTAGTACGTCACCAACGCGGCCGTGAGCGCGCCGAAGAGCATGATCCCCTCGAGCGCGATGTTGACGATGCCAGAGCGCTCCGAGAAGAGTCCGCCGAGGGCAGCGAAGAGCAACGGCGTGGTGGCGCGCACGGCGGAAGCGGCGAGTGTCACGAGCACCACGGTCTCCATCAGCTGGGGTCCTCTCGGTCGGTGGAAGGTGCGCCCGCGGCGGGCGCCGAGCCCTCGCCGGCTGCGTCGGCGCCCGCGGGGGGCGGCCCGTAGACGGGGGGACGCTGCGCACGAGCGTCGGCCTCCCCCTCACCCGTCGCCTCCGTCGGGGTCTCGCCGAGCGCCATCGCGCGCCGCAACGGATTGGTGTATCCCTCGCCGAGGAAGCCCTTCGCCGCGATGAAGAGGACCACCAAGGCCAGGATCATCGACACCACGTCGCGCGTGAGGTCGGAGAAGGTGATGTTGAGCGAGGAGCCACCGTTCTTCAGGACACCGAAGAGGAACGCCGCGAGCACCACGCCGACGGGCGTGTTTCCTCCGAGCAGCGCCACGGCGATACCGTCGAAGCCGTCGTTGATGGGGATCGACTGCCGCAGGGCGTAGTCCTCGAGGGCACCGCCGAGCACGTAGTGCGTGGCGGTGAGTCCCGCGAGGGCGCCGCTGATGCTCATCGCCAGCACCGTGTTGCGGCGTAGGTTCGCACCCCCGTACTCCGCCGCCTTCGGCGCCAGCCCGGTGGCTCGGAGTTCGTATCCCCAGGTGGTGCGGAAGAGGAAGAAATGAACGAAGACTGCCGCGCCGATCGCGATCAGGAACGATCCGTTGAGGTTGGTGATCGGGACGGTCAGCGCGAAGCCGCCGAGCCCTGCCACGACGAGCACCGAGTAGGCGACTGCCCCCAGCACGAGCGCCACGAACGCCCGCGTGCGAACGCGCAGGCCGGGGCGGAAGCGCCCGAGCAGGAGCAGGGTCGCCAGCCCACCGAGCGGCGCTATGAACGCCGCCACGTTCAGGTCGACTTGGTTCTCACTCGGGGCGCGGCGCAGGTCGAGCCCGAAGAGCCCTGCAAGGCGCGGCAAACGCGTGGCCTCGCCGATCTCGTACGACTTCGGCTCCGACCCCGGCACCTTGAAGGGCAATCGCAGCACCTGCGGCGTGTCGCCGGGCTGCGGCTGCGAGAGGATGGTCGCGCCGACAAGCACCACCACGCCGAGCGCGGCCAGCGTCAGCCGCGGCCTGCGGCCGAGGGCACGCCGTCCCCACGGCACCAGGTAGGCCACCAGCATCGAACCGATCACCACGCCGAGCAATTGGAGCACACGCACCGCCCCGGCCGCGAAGGTGGGGTTCGAGGAGAGCATGAACAGGAGCAACGACGAGGCCACGAAGTTGAGCAAGATGGTGTTGATCACCTCGTTCGCGCCGAAGCGCGCCTTGAGCCAGCCCGGCAGCGCCCCCCAGAGCCCGCCCCCGAGGGCGGCGGCGGCGATCGCGAGCGGCAGCACCACCGCCGCAGGGCCGGGGACGTAGAGGCCGACGAACATGGCGAAGATCGCGCCGAGGATCATCTGGCCTGGTGCACCGATGTTGAAGAGGCCGGCCTGGAACCCGAACCCCACCGCCAGCCCCGTGAAGATCAGCGGCGTGGAGAACGAGAGCGCGTCGGCGAAGCCCTTCACCGTCCCGAGCGAACCGGCGAAGAGCGTGTAGTAGGCGTACCAGAGCGTGTCGAGGCGCCCCGCGAGCGCCATGAGCGGTCCGTCGATCACGACTCCGGCCGCTTGCGGCGTGGGCTGGAGCACGAGGATCACCACAGCCGCTGCCGCGAGCGCCAGCACGATGGAGACGAGCGGCACGGCCGCCCCCGCCAGCACTCGGTCGAGCGGCCGGTTCACGGCGCGCACCACGCGGAGCCCCGCCACCAGCGCCACGAAGCCGGCAACGAGCGCCAGGAACGCCGCCGGTCCGAGCGCGGCGCCGGCGTAGGGGAGCCGACGGATGATCAAGCCCGCGGTGCGTGCCGCTTCGATGGTCGCCGCCACGGAGCGCTCCCCCACGGTGGTGCGGATCTCCTCGAGGCGCTCGATGTCGAGCGTAGGCCTTGCACCGTCGATGGCGTCGTCGATCGCGAGCGTCACCGCGATCAGGCGCTGCTCGTCGACCGCTCCCCCGAACCGATCGAGACCCCACATGGTGGTGACCAGCAAGGCGCCGCCAGCGGCGATCCACACGATGCGTCGCGCCCGAGCGCCGAGCGCGGCGGCGCCGATGAGGGCGCCGAGGGCGACGAGCGACAGCGACAACACGACGCGCTGGCCAGGCGCCCGAAGGGCCTCCGTCCGTCCCGTGAAGTCGATCGTCCTGTTCGGCAGCAGCAGGATGGCGCTCCGCGCTCCGGTCTCGCGGTTGAACGCCGCCCAGGGTGCGACGAGCACTGCGAGGACCGCGAGCGTGGCGAGGCTGGCGACCGCGAGTCGCTCGTTCACGCGATCATTCTACCTACGCCGCACCGAACGGCCCCCGCGGATCTCGCGGAGCGCTGCGAGGGCGGAGGCGCCGTCGGGGTAGCGTTCCTCCGGCATCTTCGCGAGCATCCGCGCCGCGTAGGCGTCGAGGAAGGCGAGCTCGGGATCGAACGACGACGGCGACGGGGGCGAGAGCTCACGATGCGCCCGAACCACCTCGGCCACCGTGCCCGTGAACGGGACCTCACGGGTCAGCGCCGCATGGAGCATCACGCCCGCCGCGTAGAGGTCGCTCGCGGGCACCGACGTCGCGCCGCGTGCCTGTTCCGGGCTCAGGTAGGCGACCGTGCCGACGAGTGCCCCGCTCGCCTCGGGCGAGCCGAGCCGAGCGGCGAGGTCGAAGTCGATGATCCGGACCAGCCCGGCACGGTCGATGAGGACGTTCTCGGGCTTGACGTCGCGGTGCACCACGCCGCGCGCGTGGAGGTACGCGAGCCCCCCGAGGAGCCCTTCGAAGGCGTCGAGGTAGGCCTCGCGCGCTCTCGCGTCGTCACCGCGCGATGTGAGCCGCCGGCCGGGAACCAACGGCATCACCACGCCGGGCCGACCCCCGACCACCACCGTCGCGTCCACGCGGTTGAGGTGGGGGTGCTCCAGGTCGCAGGCGATCGAGAACTCGTGCAGGACGCGAGCCTCCTGACCCGACGGGAAGAGCTTCAGGGCGCGTACGCGCGCCCCATCGGAAGCGAGGTAGACGCGTGCGAGCGCTCCACGACCGATCTCACGGAGCACCTGGAGGCCGCCTTCGAGGGTGGCGCCGATCACGTCCATGACGACATGGTATGCCGCGGGCTGCCGCGCCCTACCGTGTGATGAGAACGCGCGCGCGCCGGAGCGCGGCGAAGGCCTCGCGCTCCACCTCGACGCCGTGGAGTCCGGCGTCCGCGCGGAGCATCACGTGCGCGAACCCGGCTTGGCGGGTGGCGGACCGCGTCCGAGCGAGGAACGCTTGAACGGCGTCGCGATACGCCCGAGCCTCCTCCGGACCGGCCAGGAGGCGCTCGCCGCTCTCGACGTCGACGACCTCGAGCCGCCCCGCGAGCGGCTCGAGGT
>JACCWH010000207.1 GCA_013697735.1 Trueperaceae bacterium | reverse complement strand
AGATTCGTCAGAACGCGCCGATGGCGATGGCCCAGTCCGACGCGTAGGGCGCCCGCCAGTGGTCGCCCTCCGCTCCGAGGGCACGCAACTCGATCTCCACGTACGGAGCGCGCGTATCGACCGCGATCGCCGTGCGAGCGTCGGCCGAGGGCGCGAGGTCGAGCGTGATCCGGTCCGTCGCTTCGGCGTAGAGGACGGTGCGCCGGCCGTCACTCGAGTGCAGCGCGATCGTCCCATCCGCAAGGCGCTGTGGGCGCTCGAAGTCGTGGACGAAGCGCGCGGACCAGAACTCGTCATGCGTCCGTAGGTGCGCCGGCTCGGGATACTCGGGGCCGTCGCCCCAGAGCACGCCCCAAATGCCGCCGGCGCCGCCGGCGAGCGTGAACTGCCACAGCGCACGGCGCGTAGTCTGCCCATCCCAGACGTCGTCGCGGGTGTGGAGGAAGCGGCGCTCGTAGAGGAGAGGCAGTGCGTGCGCTCGGTCGAAGAGTTCGAGGGCGTGATCGAAGAAGTCCGACTCCGGCCGGTAATCGTTCGAGAAGTAGCCGAACTTGTTCGCGCCGAGCTCGAACGACTCGCCGCGCCAGACGCCGAACTCGCGCGCACCCACGAGACGTGGCAGGGTGTTGAACGACGTCAAGGTGTCGTGCCAGATGCGCGCCTCCGTGGGCGACACCCACTCCTCGAGGTCGTACCCGAGACTCATGGTCCAGTTCGGTATCGAACCGAGGCGGCCGGCGATGTAGTACTGCAAGCGGACGTCGACCGGCGAGTTGATTCCACCGAAGCCGTCTGGGGCGTTGTTGTTCTCGGCGTCGCCCCATGCCCAGAGATGGACGAAGAGCCGACGAGCCTGCGCTCGTGCGAGCACATCCTCGAGTATCTCGAACGTCACCGGATCCGGATACGTCCGTCGCGGCACGTCGTCCGGGACGGGCTCGTCGTACTCGCGTGGCCAGCTGAACCAGTTGTTGCCGACCAGGATGAAGAGGGCCTGCATGCCGTGCCTCTCGACCTCGTCGAGCAGCGCCTCGATGTGGCGCCCGCGCACGCGCGGATCGTCACTGAGATGCGCGGCGGTCTCGACACCATCTGGGTCGGTCTTGCTGTCGTGCCGCTGGTAGACGTTGTAGATCGTCCTTCGCGCTCGGCTGCCGTCACCGACGAGGACCGCGAACGCATCGCCGCTCGGGACCATGAATCCGATCGCGCGCGGATCGGGGTTCGGCGCGAAGGTCGCGCGCACGTCGAGCCCAGCGAGGCCGTCGTGGTCGCTACGCGTGGTCGCGCTGTAGGAACCGACGCGCGGGCCGCTGAAGCGCAACCTCCACGTGTCGTCGCCGGCGTAGAAGAGCGGCACGGTGTACGTCGCGCCCGCCTCGTGCATGAACTCCGCGAACGCCTGCACGTCGTAGGGGTCGCCGTCGTAGGCGGTGGTCGTCACCTCCCACTCCAGAAACGACCCATGCACGTGGCCGAGTTGCGGAGGGAGGAGGCGAGACGCCGCAGGGTTCTCCTGCGCGCCGAGCGCCGGGAGTGTCGCGAGCACCGCGAGGAGCACTGCGGGAAGCAGCGGTCCGCACGTGGGAGGGGATCGGCGTCCGAGCATCCATACAGGGTAGGACGTCGCAATGAGAGGTTCGGTCACGCGAGTCGACGCAGCGCACGCTACGGTGATGGGCGGAGGTACGCCATGCTGTTCAAGGAGACGCCGCTCGGTGGGGCGTTCGTGATCGATCTCGAGGAGCACCGCGACGACCGCGGGTCGTTCGCTCGCACGTTCTGCCGGCGCGAGTTCGAGGCCCACGGGCTCGAGACCGCCGTCGTGCAGACCAACCTGTCGGTGAGTCAGCGCGCGGGTACGGTGCGCGGCATGCACTACCAAGTGCACCCCGCGACCGAGACCAAGTACGTCCGCTGCACGCGGGGCGCGATCTACGACGTCATCATCGACCTACGACCGGACTCCCCCACGTATGCGCAGCACTTCGGCGTCGAGTTGAGTGCCTCGAACCGGCGGGGCCTCTTCGTGCCGAGGATGTTCGCGCATGGCTTCCAGACCCTCGAAGACGAGAGCGAAGTGACGTACATCGTCAGCGAGTTCCACGCGCCGAGCGCCGAGCGCGGCGTCCGCCACGACGATCCCGCCTTCGAGATCAGCTGGCCGAAGGCGGTCACGGTGATCTCGGACAAAGACGCGGCCTGGCCGGTGTTCGCGCCCTGAGCGGCTGACGCACCCGTCCGTGGGTCAATCGAACAGGGGCGCGCAGGCCAAGAGCGCGCGGGTGGAGCGTAGGGTCACGGTCACCACGAAGCGGCCGATGTGGATCGTGGACGCCGACACGCCGATCCTGGTCTGGCTGAGAAAGCCGTCTGCCGGAATCGGATCGAGGGCACCGACTACGGCGCCTGGTTCGGCGCAGGTGCCGGTGCGAAGCTCGACGAGTACCGGCGCCGCTGCGGCGGTATCGAGTTCGACGCTCACGACGGTGCGTCCGTTGCCGTCGGGCAGGAGGCGGACCACCCCACTGATTCGGGTCCCGAACGGAGGCCTCAGTTCGAAGCGGAGGCCACTCCCGAGGTCGACGGGTGCCGGCTCGGTGATCGCCGGAGCTTCGATCGCGGGGGCATCGGGGGCGGGGGCTTCCGGGGCAGGCTCCGGGTCGTCGACCGGCGGCGCGGGCTCCGGCGTGGGCTCTGGTGTGGGCGCGGGCTCCCGTGCGGGCGCGGGCTCCGGCTCTGGCGCGGGTTCTGGCTCTGGCGCGGGCTCCGGCTCCGGCGCGGGCTCGGGCTCGGGCTCTGGCTCGGGTTCTGGCTCCGGCTCGGGTTCTGGTTCTGGTTCCGGCTCCGGCTCAGGAGCGGACTCCGGCCGTGTCTCACCGGTCGCGGCGAAGTAGAGGGCCTCGAAGTCGCTCACCGGGACGGTGTGCGCGAAGACGGCCGGGCCGGCGAGGTCGCCGCGCCACCATCGTCGCCACGTTCCTGCATTGTCCTGAGCGGCGTAGGCGAAGCGTTCGCTCGACGAGGTGACGGCGCCGTCGTACGCGACACTGTCGATGAGCGTGGCGGCTCCGTCCTCCATCACCCACAGATCGACCGCCTCTCCCGTGTATCGCCCCATGAAGAGGTACCACGTGCCGCCGTCGAGGAACGTGGTGCTGGTCGTCGCTCCCGGCGCTCCGATGACGCTGTACTGCACCTGGCGTGGTTCGTTGCTGACGACGCGACCGACGTAGGTGGAGTTCCCCTTGCCGATGGTCTGCGCCCAGACGTTCTGAGGCTCGGTGTCGCTCCGCTGCCACCAGACGAGGGTGTGGGGGCTCGTGAAGCGCAAGGCGCCCTCGTCGCCGACGTCGACGAACTGATCGGTCCCGTCGAAGGAGAAGTAGCCCTGGAGCCCGGGTCCGGGCCCGCCGGACGCGTGCCAGGTCGGCGCGTTCATCAGCGTCCCGTGCAGCTCGGAGGCCGAGGCGTCGAACCAGGTCGCGTCGTCGCGCTCCTCGCCGTGGATCGTGACCGCCTCGAGTCCGCGCGCGAGGTCGACGTAGGCGTCACGCTCCTGGGCGCCGGCGAAGGGGGTCGCGAGCATGGCGACCGCGGCGAACACCAGCACGGTGAGACGCGAAGGTCGCCGGCGCTGGTCGCCCGAACGAGGGGATGCGGGAGACGTCGTGGTGGTGATCATGCGAGTCCTTCCAGTGCGCACTATGGCGCGAACATCCGGTGCTTGATGCTGCCGCGGACCTGGCCCACCCGGTAGCCGAGGGCCCACATCCAGCGGTCGCGATTGGCTTGTTTGCGGAGCCCCGGCAAGCGCGTGACGAGTCGCCACCACAGTTTCGGCCCGACGGTCCACGAGGGCGCCGGCATGCCGTGCTCCCGATAGCGCTTGAGCAGGACGACGTTGTACTCCCCCCAATTGAGCGCCTGCGCGTACATGCCGCGCGGATCGTCGCGATGCCGGATGTGGACGAGCGCCTCGGGTGCGAAGACGAGCGGCGTGCCGGCGAGCTGGACCCGCCAGCAGTAGTCGCAGTCCTCGAGGTAGCGCATCGACTCGTCGAAGCCACCGACCGCGTCGTGGAGGTCGCGACGGATCGCGAGGCCACAGGTGCCCGCGAAGGGGAGGTAGCGCACGTAGGTGTACTCGATGAGGCCGGTCTGCTGCCGCTTGTTCCCCTTCGTGGCGAGCGCCCGCCCGTCGCTGAGGCGCTCGGCGTCCATGCGCGAGGCCACGAAGTCGTGCGCCTCCACCGCGGCTGCGATCCGCGCGACCCAGTCGTCGGCGACCTCGTCATCGGCGTCGCAGAAGGCGAGGTAGGTACCGCTCGCCGCACGAGCACCGACGTTCCGGCCGTGGGCGGGCCCCTGTCGTTCCGTCGACCGGAGGATCTGCAGGTTCGGCAGGCGGTCGCGGTACGCCTCCACGATGCGCATCGAGTCGTCCGTCGATCCGTTGTCGATGACGATCACCTCCCACGGCTCGTCCCAAGCTTGACCCGCGAGGGCGTCGAGCTGCACCGCGATGGTATCGGCCGCGTCGTACACGGGCATGATGACGCTCACCTTCACACTGACGCCTCATCGGGTATGAGGTTCGCCCAGCGCGCCCACCGTTCGGTCATGTCGATGCCGCGCGCGAAGTCGAAGGCCGGCTCGAACCCGAGTAGGCGCCGCGCCTTCTCGATCCGCACGACGGTCTCCGCGGCGAGGAAGTCGACCTGCTTCGGATGCACCGGGGAGATGCGACCCGGCGCGGCGGCGGCGGCACGCGGCGGCTTCACCTTCGTGCGTGCGGGCGGTCGGAGGCGTGCGACGAGCGGCGCCAGGAGGGGGCTCGAGGCGAGCGGCTTGAGGGCAGAGTAGAGCGCACCCACGTCGCGCGTCCTCGCCAGTCGGGCACGCACCGCCGCGTCGTCGCGCACGAGTCCGACCAGCTCCGGCAGGGCGAAGCGGCGCCGTTGCGAGGCCGCGTAGTGCGCGTTCGCCTCCGCGCTCGTCATGCTCACGGTCGCCGAGCGCCCGAGCATCCGCTCGAAAGCGGCGTAGAACTCCCGCCACGTGACGCGCTCGCCTCCCGAGACCAGGAAGGCCTCTCCTTGGGCGGCGTCTCGGAGGGCACACAGCAGCAT
>JACCWH010000189.1 GCA_013697735.1 Trueperaceae bacterium | reverse complement strand
GGGGCCGTGGCGAGGTTCGCGACGTCGATGCCGACGCGCTGCGCGCTACCGTCGACGAGACCGCAGCGTTCCTCCGGAGTGGCATGAATCTCGAGTTGAGTGACGACGCCGTGGCGAGCGTGCTCGGTAAGACCGAAGGCTGGTTCGCGGGCTTGCAACTTGCCGCGCTCGCGCTGCGGGGTCGAGAAGCTGACCCCGACGCGATAGAAGCGTTCAGCGGGGAGCACCGCCTGGTCCTGGACTACCTCACGGAGGAGGTGCTCAAAGGCCAGAGCCAGGATGTGCAGCGCTTCCTCGTTGAGGCTTCCCTCCTCTCGCGCATGGAGGCGACGCTGTGCGACGACGTGCTGGAGCGCAGCGATAGCGCGCGAATGCTTCGGCACGTCGCGCAGGCCAACCTCTTCGTCGACGCGCTCGACGACGTGGACACGTGGTGGCGGTTCCATGCCCTCTTCGCCGATCTGCTGCAGTCACGCCTGCTCCGAACCGACCCCGAAGGTGCGAAGGCGCTGCATGCTCGTGCCGCGCGTGCCTTTGCCCGCCTCGGCGACGTGGGGGAGGCGGTTCGTCACCATCTCGCAGCGGGCGAGGTCGCGGCGGCTGCGGATCTCGTGACCTCCTCCACGCCTGCCCTGCTGGAGGGCGGCGGAGTCGCGACCCTCCAGCGCTGGCTCGGCACGATCCCGCGCGCCGAGTACGCCCGCCACCCGCAACTCTTCGTCGCCCGAGCGTGGGCGACGATCTATGCAGGCGATGCGCCGTCGGTGCCGGCGCTCCTCACGGCCGCGGAGGCTGCGATCGCCGACCTCGGCGAGCCGCAGGAATCACTCGCCGGCGAGATCGCCGCCCTTCGCACCCAGGTCGCGGCCCTGGCGGGGCGGACGGAGGAGGCGACCGACCTCGCCCGCGAAGCACTGGGGCGGCTCGACGAGGATCGTCACTGGGTGCGGGGCAACCTCCAGCTGGGCTTGGGCCTGGCGCGCCAGCGGGCGGGGGAGTTGGAGGATGCCGCCGCCGAGTCCGCGGCGAGCGCGCGCGCCTTCGCCGCGGCCGGCAGCCGGCACGGCTGGTTGTACGCGACGTACCAGCTGGGCGAGAACCGTCGGTATCAGGGTTCGCTGGGGGCGGCGGAGCGCACCTACCGCACCATGTTGAGCGGTGGCCCGGCGAGGCGCACCGAGCGGGAGCCGGCACTCGGTCACGCCCATGCCGGACTCGCGAAGGTGTCGTTGGAACGATTCGAGCTCGATGACGCGCTCGCGCATGGAGCGCGAGGCCGGGCGGTCTCCGCCACCTTCGAGCTCGGTCCGCGCATCGACGCGGTGCTGACCCTCGCGCTCGTGCAGCAGGCACGTGGCGACCTCGCGACCGCCGAGGCGACCTTCGAACGGGTGTGCGAGGAGTCTCGGGCTTCGACTCGCTTCGCCTGGGTGGAGCGGCGAGTGTCGACCTTTCGCGCTGGCCTCGCGGTGTCCGAGGGCCGCCTCGACGCTGCAGCTGCGTGGCGGCAATCGCTCGGCACCGCCTGGGAGGATCCGCTCGGCGACGCCTCGTGGCGGCCGGCGTACCAGGAGCGGCATCCGGAGCTCATGACACTGCTCCGGCTCGCCCTTGCCGAGGGGCATCTCGACGCGCTCGAGCGTCGGGTGGCGGCGTGCCTGGACGCCGCGGAGCGCGCCGGACTCTCCGGCCACGTGCTCGATCTCCTCACCGTCCAAGCCGAGGCACGTCGTTGCGCCGGGCGGCCCGTCGAAGCTCGGTCGATCCTCGCCGCCGCGCTCGGTCGCGCGGAACACGAAGGCTACGTGCGGCCGTTCCTCGCCGCAGGGACAGGTCCCCTCGACCTGATCCGCACGCTTGCCCGAGCTGGCGTCGCGCACGCGGAGCACGTGCTGCAGCGTGCCGGGGCGTCGAGGCTCGCCAAGCCCGGAACGCCGCCGGCCGGCGAGGACGGGGCCGCCCGACTGGGCCCGCCGAGCACGACAGCGACGGCTGGCTCCGCGCCTCCTGCGCTCGATCACGAGCCCCTCACGGATCGGGAGCGCACGGTCATGCGGCTGCTGTGCGCGGGCGCGTCGAACAAGGCGATCGCGCGCGAGCTCGACCTGAGCGTCAACACCGTCAAGACGCACGTGCGCACCATCTACGGCAAGTTGGGCGTGTCGAGTCGCGCGGAACTCGCTGCGTTCGTGCACGAGGCGAGGCTGCTCGGGTGACGGCCGACGACATGGTCACGCGACTCGTCGCGTGGGGAGCGGCTCGTGCCGACGTTCGTGCCCTCCTCGTCATCGGCTCGCGGGCGCGAACGGCGTCGCCGGCGGACCGCTGGTCCGATCTCGACGTGGTGCTGGTGACGACCGATATTGCGCCCTACCTCGATGGCGGCGGCTGGGTCGACGCCCTCGGTGAACCGTGGCTCACCTACCTCGAGAGGACGGCGACGGGTGCACGGACCGAACGTCGAGCCCTCTTCGACGACGCACTCGACGTCGACTTCGTCGTCATCCCAGCCACCGAGTTCACCGAGATCGTCGCGGGCGACCTACCGTGCGAGGTTGCGGACGTGTTGTCGCGCGGCTACCGCATCCTCCTCGACAAGGACGGTGTTGCCGGCGCGATCGGATCCCCAGCCAGGCCCCCACCGGTGAAGCCGTCGCAGGCGCAGTTCACGAACGTCGTGCACGACTTCTGGTACCACGCCGTCTGGGTCACGAAGAAGCTGTTGCGCGGCGAGCTCTGGACCGCGCTGGGGGGCCTGACGTACATGCACCACAATGCGATGCTGCCGATGGTGACCTGGCACGCCAAGGCCCGCCACGGCTGGGGCTTCGAGACCTGGCATGGTGGGAGGTACCTCGAGACGTGGGCGGACGCGCAGACCGTCGAGGATCTGCGCGGTGCCTTCGCCCGATACGAGCCGGACGACGTCGAGCGTGCGCTGCTCGCAACGATGACGCTGTTCGCGCGCCTGGCTGCCGAGACGGCGCTCGAACTGGGCTACGCCTACCCGCAGGGGGCCGAGCGCAGCGTCACGTCGTGGATCAGCGGGGCCCGGGACGAATCGAGTCGACCGTCACGTGCGGACCCCGAGTAGGTTCGGGTGGTGTAGCTGCACGCAGTGGAGCTTCACTCACCGTCTCTTCAGCGCGCCGGGAATCGCTCCCGTAGCCACCGCTCGATCGTCTCGAGCACGACGGGGTCGATGGTGACGTCGATCGCCCCGTACTCGTCCGGGCCGCCGGTGACCGCTGGCTGCATCAGGTGGTTGAGACCGGCGAAGGTCATCACGGTCGCGTCGGCGTTCCCAGCGGCGGCGAGCGCCTCGCGCATGGCGTCCTCGCTCTGGTCGGGCGGCACCTGCATGTCGAGCTCGCCGAACAGCGCCAGCATCGGCAGGGTGAGGCGCTGCAGGTAGGGTTGGGGGTCGAAGGTGAGGAAAGCGCGGAACGACGGACTCGTCAACGCCGCCTGCTGCACGGCGATGATCTCCGCCACGATGGCGTCGTCGGGTCGCTGCTCGGCCGGTAGCGCGGCGAGCTCGGCATCGATGCGCTCGCGCACGAGCGCGTGCGCGCCATCGACATCCTCGGCCTCGAGCAGGGTGAAGAGCGCCTCGAGGAACGCGATCTGGTCGGTGACGGCGGCGGCGACGACCGCGTCGCTGATGCTCGGGTCGGTTGCGCGCAGGGCGAGGTCGATGATGCGCTCGTTCTGGAGGAGCAGGACGCTGAAGCCGTCGACCGCTGGGCCCGCGATCGAGATCACGAACGCCACGTCGCCCTCGGCGGCGAGCGCGGCGGCGGGAGCGAGGTAGCCGCCTTGGCTGTGGCCGAGGAGCCCGACGCGTTCCGGATCGACGCGCTCGTGGCCACGCAGCAGCGCGACGCCGGCGAGAATGTCGTCGAGGAGATCGTCGTAGGTCGCGTCCGCATCGGAGCCGGTGCTGCCGCCGACGCCGCGGTCGTCGACGCGAAGCACCGCGTACCCGGCACGCGTGAGATGGTCGGCGATCACGAGGAACGGTTTGTGGCCGACGAGTTCTTCGTTGCGGTCCTGCGCGCCGCTTCCGGTGATCAGGAGCAGCGCCGGCACGCGTGCATCGCCGGGCGGCAGGGTGAGGGTTCCGGCGAGCGTCACGTCGCCACTGAGGAAGACGACCTCTTCCTCGTCGTAGGGGAAGGGCGGCAACGGCTCTTGGGGCCGCAGGGCGGTGGGTTCGGCGTCGCGGTCGAGGGTGAACGCGAGCGTTTGGCCACCTTGTTCGAACGTCCCCTCCAGCCGGTCGCCGTCGATCACGCCGTCGAACGTTGGGTCACCGGGGATGCCGGGCAGGGCGAACGACAGTGCGTCACCGTCGTGCACGACGCTCGCGAGTGGATAGTCGATCATGCCTTGGGCGGGGATGTCGATCGTTCCGGCGAGGCCCGTGCTCCCCTCCTCGGCGGTGATGGTGACGCGGACCTCCAGGTCGATGACGCCGGGGCCGATCGCGCCGCTCCAGACGCCGAGAGGGTCGCTTTGTGCGTACGTGAAGGCGATCAGGGTCGTGAGGGCGAGGGTGATGAGGTGGCGTGTCATGTGATCTCCTCGTTCGATTCCCGACGCTGTTCGTACGTGTCGGGTTCGGTGGTGTGGTCGGGGGCCTTGGTTGGGCGCACTGGCCGGGGGGTGCGGCGTCGATGATGCTGGGGGGTTCGAGCAGCGGGTGGAGAGCGAGCGCTGCAGGTTCCTGACGCATCGGCCATCAGACCCTGATCCCGAGCAGATTCCAGTGGTGGAGTTGCCACATCAGCGCCACGCTGGCGAGCGCGACGAACGAGTAGTGCAGGCGTTCGAGCGTCGACCACATGCCCCGTCGCCACGCGTGCGCGGCGTAGAGCACGCTGCCGATCGAGAGGGCGCCGGCGAGGAGCGTGAGGCTCAGCCCCGCGGCGAGGGGCGGGCCGACGCCGATCTCGAGCGCGGCGAAGTCGAGTAGGGCGAGCAGGAGGATGCCGATGAACACCAGATAGAGGAGGCTGGCGACGGCTGGGAGGCGGCGTCCGATGCGCGTCCACGGGGACTGGCCCGGGCCGGCGCCCGGGTGGACGCGGCCGAACAACGGCCACGCGACGAGGGCGCTGAGCGCGGCGGCGAGCCAGATGACGAAGAGCGCCGCGTGCAACTCGAAGCGCTCGTACCACGGCGTCGCCGCGAAGGAGAGTTCGGGATAGCCGCTGAAGAAGACGTGGGACGCGCGACCGCCGTCGTCGGTGCGGAACACGAGGCGCCCGGGGCCGGCGATCTCTGCGAAGACCAGCGGCTCCGTCTCGACCCACCGCTGCTCCCCGTGGCGCGGGATGTGCGTCACGAGTAGCCCGTCCTCACTCGTTACGGGAAACGTGGCGAGGAGCCCCATCAGCTTGGCCATGGTCGAGACCGACATCCGGGTGTCGCCGTACGTGCCGACGAGCATGCCGAAATCGACCGACGTCGCGGCCGCCTGCGCCTCGCCGCGGGCGCTGCCGGCGTCGCCGAGTGGCAGAACCTGCTCGAGGAACGCCTGCGTGAACGCCTCTCGTGCCACGCTGCCGTCGGGGCTGTTGTAGGCGACGTAGAACCCGACGTCGTGCTCCGGGACGATGACGAGCTTCGTGTAGGACGACGTGTCGCCGCCGTGATAGAGGTACCGCTGGCCGTTCGCCGAGCCTTCCCAGAAGCCGTAGGCGTTCCCGGGCAGGCTCGGGTGGTGGCTGAACGACTGCGTGTGCATGCGGCGCGCCGTGGCGTCGTCGAGGATGCGCGCGTCGCCGAGGCGACCGTGTTGGAGGTGCGCCAGCATGAACCTCGCCATGTCGTCCGTGGTCGCGATCATTCCGCCGGAGGGAACGATGGTCGTGTACTCGAACGGCGTCTCGACGAGTCCCTCGGGTCCGTTCACGTACGAGGTCACCAGGTCGGCCGTGAACGCGGCCGGAAGCGGCTGCCTCGGCGAGGATCGCGTCATCCCGAGGGGCTCGAGGATGTATGCCTCGATGTACTCCTCCCACGAGCGTCCGGAGACCTCCGCCACGATCTGCCCGGCGAGGGCGGCGCCGTAGTTGTTGTAGGCGATGGTCTCCCCGGGCGGCCAGACGCGCCTCGGCAGCCAGCGTAGGAGGGCCGTCTCGAGGTCTGGCACGTCGGCGCCGTAGGGTGCCACGAGCCCCACGACCGGCGAGTCCTCGAACCCCGCCGTGTGGTCGAGGAGGTGCCGAACGCGGATCGGCTCCGGGAACGTGTCCGGGATCGCGATGGCGCTCAGGTAGGTGTTCACATCGGCGTCGAGGTCGATCTCGCCCCGCTCCACGAGCTGCATCACGGCGGTCCAGGTGAAGAGCTTCGCCACCGAGGCCGTGCTGAAGAGCGTGGTGCTCGGGTCGACGGGGTCGCCGGTCGCCAGGTCGGCGTAGCCGTAGCCCTTCGAGAGGACGACGCTACCGTCTCGGACGACCGTGACGGCGGCGCCGGCGATGTCGAACCGGTCGAAGTGGTCGGCCATGACGCCGTCGACGAAGGCCTCGATCCCTTCGGCTGCTGCTGCGAGGGCGCCGCCCCAGAGGAGCGTGCTCACGAGGAGCACGAACACCGCCCTCCGGCGTAGTGGTCGGTCCGCCGTCACGATGCGACCTCGGCGACGCCGGCCGGAGACAGCGCGAGCGTGACGAGGCACGCGACCATCAGCAGCGTCGCGGGCGTCATCACGTAGCGCTCTACGGAACTCGTGGAGACGACGTTCGCCACCGTGTTGACGGCGAAGAAGCCTACGAAGACCCACGTGGCAGTGCGGATGGCGACGTGCTCGCCTCCCGGCGGAACCAGCCCCGCCCTCGCCAGCACGACCCAAGCCATGAGGCCGATGATCGCGACGGCTGCCGCACTCGCCCACCGCAAGTGCGTGGGCAACACCTGGTGCTGCCCGCCCCACGCGGCGTGGCCGAAGGGCGCGCCGGCGACCAGGAGCAACTGGAACACCAGGACGAGGGCGAGGACGGTGGCGGCGACGACGGCAGCCCATTCGTGGATGTGCATGGATTCCTCCTCTGTTTCTCTCGGCTGTGAGCCTAGGACGGGCCTGGGTGAGCCGGCACCACCCGATGGGGTGAGAGGGTCGGGGCGGCACGGACGTGACCTCGTCGGGCTTGGCTCGACACGCCAGCGACGGTTCCACGTCAGGTCGGCCCAGGGCGCGGCGAGCCGGCGACCGCGAATCCTGCCGCTTCCCACGCCTGGACGCCGCCGACGTGGATCGCGACGTCGGAGAAGCCGTGCTCTTGGAGGAGGCGGTGGGCCCAGGCGCACGTGAGCCTCGCCGCAGCGGGGCAGGAGACGACGATCGGAGCGCGACGATCGAGCTCGGCGACGAGTCGATCGAGGTCGGCGACGTGGCGCGAGCCCGGAATGTGACGGTGACCGAACGACGTGGCGTCGGCGAGGTCGACGACGGTTGGGGGCCGCGCGCCTGCGAGGAGCTGGTGGAGTCGGATCGTCGTCACGATCTCCATCTCGTTGGGCTCGTTCACGCTCTGGTTTTCCTACGGCAACGGTGCATGGCGCCTCCTCGAGCCCGGTGCGGGACCCTGCGGTGTCTGGAGGAGGCTACGTTCGTCGGGGGTGAGGGGGCATCGTCCATCGGGGTGAGGCACGCTCCCTGATCGACGACGGAGGGCACCGGGTATCGTGCCGGAGGGGGATCGCACGTGGACGAAGCGGATGATCGGCTGACGAACGTCTTCTGGCTCGGCGGCGCCCCCTGCGCGGGCAAGAGCTCCATTGGTGCGATCCTGGCCCGCCGGTTCGATCTCGACCTCTACCGCGTCGACGACGCCTTCGACCGGCACGTGCGTAGCCTCGACGGTGGCCGACAGTCACCATTGGTGCGGTGGTGTGCCGCGTCGTGCGACGAGCGCTGGATGCAGCCGGTCGACGTCCTCGTCCGCGACGCCATCGCGTGCTACCGCGAGCACCTCGCGCTCGTGCTCGCGGACGTGCGCGCGTGGCCGACGGGGCGACCACTGTTGGTCGAGGGGACGGCGTTGCTGCCCCGAGAGGTGGCCGAAGTGGTTCCCGACCCAAGTCGGGCGTTATGGGTCGTTGCGACGCCCGCCTTCGTCAGGGAGCACTACCCGCTGCGGGACTGGGTGTGGGGAGTCCTGGCGACGTGCACGGATTCGAAACGCGCGTTCTCGAACTGGATGGACCGCGACGTCGACTTCGGAGCGTGGGTGGAGGCGGAGGTGGATCACCTCGGCCTGCGTCGCCTGAGTGTCGATGGTTGCCACTCGGTCGAAGAGGTCGCCGACGCGGTCGCAATGCACGTCGGGCTCCACAGAATGTGAGCTGGCGCGACGCAGCCATGTTCCACGTCTACTTGGCGCGCTCAGGCTGCGCCGGCCTGGCGCGGGGCGGCGTCGCTCTGGGCGGCGTGCGGCGCGCGCAGTAGGACGATGCCCACGCCGACGAACCAGACGATCTGCAGCAGGGCGAAGGGAGCGATCAACACCGTCGCCCCGGGGAGCGCCGAAGCGACGCCCGCCGCGCCCGCCACGGCGCCGACCGCGCTCAGTGCCACCGGTATGGCACGCGCTCGCCACGCTGCGACGCTCACGAGCAGCGTCCAGAGTCCCCCGAGGATCTCGCCGTTCCCGCCGCCGAGGCCGGTCGTGATCGCGTCGACCGCGAGCCAGACGGTCACGGCACGGTCCGGGTCGTCGACCGCCAGTGCCACGACGGTCTCCATGCCTGCGTTCGTCGCCATCCCGACCGCGACGAGGAGGCCGCCCCACACGAGGGCCACGCTCGTCGCCACGCGCATCAGCCCCGGCGCCCCCGCGCGCACCCGTTCGTGCAGCCCCCACGCGAGGACCGTCAGCGCGAAGCCGAAGACGACGTGGATCGCGAGGTGGGCGATCTGCAGACCGATGAGGTGTCGCGTGAAGAGCGCGATCTTGTCGAGCGGTTCGGTCACGTTCGGGAAGTCGAGGGCGACCAGGAAGTAGGCCACGCCCCCGACGTAAGAGGCTGCCAGGTAGAGGGCTGCCACCCCTGCCGCTGCCGTGACCCTCGTGCCGGTCGTTCGGTGATCGTCGGATTGCATGCTGGCTCCGTCCCTCCGGCTCGGCGAACGCCGCGCTCGAATACTTACAGCGTAAGTAGTAGAGTGAGTGTACCCGCGCGCCGTACGCTCCGCAAGGGGCGACGGTCGGAGGAGGGCAATGAGCGACGGATCGAAACGCGGGGCGCGCCGAGCCGGGCTGACGAGGGTGCGCATCGTGCGGGCCGCCGTGGCGCTGGCCGACGAGCGGGGCCTCGACGCGCTCAGCATGCGCGCGCTCGGTCGTGCGCTCGGGGTGGAGGCGATGTCGCTCTACAATCACGTCACCGACAAGGACGACGTGCTCGACGCCATGGTCGACCTCGTCGTGGCCGAGATCGACGTGCCGGAGCAAGGTGAGGCGTGGCGATCGGCGCTCCGGCGTCGCTCGATCTCGGCCAGATCGGCACTCACGCGTCACCCCTGGGCCGGGCGACTGATCCACACGCGTTCGACCTCGGGTCCCGCGCGGCTCCGGGCCTTCGAGGCGACGATCGGCTGCCTTCGCAGCGCGGGCTTCTCGCATCGGCTCACGGTGTACGCGCTGTCGACGCTCGACGCCTACGTCGACGGCTTCGGCGCGCAACGCCTCAACGTGGCCGCGGCGGACGTGCCGGACGACGTGTCGCTCGCCGAGGCGCTGGCGGCGTGGCTCCCCGCCGCGGAGTTCCCGCACCTGAGTGCGCTCATCCACGAGCACGTGCTCGTCGACGGATACGACGAGGAGGCGAGCTTCGCCTTCGGGCTCGACCTCGTCCTCGATGGTCTCGAGGAGCGATCTCGAGCACGCGAGCGGTGACGCAACCGGGCCCGCTCCACGCTGCCGCGGCGCCACCTCGCAATACACCTCGCACGACCACCGGGCGAGGCGTATGCTTCCGCCGTGTCGGACTCCCGCGCGTGCCCCTCGTGGTCGTCGGCCTTCACCCCCTCGTCGCCGCTCCTCCGGATCCTGCTGGCTGTGAGCCTCTCGCTCGCCGGCTGGGCGCTGGCCGGAGCCGGAGTCCTCGCTCCGGGTGACGCCCAACTCGCCAGCGGCGAGTACTACGACCGCGTCACCTTCGACGGCGTCGCAGGCGACGAGGTGCACATCGAACTCGCCTCGACCGCTTTCGACGTCTACCTGGTCCTCCTCGACCCGAACGATCGCGTGCTGCACGAGGAGGACGACACGCCGGGGCTGGGCCTCGACGTCCGAGCCGTCGTTCGGCTGCCGGTGAGCGGGAGCTACACCGTCTTGGTCACGAGCGCACGCCCGAACGAGACGGGGGCCTACCGACTCACGGTCGCGGGGGCCGGCGCCCCGGCTGCCGCCGGCGGCTCGCCGAGCAGCCCGGCGCGTCCCGGCAGGGCGC
>JACCWH010000142.1 GCA_013697735.1 Trueperaceae bacterium | reverse complement strand
GGTTTCCGGCTCGGCTTCACCGTCGCCTTCGACCACCCGGCCATCCCGGCGGCGCAGTCGCGCGCGGTGGTCGAGTTCTCCACCGCCAACTACGTGCAGGAGGTCAGCCGTGCGCGGACCTTCGGCTTCATGCGCGACCTCGAATACATGCGCGAGCGCAACCTGGGCCTCGGCGGATCGATGGACAACGCCATCGTGCTCGACGAGTTCCGCGTGCTCAACGACGACGGCCTGCGCTATGCCGACGAGTTCGTCCGCCACAAGATCCTCGACGCGGTCGGCGACCTCTACCTGGCCGGCCGCCCGATCATCGGCGCCTTCGAGGGCTACAAGTCGGGCCATGCGCTGAACAACAAGCTGGTCCGCGCGCTGCTGGCGGAACCCGCCGCCTGGGAGGAGGTCACCTTCCCGGCGCCCGTCGCGGCCCCGCTCGCCTACTGCGCGCCGCAACCGGCGTGAGGCCTCGCGTCTCGGCCCGGTCGTTTCGACAAGTCATTGATTCGTAGACTTGGACTGGACTCACGACAGAGCCCGGCGTGAAGCGTTAACGGATATTTAACGTTTCTGTAACGGAATTGAAGCGACCTTTTAACCCCCCAGCGCCGGTCGGCCGTTAGCATGCCCCCTGCCTTCGAAGTCCGGTCAGCCCATAACGGGCAGCGGGCGTCGCAGCGGACAGGGTTTTCATCCGCGTTCCCACCAGCGCATCAGCTTGTGTCGCCGCCGTCCCGGTCGCCCGGGTCGCGCAGTGACGCCAGGGCGGACCGCAAGCCTTCGCTTGCGGCGGCCGACAGGAGCGTGGCAACGGAGGTTGCCGGAGCGGATGGATACAGCGGCCGCGTGCTCGTCCTGACGACGAGATCGGAGGCGTCCAGCCCGAGGGATCGGGCGGCCTGGAGCAATTCAGGCGCGGCAAGCCGAAGTTTGGCGTGCCACAGCGGCGAATCGACCAGGTAGACCAGTCGACCGTCACGCAGATTCGCAAGCCGTGCGTGCGCGGCTAGTGAAGGCGGCAAGTGGGGACGCAGGAGGTGATCGAGGGCGTCGAGCCGCAGGGCGCGGCGGATCGGATCGCCCGCCACATCGGCCAGCAGCGCGTCAATCGCGTTGCGCGGTCCTCGCGGGAGCGGGGGCTTTGACTTGGAAGCAGACATCGGACTCATGACTCTACACAGCTGGACGACCAGACACATGATCAACCAGGCGCGCGCCCAGTGTGTGCGCCTCAAGCACAGCCTGATGACCACCGCTTCGCGCAGGCCGGCCGTCTCCGCGACGGTGCTGTTGGTGGCAGGCCTCGCGGCCGGCAGCGGTTTGCAGGCGGCGCAGGTCGCGCAACTGCAGGCCCGTGCCGCGGGCCAGCAGGACCAGCTTGACCTGACCCGCCGTGAGGCCCAGCGCGAGGTCAATGCGCTCGCTGCCCGGCTGGGAGAACTGCAGGCGCAGGCCAATCGGCTCAATGCTCTCGGCGACCGGCTGACCCGCGTCGCCCAGCTCGCCGATGGCGAGTTCGACTTCAATACCCCGGTGGGCATCGGCGGCGCCGGCCCGGTGCAGGACATGGCCGCGCGTGAACTGCGCGCCGGCATCGGCGAGGTCCAGGCCGAGTTCAAGACCTCCGGCGACCAGCTCTCGGTGCTCGAGGCCCTGCTGTTCGACCGCGAGCTGGACCGCAACGCGACCCCGTCGCGCTACCCGGTGGCCAAGGGCTACATCACCTCCGGATTCGGCGGTCGTGCCGATCCCTTCGGCGGCGGCCGCCAGCACCACAACGGCATCGATTTCCACGCTCGCACCGGCGATCCCGTGCTCGCCGTGGCCGACGGCGTGGTCAGCTATTCCGGGGTGCGCTCCGGCTACGGCAACGTGGTCGAGGTCGATCATGGCAATGGCTATGTCACCCGCTATGCCCACAACTCGCGCAACGTGGTGAAGGTCGGCGACCTGGTGCGGATCGGCCAGCAGATCGCACGCGCCGGCTCCACCGGGCGTTCCACCGCGCCGCACGTGCATTTCGAGGTCTGGGAGAACGGGCGCGTGGTCAATCCGCGCAAGTTCCTCGGCGACCAGGGCGTCAAGCGCGGCTGAGCCTCGCGCTCACCCTCACCCCCGCTCCGCGCCCCGGCCCATGCCAGCGGCATGGGCGCTCAGCCGCACGCGCGCCAATGGCGCGCAAGCCGTGCGACTTCGCCCCGCAAAGCGGGAGAGGGGCTTTAAACATCGACCGCCACAGCAACCCTTCTCCCGCTTGCGGGAGACAAAACGGCAGGATTGCCGTTTTGTACAGCGCAGCTGCCCGCAGGGCGAGCGCCATGGATGGCGTGAGTAAACGTGGCCCGTTGGGCCGGATGAGGGTGCGCCGAACGCGCATGGCAGTGACTTGGAACCGCGTGGCTTCGGTCCGGCCCTGCGCGGCACAGCCGCTACGGGCGTTCGCTGGAGCTCAAGGCAGTGCCTTGAAGGCGCTCTGGCTCCTCCGGCCCTTCGCAGTACAGCTGCTCCGGGCGCTCAGCCACGCCCAAGGCAGTGCCTTGGAAGCGCGTGGCTTCGCCCCCACGCTACAATGCGCGTTGCCAAAAAAGGGCGCCCGGCGCCCTTTTTCATTGCGGCGCGGCGCGCCCCGGCCGAGCCCTTCCCACCCGTTTCCCGGACCCGACATGCTCAATCGCCTGCTCACCAGCGTCTTCGGCAGCCGCAACGAACGCCTCGTCAACCAGTTCACCAAGGTCGTGGCCAAGGTCAATGCCCTGGAGTCGCAGATGCAGGCGCTGTCCGACGCCGAACTGCAGGCGAAAACCCCGGAGCTCAGGCAACGCGTCGCCGACGGCGAATCGCTCGACAAGATCCTGCACGAGGCCTTTGCCGTCTGCCGCGAAGCGTCCGTGCGCGTGCTGGGCATGCGCCACTACGACGTGCAGCTGGTCGGCGGCATGGTGCTGCACACCGGCCGGATCGCCGAGATGCGCACCGGCGAGGGCAAGACCCTGGTCGCCACCCTGCCGGTCTACCTCAACGCGCTGGCCGGCAAGGGCGCGCACGTGGTCACGGTCAACGACTACCTCGCCCGCCGCGACGCCGCCTGGATGGGCAAGCTCTACACCTGGCTGGGCATGAGCGTCGGCGTGGTCTACCCGGGCATGGCCCACGGTGAAAAGCACGCCGCCTACACCGCCGACATCACCTATGCCACCAACAACGAGATCGGCTTCGACTACCTGCGCGACAACATGGCGCTGGCCAAGGCCGACCGCTTCCAGCGCGGGCTGAACTTCGCGATCATCGACGAGGTCGACTCGATCCTGATCGACGAGGCGCGCACCCCCCTCATCATCTCCGGACCCGCCGAACTCGCCACCGACAAGTACTACGTCATGGCGAAGCTCGCGGCGCGCATGGAGAAGGGCGTTCGCGGTGAGGACGGTGTCCCTTCCACCGGCGACTACACGACGGAAGACAAGTCGAAGGACGTCCACCTCACGGAGCAGGGGATCGCCAGGGCCGAGAAGGAGCTCGGCGTCGAAGACATCTTCAGCGCCACGAACATGGAGCTCGGCCACATGCTCCGGCAAGCGATTCGCTCGCGCGAGCACTACAAGCTCGATCAGCAGTACGTGAAGGACGAGCACGGTCAGGTCGTGATCGTCGACGAGTTCACCGGGCGCCTCATGCCCGGCCGCCGCTTCGGCGAGGGGCTGCACCAGGCGATCGAGGCGAAGGAGGGCGTGAAGATCGAGCGTGAGAACCAGACGCTCGCCACGATCACGTACCAGAACTTCTTCAAGCTCTACGACAAGATCGCCGGCATGACCGGTACCGCCAAGACGGAAGAGAAGGAGTTCCAGGAGATCTACGGCACCGACGTGCTCACCATCCCCACGAACAAGCCGATGGTCCGCGACGACGGCGAAGACGTCGTCTTCCGCACGCAGAAGGGGAAGTACGAGAACGTCGTCGACGAGATCGTCGAGGTCCACTCGACGGGCCAGCCGGTGTTGGTCGGGACGGTCACGATCGAATCCTCCGAGCTCCTCTCGAAGATGCTCGCGCGCAAGGGCGTGAAGCACGAGGTGTTGAACGCGAAGTACCACGGGCGTGAGGCCGAGATCGTCTCGCAGGCGGGCCGCATCGGCGCCGTGACCATCTCGACCAACATGGCGGGGCGCGGGACCGACATCGTGCTCGGCGGGAACGCCGAAGCGCTCGCCAGGCAGCTCCTCGAGCGCGAGGGGTTCGACCGCTACGACTCCGACACCGAACTCTTCATCAAAGCGATCATGCTGCACCGCGAGGACGAGGCGCGCCAGATCGCGACCCGCATGGAGGGGCTCCCGGCGGGGATCCTCGAGCGCATCGCAAACCGGCGCGACGAGGCGCAGCGCGACCACGAGACGGTGGTCGGTCTCGGCGGCCTCCACATCATCGGCACCGAGCGTCACGAGTCACGCCGCATCGACAATCAGCTGCGCGGTCGCGCCGGCCGCCAGGGCGATCCGGGATCGAGCCGCTTCTACGTCTCCTTCGAGGACGACCTCATGCGCCTCTTCGCCAACGAGCGAGTCCTGGGCATGATGGACCGCTTGGGTATGGACGACACGCAACCGATCGAAGCCAAGATGGTCACCGGGGCGATCGAGAAGGCGCAGAAGCGCGTCGAGGACCGCAACTTCGGCATCCGTAAGCAGCTCATCGAATACGACAACGTGATGAGCAAGCAGCGTGAGGTCATCTACGCGCAGCGCCGCGACATCCTGCTCGGCAACGACATCCGCGACGACGTCCAAGACATGGTCGCCGATTACGTCGACTCGCAGGTGCAGCGCTACCTCAACCCCGAGCTCGAGCCCGAGGAGCGTGAGGTCGATGTCCTGCGCACTGCCGTCCTCGAGGCCGTCCCACAGCTCGAGGGGTACGACTTCGAGCAGTTACGCGACCTCGATCCCGAGGAAGCGACCCAGGAGCTCGTCCCCGCCCTCGAATCGGCATACGGCGACCGCGAGAACGAGCTCGGTACCGAGTTGCTGCGCGAACTCGAGCGCTTCATCGTGCTGCAGGTGGTCGACCAGCATTGGAAGGAACACCTCCATAGCATGGACGTGCTCCGGCAGGGCATCGGACTCCGCGGATACGGGCAGCGCAACCCACTCCAGGAGTACGCCTTCGAAGGATTCAACCTCTTCGAGGAGATGAAGTCGAACATCAAACTCAACGTCGCCAAGCTCCTCTTCCGTGTCCAGGTACAGACCGAAGGGCGCCTCGAGCGGCGCGACGCTCGCGCCCCGCTGCAGTTCAGCGGCGGCGACGGCGGAGGGGGGCGGGCCTTCGCGGCGGCGGCGGCGGGCGGCGGCGGGTCGGGCGGCGCTCGAGGCGGCAAGACCGCACCCATCACCGTCGACGACAAGGTCGGCCGCAACGACCCATGCCCGTGCGGCTCCGGCAAGAAGTACAAGCACTGCCACGGTCGCGCAGCGGCGTGAGCCGTTCGTGACGGCGTCGGGGCGGCGGAGGCGCTCGGCATGAACGCGCCCGCCGCCCCATTCGCAGCGCGCCTCGAGGAGAGCATGCGGGCGCGCGGCTCGCGCGTCTGCCTCGGTATCGATCCCCGCGCCGACACGCACCCGCTGATGCAGGAGGGAGCGCCCGAGCCGGAGGCGCTCGCCGACAGGATCGTGGCGTTCTACCGTGCGATGCTCGCAGGAGCCCACGACGCGATCGCCTGCGTGAAGCCGCAGAGCGCCTTCTTCGAGGCGCTCGGGCTCCCGGGCGCGCGCGCGCTCGCGGCCGTGTGCGACGAGGCGCGCAGCCACGGCCTCCCCATCGTGCTGGACGCCAAGCGCGGCGACATCGGGTCCACCGCCGAGGCGTACGCCGACGCCTATCTCGGGGATGGGCCGCTCCGCGCCGATGCACTCACCGTCTCCCCCTACCTCGGGATCGACACGCTCGAACCGTTCGCGGTCCGCGCGCTGCGACACGGCCGTGGCCTCTTCGTGCTCGTCACGACCTCCAACGCGGGCGCGAGCGCGCTGCAAGACCTCGTCACCGAGGACGGACGCCGCGTCTACGAACACGTAGCCGATGCCGTTGCGGCGCTCGAGGCACGCCTCGCGCCCGGCGGTCGCGGTCGCTACGGCCCGTTCGGCGCGGTCGTCGGCGCCACGCGCCCGGGGCGCCTCGCGGAGCTCCGTCGGCGGCTCCCGCGCTCCCTCCTCCTCGTGCCCGGGTACGGTGCGCAAGGAGCGGGCGCCGAGGACGTGGTCGCAGCGTTCGACGAGGCGCGCTTCGGGGCCATCGTGTCGAGCAGCCGCGCGCTCGTCCCCTCTCCCGCGGCGACCGACCTCGACGCCGTCGCGCGCGCGGCCGGCGTTCTCGCCACGGCGATGCGCGACACCATCGAGGCGGCGCTGGAGCGCCGCGTGCGCGCCGGCTGAGCGTGAGCCCGCCGGAAACTGAGACGGTGATCGCGATCGTCAATCACGCCGCGGTGGCGTCTGCATCACCCGCAGCAAACCGACGGGCGAGAGGTTCGTCCGCACCGCCGGGAGCAGCCGCATCATCGAGACGATCGGGAACGAGTCGCCCACGAACACCGCGCTGAACGCGTCGAGGTCGCGGACCTCCGCATGCTCGAAGGCGAAGACCGCCACCTCCTCGCCCGGCGGCACCTGATAGGGCCAGGCACCAGCCGACTCCGGCTCTGCACCCACGAGGTACATTGTGGCGGAGTTGTTCGCGAGGAAGAGGTCGCGTGCAACGGGCGCGGATGCCGAGATGTAGTCGCCCAGCGCGGCGCCGCAGACGTGCATCCGCTGCGCGAGCGCCCGGGCGCCATCATCCATCGACCACCCGTCGGGGGGCCGGCTCACGATCAGGCGCGGGTACGGAGACCAGTTCCACAAGACACCGACGAAGGCCAGGCGGCCCTCGGCGTCGGGATCCCACGCCAGGAGCGCCACGGGCCGAACGACCCCGACGATGCGATCGACCGCCGATTCGAGATCGGCTACCACGTCCGCCACGGAGGCCATAGGCCCGACGGGGCGCGACGGCAGGCCGTACCACGCGGTGAAGGCGTCGAGCAATCCCTGCCAGGTCGAGCGATCGAAGGTATCGAGCGACAAGTCGCGTGGGGTGAGGTTCCGTTCCCGCAAGTAGCGGAGGTCGTCTCGCAGCGGGTCGTCGTCGTCGACGGGGAGACGCGAGGCGATCACCACGCGAGGGAAAGCGGGTTCGACCATTCGGACCGTCTCGGCGAGCGCGGCGAGCGCAACCCGAGGGAGGTGCGACTCCCCCGCCACCGCCCCCGCGACCTCGTCCACCGAGAAGCAGGCGGCGGCAGAAGCCACCGCCTGCGCGACGATGAACGCGATCACGACGATCGTGCGCGTCACCATGGAGCCGAACCCTCCTCAGCGAGGCGCGACGAACGCCGCACCCGTCACAGCGGATCCACGAACACGGTGTAGCGCGAATCGGACGCCGGCCCGGCCCGAGCGGCGCCCGCCTCTGGGCGGTGGGCGCGCACGACGAAGCGCTCGCCGACCTCGGCGACGGCGGGTTCATCACCCGGGAAGATCCTGAAACCGTCGCTCAGGAACTCGAGGTAGATGGCGAGATCGTCGGCCGCGGGGGCCGTCAATTCGACCTCCACCAGACCCGAACCCCAGCCGCCCGTTCCGATCTCGAACCAGTCGCTGTCGAAGAGCCGTTCGATCGCACCGATCGCGACCGCGCCGCCCGTCGACCCAGCGAGGAACATCGCCGTCTCCAGCGAATCGTTCGGCTCGTTCAGATCCTGCTCCGCGAAACGGTACGCGAGGACCCCGACGTTCTGATTCGTCGAGGAGCGCACGTAGAGGAAGTAGTCGCGGCTCGCACCCGAGGGCGGCCGCACGGCGACGCACGGACCGACGCACGTCCACTGCACGCCGATCGCCTGCGCGTCGACGTCGGCGCGGCGCAGCCCCGGCTCGCGGCCGCTCGACGCGCGCGTCACGACGGCGGGAGCGACGGCGGCCGCGGCCGCGGACGGGGTCGACGCTCCGGCCTCGGCGACCGACGACGCCCAGAAATCCGGCGAGCGGCTCGCGCCGAGGAGCTGGTTGGTCGCGGAGCGCACTTCGAGGCGCGTGCCCGGCGTGGCCTCGATCTCGAAGACGAGCAAGCGACGAGGATCCGAGCCGACGTCGCCGCTGGAGACGCGAATCACGACGTCTTGATTGGCGGGGAGGAAGACGGTCCCACGCGGCGATGGCGTCGGCGGGAAGACGGGCCCCTGCGCCGTGAACGAGTGATCGGGCGTCGGCGGCACCTGAGGTCCACCCACGTTCACGCTGCAGCCGGCGAGGAACGCCGTCATCACGACGGCGGAACAGTAGACACGAAACGAACGAGGCATACACGACCTCCTGGCGTCATTCTCCCGTCCGCGTGCGCCGCTGTGGGTACACGCGGCACGGATCGGCTTCATACCCCCCTCACGCTCACTCGAGCACGAAGAGGTAGGGGTAGAGATCGGGACCACCAGCGTGGAGTTCGAACTCGATGTCGGGGAACGCCTCCTCGAGCCGCGTGATGAGCGCCCGCGCGGCCTCGGGGCCGACGGAGGCGTTGTAGAACAGCGTCGCGATCTCGCCCTCGTCGCCGTGGGCCTCGATCATCTCCAAGAGGCACGCGTCGGGATCCTCGGCCGTCGCGACGAGCGTGTCGTCGAGGAGCCCGATGTAGTCCCCCTCCTTCACGCTCACGCCGTCGATCGTCGCCGCGCGCGAGGCGACGGTCACCTCGAAGGTCTTGGCGGTCGCCGCAGTCGCCTCCATGGCGTCCATGAGTTCCTCGACCTCCTTCTCTTCGTCGAAGAGGACGGCCGCGGCGAGACCCTGGCCCAGGGTGCGCGTCGGAAGGACACGAACGTCCTTATCGGGCAGGAGTTCGCTCACGCGCTCCGCAGCCATGATGATGTTCTTGTTGTTCGGCATCACCACGACCGTGGTCGCCCCGAGGGAACGGACGGCGTCGGCGATGTCCTGCACCGACGGATTATCGGTCTGGCCACCCCCGACGACGCGCGCGCCGAGGCTCCGAAAGACCTTCGTGGGGCCGTACCCGCTCGACACCACCACGAGCCCCGTCCGCGGCGGCGCGGCCTCCCCCATCTCAACGTCGCTGAGGATCTCGGAGTGTTGCTCCGACATGTCTTCGACCTTCGAGCGGACCATGGTTCCGTAGCGGCCGACGAGCGCGAGGAGCTTCTCGGGCTCCTCGGTGTGGATGTGACCCTTCACGAAGCCCTCGGCGCCGACGACGAGCAGCGAGTCACCGAAGGGGGCGACTGCCTCTTGGATCTCGCGCGTGTCGACGGTCACGTTCGACAGCAGGAACTCGGTGCAGAAGCCGAACGCCTCCTCCTCGAAGTCCTCTTGGGCTCGGCGCGTGACCGTGGGTGGCGGCGGGAGCTCGCGTCCTTCGAGGAAAGCGACGACGCCCTCGATCATTCTCAGGTAGCCGAGTCCTCCCGCATCCACCACGCCGGCCTGCTTGAGGATCGGTAACAGGTCGGGCGTCCGCTCGAGGGAGGCGTGGCCGGCCTCGAGCAGCCGACGGAGCAGGTCGAGGGGCACTTCGTCGCCTTCGGCGCCATTCGCAGCGGTGGCCGCCGATTCGCGCACCACCGTGAGGATCGTCCCCTCCACCGGCTTCATCACGGCGGCGTAGGCACTCTTCGACGCCCCCGAGAAGGCCGCTGCGAGCGTGCTGGCGTCGAGCGCGTCGTGCCCCTTCGCCACGTCCGCGAAGCCCTTGAGCACCTGCGAGAGGATCACGCCGGAGTTGCCGCGTGCCCCGAGGAGCGAGCCGTAGGAGAGCGCGTGGCAGAAGTCGGCCATCGTCTCGGGGGCCTCGTCCTGGAGCTGCCGCCGGACCGATTGCAAGGTGAGGTGCATGTTCGTGCCGGTGTCGCCGTCGGGGACGGGATAGACGTTCAAGGCGTTGATCTCCGCGATGTGGACGCCGATGAAGTCGGTCGCGAAGGTGAAGGCGCCGGCGAGGTCTTGCGGGCCGAGCGTCGCCGGTGTCGCGCCGCTGCTCGCCTCAGGCACGGCTGACACCGGCGACGTGCACCGTGATGGCGCCGGTCGTGACGCCCGCGAAGGCCGACGCAGCGTACTCGACGCGCTCGCGAACCGAATCCGCGACCGCCGGTATGTTGACGCCGTAGGCGACGACCACGTGCAGGTCGACGCGCACGCGCTCGTCATCGGGCGAGCGAACGACCTCGACGCCTTCGTCGACCTGCGCCAGACCGAGCACGCGCCGAAGACCCTCGCCGAGGCTCGCAGGCGCCATGCCGACCACGCCCGGCACCTCGTGCGCGGCGAGGCCGATGATGGTCGCGAGGGCGGCGTCGGAGACGCGCACCCGATCGGTGTCGGTCCGCTTCCCGCTCCCCTCGGTCGCACCGTCTTCGGCGTTGCTCGCTCGTCGTGCCATGGCGTGATCCTCCTCGTGTGGAAGCGATCATACCGAACGAACCGTCGCGCGCTCGCCGCACTCGTTCACGCCGGTTCGTCGTCGCCGTCGTCCCAGACTTCGACGTCGAGGCGCGTGCGCCGAATTCGGACCTCACCGCCGGCCAAGAAGCGTTCGACCCTCGCCATGATGCCGTGGAGCGTGTCGGCGTCCGAGCCGACCGCGGCGATTGCCAGCCGTTCCCAGTCGTGAGCGTCGAGGCCCCCCACCCGAGCGACGGAGACCGGGAAACGCGCGCGAACGCGTTCGACGAGCGGCGTGACGAGCGATCGCTTCTCCTTGAGGCTGCCGACCCACGGCATCGACAGCTCGACGTGCATCACGGCGACGTGCGTCGCCATGCTTCACACCATCCCGGCGAGGAATCCGACCCGACGCACCGCACGGATGAGGTCCATCACCGTGATCTCGCCGGCGTCGTACTGGACGAGCAGCTGTTGCGCGCCGGCGGGATCGACCGAGGCGACGCCCGGCACCGCCGCCACGGCGGCCGTCACCTTCGTGCGCGCACCGTCCGTGTCCATGCCCCGTACCCCCAGGATCACCCGAGCGAGGGCCGGACCGGGCGCGCTCACGGCGCCACGCGCTCGCCGACGCGGGAGCCCAGGACGCGCTCGAGATGCACCACGGGGCGAGGCGCGAACGACACCGCCGTGAGCGCCGCGAGCGCCGCCTCGTCGTCCGTCGGCACCTCCGCCACCAGGTCGTACACCGCCGCGTCGTAGGCGCTCTTGACCACGGCTTCGACCAGGGCCCGCAATACACCCGGTGCATCGTCGTGAGCGACCAGGCGCGCCAGCCGTATCGCGGGCCGACCACCGTCCCACACGGCGTGCGCCAGGGCGAAGCCGCAGACGACACCGTCGCCGTCGCGAACGAAGGCGTGCCCGCTACGCGCGTAGAACGCGAGCACTGCGCGCTCGACCATCGTCGGGGCGCTCCGGCGCAGAGCGTAGGCGGCGTCGAGCGCCACGAGCAGAGCGTGATCGCCGGTCTCCACCAGACGCGTCATCGTCGACATGCCGATGATCATACCGCCGGGGGGCGCGCACTTCCCGACGCGCTACGGGCCAGGAAGGCTCGTGCCGCGGGGGAACCGACTCTCGGACACCGCCTCATCCCACGGCTCGTAGCCCGCCTCGACGAAGTAGAGCCCGTGCGCCGGAACGGTCTTCCCCGCACCGCGCCGCTCACGTGCCGCCAGAACGTCGACGACGTCGGACGGTGAGCGCCTGTGCGTTCCGACGTCGAGGAGGGTGCCGACGAGCGTCCGCACCATCGTGCGCAAGAACCCATCGGCCGCGACGTGCACGTGCACTTCACGCCCGGCGACTCGGACCTGGCAGAGCGTGACGGTACGGACCGTCGTGCGCGTCTCGCGCGTCGCGAACGCCGCGAAGTCGCGCCGACCCTGCACGTGTGCGGCCGCTTCCTGCATCGCCCGTACGTCGAGCCGGTCGTGGACCGCCAGCACCCGCCGCCGCTCGAGGGCAACGCCGCGCCGGTCGTCGCGGACGACCTGCAGGCGATAGAGGTAGCGACGGTAGCAGCAGCCGTACTGGGCTTCGAAGGTCGCCGGCACGGGCTCGACGCGCAGCACGGCGACGTCGTCGGGGAGGTGGGCGTCGAGGGCCAGGCCGAACTTGTCCGCCGGAATCGTCGTGTCGCTGTCGACGTGGGCGACCATCGCCAACGCATGGACCCCGGTATCGGTCCGACCGGCGGCATGCACGCGGGAGTGTCGTCCGGGAAGCGCAGCGAGCGCCTCGTGCAGCACGCCCTGCACCGTGCGCTGCCCGGGGGGCTGCTGCTGCCAACCGGCGAAGCCGCTGCCGTCGTACTCCAGCGTGAGGCGGAACCTCCGCGAGGGCGCGTCCACCCGTGTGCCACCCGGCCTCTCCTCAGCGAGCGCTGCTGCGCCACTCTACCGGGTCGGCCCGCGCCGCCTTCCCGTGCCGTATTCCCGCGGCACGATCGCGCGAGGCTCGGCACGCAATGATGGTTCGGTGGCTCTCCCCCCGACCGACGACACCATCAGCGCCATCGCCACGGCCCCCGGGGTCGGCGCGATCGGCATCGTGCGCGTCAGTGGTCCGCAGGCGTTCGAGATCGCGGCGCGGATGTTCGAACCGGCCTCGGGGCGCGACGTGCGCTCCCTCGACGGCGGTAGGGCGACCTTCGGGCACGTGGTGGCCGCGGGCGAGGTGCTCGACGAGGGCGTGCTGCTGACGTTCCGAGCGCCGAGGAGCGCCACGGGTCAGGACGTCGTAGAGGTGCAGGTGCACGGCGGTCCGTCGCTGCTGCGCAGCGTCCAGGAGGCGTGCGTGCGCGCGGGCGCCCGCAGCGCGGGCCCGGGCGAGTTCACGCTGCGCGGCTTCCTCGCCGGCAGGATCGACCTCGCCCAAGCCGAGAGCGTCCAAGCTCTCGTGAGTGCGCGCTCCGACGCTGCGCGCCGCCACGCCACCCTCGGGCTCACCGGCCGGCTCTCGGCGAGACTCGACGACGTCCAGCGCCACATCACCATCGTCTACGCCTCCGTCCTGGCCGTGCTCGATTACCCGGAGGAGGGGGTTCCCGACGCCGAGGTCGCCGCCCCCCTCGCCGCCGCGATCGGATCGATCGAGGAACTGCTCGCGACGGTCGATGCCGGCCGCGCGGCCACCCGCGGTGCCCGGCTCGCGCTCGTCGGGCGTCCGAACGCCGGCAAGTCGAGCCTCCTCAACGCACTCCTCGGCTACGAGCGCTCGATCGTGAGTGACGTTCCGGGCACGACGCGCGACTACCTCGAGGCCCCCCTCGAACTCGGTCGCGTCTCGGTCACCGCGATCGACACGGCCGGTATACGCGACACCGACGACCTCGTCGAGGCCTCGGGCGTACGCGCCGCGGAGCGGCTCGCCGCCGGCGCCGACGTGGTGGTGGCGCTGCTCGACACCTCGCGGCCGATGGACGCCGCCGAGGGCGCGCTCGTGGAACGCATCCGCGGGCCCCGCACGGTCTGGGTGGCGAGCAAGGCCGATCTTCCGGCGCTGTGGACGCCCGAATCGCTCGGCATCGAGGCGCTCGGCGTCTCGGCTCAGTCGGGCGCAGGCGTGGTGGAGCTTCGCGATCGACTCGAGGAGCGACTCGTGGGCGACGCCGGTGCGAGCGAGATCTGGGTGGTGCACGAGCGGCACGAGGCGGCGCTCCGCGAGGCGAAGGAGGCGCTCGAGCGTGCTCGTAGCGCACCCGACGATCTCCGCGGCCTCGACCTCGAGAGCGCGTTGCGTTCGCTCGCGCGCATCACGGGGCGGACGGACGTGGCGGAAGAGACGCTCGCCGAAGTCTTCTCCCGTTTCTGCGTGGGGAAGTGACCGCCGAACGAGGGAGGGAGCGGGGGATGGAACTCAGGGGCCGGCGGCGCCCGTGACGGCGAGGGCGCTCGTAACCCCTTCCGCCTCGCGCGCGGCGCGCGCGATGGCCTCGGGAAACGCCGAGGTCACGCGCGCGAGCACGGTCGCGGCGGCGTACTCGATCATGCGCGTCAGGGCGCGTCCTCCCCAGCGACCGTCGACGGGGAGCTCGACGTGGACCGTGATCGAAAAGTCGTAGCGCACCAGGCTGCCGCTCGGCGCGGCGCGCACCATCGCCTCACCCGACACGAGCGCCCACCCGGGTCCGACGGGTTCGATCTCGACACCCTCCAAGCGAGCGCCGGTCGGCGTGGGAGTCAGCGCGGATCGGAAGGGGACGTCTCGCTGCCCGAACAGGGCGGCGTTGATCGGCAGCGTGGCCTCGACCACGAGCGGCGTACCGCCGGAGACTCGGAGGTCGCGGAGGAATAGGGCATGCGCCAGACTCTGGCGCACGTCGCGAACGAAGTCGATCGCTCGAGCGGGCGAAAGTGCCAGGGGCACCTCGAAGTCCAGCGTGTGATGCACGATCGCGCTCACCGCGCCCTCGGCCCGACCCACTCGACCTCGACCACACCCGCCCGCACCGCCTCCTCGATCTCGGCGTCGCTCGCCGAGCGCAGGCGTGTCAATTCCGCGAACTTCGGTGCCGACGTGGCGAACCCGACGCGAACCGTTACCGGAGCATCGTCGGCGGTCCGACCGACGCGCCACAGCAGCGCGGCGCCGAGCTGTTCGAACAGCGCGTCGCCCGACGCGTCGGGTGCCGACACCCCGTCCTCTCGCGCCCCCTCGTGATCCATGCTCCCAGGGTACCGCACCCCGCGACGCCGGCACGTCCCCGATGCGCACTGCGTGCGCTGCCGAGCCCTCGGGCGGCGTACGGGGGCATGCTAGCCTTCTGCGTGCCACGAGGACTCGCCTGGGTCGGTATCTACCTCCGCGGGATCGCGATCGGCGCCGCCGACGTGGTCCCCGGGGTATCGGGCGGAACCATGGCGCTCGTGCTCGGCATCTACGAGCGACTCCTGGCTGCGCTGCGCTCGGCCACGAGTCTCACGCCCTGGCGCGCCTTGGGGCGCGACGGGATCGGCCCCGCGTGGCGGGCCGCCGACGGCGGCTTCCTGCTTCCGCTCGTCGCCGGCATCTTCTCCGCCGTGCTCGCGCTCGCGCAGGTGGTCGAGGTCGCGCTCGTCGAACATCGCGTGCTGCTCTACGCCGCCTTCACCGGTCTCGTCTCGGCCTCGATCGTCGTGGTCGCCCGGAAGGTCCGTGGTCCGCGCGGAGCGATGCTGCTCGTCGGCGCGGCGACCGCAGCGGCCACGTTCGCCCTGCTCGGCCTGGCGCCAGCGGCGACGCCCGACGCGACCTGGTTCATCGTGACGACTGGCGCGATCGCCATCGCGGCGCTCGTGCTTCCGGGCGTGTCGGGGGCATTCATCCTCGTCGTGATGGGGCACTACGAGACCGTGCTCGGCGCCATCGGGCGCCTCGACCTCAGCGTCCTCGCCCCCTTCGCGCTCGGCGCGATCCTGGGCCTCGCGACGATCGTCCGCATCCTCGACGTGCTCCTGCGACGCGCCCGCGCGACCACGCTGGCAGCGTTGACCGGCATCATGGTCGGCTCCCTACGTCGCCTCTGGCCCTGGCTCGAGGCGAGCGACCCCGCTGCCCACGAGGTCCCGCACGGGGTGGCGATCACGCTCCCGAGCGCGGCCTTCGGACCCGAGGGGTGGGTGGGTGCACTCGCCGTCGCGCTCGTCGCCGCGGGCGTCGTGGCCATCTTGGAGTGGAGCGGAGCTCGCCGAGCGCCGCGCAATCCATTCTCATCCCCTTCATGACGGTCGCCACCGACGTTCATGGTGACGTGGTGGGATGAGCCGCACGCGCGCCGCGTACGCCGCCCCGATCCGTGCCCGGAGGGGAGGCGGCGCATGCCCCGACTCTTGGAGGCCACCATGCCCGCTCGACACCACCCGCTCGCCTCGCGACTCGCACTCGCGCCCACGCGCTCCCTCGCCACGCTCCTGGTCGGCCTCATGATGGCCTTCGGAGCGGGTGTCGCTCTCACGGACGAGGAGGTGACCGACGAGCGCGGCTGGTTGATCGAGGACGAACGCAACACCATCGACGTGGTCAACGAATTCGGGGCCAGCGTGGTGGCGATCCGGGTCGAGGTCCTGGGACGGGCCGTCGACCCGTTCGCCGGACAGCCGCCACAGTTCCGAGACTTCTTCGGCCAGCCCGAAACCCCCCTCGAACCCCGCCCCCGCCGCGGCTCGGGGAGCGGCTTCGTGATCGAGGGGGGCCACGTGATCACCAACTACCACGTCGTCCAGGAGGCGCTCGAGGCGGGGGGCGTCGATCTCCGCGACGGCGCGAGCATCACCGTGCGCTTCCCCGGCTCGGAGGACGAATTGCCGGCGCGCGTGGTGGGCGCGATCCCTGACTACGACATCGCCCTCCTCGACGTCGGCGACGTGAACGACCTTCCCGAGGTGACGCCCATAGCGCTCTCCGACATGCCGGTGCAGGTCGGTCAGAAGGTGATCGCGATCGGCAACCCGTTCGGGCTCCGCTCGACCGTCACCACGGGCATCGTGTCGGCGATCGGACGCGACCTGGAGACGATCGGTCGCATCCAGATCCCGATGATCCAGACCGACGCCGCCATCAACCCCGGTAACTCTGGCGGGCCACTGCTCGACTCTCGTGGGCGCCTGCTCGGGATCAACACCGCCATCATCTCTGGTGGAGGCACTCGCGGCAGTGTCGGCATCGGCTTCGCAGTGCCAGGGACGCTCCTCGCCGAGTCGCTCGCCGGGCTCGAGGAGGGTGGCCTCATCGGGATCTTCGCCGCCTCGCTCGATCCCGAGCGGCCGCGCATCGGCGTTGTGATCACGCCGGTCTCCGACTACCCGCCGAGCGTACGTGAGGCGCTCGGCATGCCCGCCACCGGACTGATCGTGCGCGACGTCCGGGAGGGTGCGCCCGCCGCCGACGCCGGCATCCGCGGTCCGACCTACGAAGCGATGATCGGCGGTCAGGGGTACCCGGCCGGCGGCGACGTGATCGTACAGGCGGAGGGGGAAGACCTGAACCGCCCGGAGGACCTGCAGCGCATCGTGTTCGGCCTCGAGGCGGGTGACGAGATAGAGCTGGAGGTCTGGCGGAACGGCGAGACCCGGAGCGTCACCGTGGAGCTCAGAACGATCGAGCCGCAGCAAGCCGACGACTGATCGCGCCCGGGCGTGGGCCCGCCGATGTCCTTGCGCGACGGGCGCGCTGCGGGCACGGCCGCTTGCTAGAATCGCGGCCGTGCCCGCACCCGACGCACGGTTCCACGCACTCCATAGCGCTCCCGAAGGGCGTGCGGACGGAAACACCCTCATCGTCCGCGTCCGCACGCGCGGTGCGCGCCCGACGGCCGTCTTCGTCCGCACCGAGCCCGACAACGAGGAGCGCCTCGTCGCGTGCGAGCTCGAGGGGGAGTCGGCCGGCTGGTGCCGGTGGGTTGCACCCCTCGTCGCCGTCGACCACGACCCCGTCACCCGGTACGCATTCCGCTTCCTCTTTCCGAGCGCTCAGCGGTGGCTCGCCCAAGACGGCCTCCACCGCGCCATGCCCGCGCGCGACGTGCACTTTCGGCACGTCGCCGCCTACCGACCCGCGGCGTGGATCTGGGATCAGGTCGTCTACCAGATATTTCCCGATCGCTTCCGCAACGGAGATCCCGAGAACGACGTGCAGAGCGGTGCGGGTCGGTACGACGAGCACGAGGTGGTCGCTCGCCCGTGGGACGCCCTACCGACGCGCGGTATGGGCGCTCGCGAATTCTTCGGTGGCGACCTCGACGGCGTGTGCGAGGCCCTCCCCTACCTCGAGGATCTCGGCGTGTCGACGCTCTACCTCAACCCGATCTTCACCTCGCCGAGCTCGCACGGGTACGACACCGTCGACTTCGAGCACGTCGATCCGCACTTGGGTGGCGACGACGCGTTCCGGCGTCTCCTGGAAGCGCTCCGCGCTCGCGGGATGCGCGTGGTGCTCGACGCAGTGGTGAACCACACCTCCGAGCGGCACCCGTGGTTCGTCGCCGCTCGAGCGTCGGTCGATGCACCCACACGCGATCACTACGTCTTCGACGACCCAGCCGATCCGGAGTCGTACCGCGGCTGGCTCGGGGTGCGAACGCTGCCCGTGCTCGACTTCGCCTCCGCGGGGGTGCGCGACAAGATCTACGCCGGCGACGACGCCGTGCTCCGGCGCTGGCTGCGTCCGCCGTGGCGGATCGACGGTTGGCGCCTCGACGTCGTGCACATGCTCGGCGAGGGTTCGGGAGCGCTCCGGAACCATCGACACGTCCGCGCCATGCGGGCCGCCATCCGCGAGGAGCGCGACGACGCCTACGTGCTCGGAGAACACTTCTTCGAAGCGACGCCGTGGCTCCAGGGCGACCAGGAGGACGGCGCCATGAACTACGACGGCTTCCTCCGCCCCCTGCTCGCGTTCTGGGCCGGGATCGACTTCCGCGGTGATCCCGCCCCCATCGACGCGGCCGACCTCGACGCCGCGCTCGGCCGCGTTCGCACACGACTCCCCTTCCCCGTGCAGCTCTCGCAGCTCAACCTGCTCGACTCCCACGACGTGCCGCGCTTCCTCACGCGGCTCGGCGGCGACGTGGCGGCGCTCACCGCCGCGGCGCACGCGCTCTTCGGCTACGTGGGGGTCCCCTGCGTCTACTACGGTGACGAGGTCGGCCTCGAGGGGGGCGAGGATCCGGACTGCCGCCGCCCCTTCCCCTGGGACCCGGCGAGGTGGAACGACGACCTCAGGCGCACCTATCGGAGCCTCGCGCACCTGCGACGCACCGCGCCGCCGCTCGCGCGCGGTGGCTACGGAACACTGCTCGCCGACGGCGACGTCTTCGCGTTCGCGCGGACGCTCGCCGACATGGCGACGATCACGCTCCTCCACCGGGGATCCGATGCCCGGACCGTGTCGCTACCGACATGGGCGACGGGGGTCGCCGCTCCCTGGACCGACGCCCTCGGCGGCGCCACGTACGCCCCCGGCGACGTGCTGACGCTGACGCTCCCGCCGCGATCCGGAACGACGCTCGTATCGCACGCCACCTGGTGCCGGCGCGCCGATCCAGAGGAGCGATCATGACCGTCACCGTGGATGCAGAAGCGGCCGCGGCGGCGCTCGCACGGGCACGTGATTTGCTGCAGTGGCGCGCCGTGACGCGGCGGTAGACTGTCCGCATGGCCGACACCCCCCCACGATCGCGACGCACGGAACGCCAAGCACCACCCGCGGCGGAACGCCCCACCCCAACGGGTCGGCAGCGCTTCTGGCAAGAGGTGCGCGGCTACGCCGAGGCACTCGCGATCGCCTTCCTCGTGGTCACGTTCGTCTTCAACACCGTCGGCGTGGTCGGCTCCTCCATGCGCCCGAACCTCGACGGCGGGGTCGGCTCCAGCAACGTGCTCCGCTCACTCCTGACGGGCGACCGCGTCTTCATCCCCAAGTACGACACCTGGCTCCGGCGCGCCGGAGTGCTCGGCGCCTACGCGCGCGGCGACATCATCGTCGTGCGCGACCCACTGAACTCCCCGAGCGCGATCGAGACCGGGAACCGCCCCTTCTTCATCAAACGCATCGTTGCGATCGGCGGTGACCGGCTCCGGATCGAGGGGGGCCAGGTCATCGTGAACGGCCACGCGATCGACCAGGGCTACATCACCGAGAGCGGTGAGATCAGCCCGGACCGGCAGGACTTTCCCGTCGTGAGCGTCCGCGACGGCCGCGTCGAGGGGCTCGTGGTGCGGTTCGGGATGCTGCCGTCGGGGACCGCCTTCCCCGACCTGCCGACGAGCGGCACCAACCAACCGCCCGTTCCGATCGACGACCCGCGTGTGCAGCTCTACTACGGACCGACGGTCGCGTCGCTGGCGCCACTGCCGGCGGACGCTCCAGACGACGGGACGCCCTTCGTGCACGACCTCGTCGTCCCGGAGGGCCACTACTTCATCATGGGCGACAACCGCCAACGGTCCCGAGGCGGGAGCGAAGACTCGCGCGTGTTCGGACCGGTGCCGGCGATGAGCGTGGCCGGCCGCGCGAGCGCGATCATCTGGCCGCCGCAGCGCCATGGCGAATGGAACTGGCGCGTGCTGTCGCCCCCCGCGGCGTTCGAGCGGGTGCCGCCACCACGTGCCGACTGAGCACGATTCACGCGCCGCCGAAGTGCCCGGCCCCGAGCGGGGGCGTTCCGGTCCGAGCGCGCTGCGGCGCTGGACGGAGACGCTCGTCGTGGCTCTGCTCGTGGTCACGTTCGGTGCCACCACCGTCGGCATCGAGGGGTCGTCGATGCAGCCGTCGCTCCACGACGGCGACCGCGCCTTGGTACCACGCTACGAGACGTGGCTCGGCCGGTTCGGCGCCGACACATGGACCCGCGGCGACGTCATCTACTTCCGCGCGCCGGGTGATGCGCCACGCTCGATCGTCGAGCGCCTCACGGGCGGGCCATTCCTGATCAAGCGCGTGGTCGCCCGCGGCGGAGACGTGGTGGAACTGCGGGCCGGCCGCCTCGTGGTGAACGGCGTGGTCGCGCCCGAGGGGTACCTCGGAACGAGCCCCCTGGGCACGATGGACATGGCACCGACGCGCGTCCCGGAACGACACATCTTCGTGCTCGGCGACAACCGCGCTCCGCTCGGCTCGCGCGACTCGCGCGCCTTCGGCGCCGTCCCGTCGACGAGCGTCGGTGGCCGAGCGGCGTGGGTCGTGTGGCCACCGCTGCGGCGAGACGGGAGCGGCGGCTACGTCTGGAACGTGGGGCCGGTAGCGGCGCACTGAGCCCTCAGGGGCCCTCCGCGATCCGCCCGTCGAGCCCGAGCACCTCGGCGCGCGCCTGCATCGCCTCGAGCACGAACGCGACATGGTCCCAGAGCTCGACGCCGAGCTCCTCGGCGCCGCGGCGCACGTCGTCTCGGGCAACGCCCCGGGCGAACGCCTTGTCTTTGAATTTCTTGCGGAGGCTGGGCAGACCGAGCTGCGCGATGTCGCGATCGGGGCGCACGAGCACCGCGGCCACGATCAGGCCGGTGATCTCGTCGCAGGCGTAGAGGACCTTCGCCAAACGGCTGTCGCGTGCGACCCCGGTATGGTCGGCGTGGCCGAGGATGGCGTCGAGCATGTCGGCGGGAGCGCCGAGCTCACGAAGGTGGGCGACACCCACGAAGGGATGCCCGTCGACGTCGAGTCCGGGATGCCGCTCGTAATCGTAGTCGTGCAGCAGTGCGGTCGCCGACCAGAGGTCCTCGTCGGCCCCCTCGTGCCGGGCATAGGCGGCGACCGCTGCCTCGACGGCGAGCATGTGCGTGCGCAAGCTCTCACTCGTGGTCCATTCGCGCATCAGGGCGGCGGCGGTCTCTCCGTCGAACGTCATGCCGAAGCCTACCAGTGCCGCCCGGACGTACGCCACGGACGTACGGCCGCTGCTACACTCCTGCCATGCACGCGCACGAGCTCCTCGTCCACGCCGACCTCGAGAGCCTGAGTGCGGCCGCCGTGGCGCACTGGGTGGCGGCCTGCCATCACGCCGTTGCTCGGCGGGGCCGCTTCGTGGTCGCGCTCGCCGGGGGGAGCACGCCCCGCACCACCTACGCACGCCTCGCCGAACGCCTCGACCTGCCGTGGGAACGCGTCGTGGTGACCTGGGGCGACGAGCGGCACG
>JACCWH010000126.1 GCA_013697735.1 Trueperaceae bacterium | reverse complement strand
CCTCCAGGAGCGCGGTCGGTCGCGCCCGGGTTGGCCGCGGGCGCCTTTCGAGCGACGCGCCGCCGATGCGCGCCGTCTCGGAGGAGGAACCCATGGCTCATCCCAAAGCCGCGCTCATCGAGCGCGTGCAGGCAGAAGGTCGCGGCAAGCCGCAGTTCGATACCGAGCGCAGCGGTCCCGATCACGAACCGCTCTTCACGAGCCGAGCCGTCATCCAAGGAACGGCGTATGGCACGGGAGAGGGGGGCAACAAGCGCGACGCGGAGCGCAGAGCGGCCGAAGCGGCACTGAAGGCGCTCGACGCCGCCGCGCTCGATGCGTCACGCGTCGACGACGCCGAGGCCCCATTCGAGGGGCCGTGGCCGGTGTTCGAGGGCGTGCTCGCGGCAGCCCTGCAGGTCGCGAACGACCGCGTGGCACGCGAACTCCGTGGCGACGCAGCGCTCGAGGCGGTTCATGCGTTCGCACTTCGGCTGTACAAGGGGACGCTCGAGGATCTCGGCGAAGTGGTCGAGGAGGAGGCGTAGGGCCGCGCGGGGGGTGGAGCGGGGGCTCCAAGCGAGCGCCGCGCGGCGCTCAAGCGTCGTGGAGGGCCTTCGACGCGCGTTCGATGCGCCCTAGGTCCTCCGCCGCCTTCTCCTTCACGAGCAGCGTCAGCATCGTGTCGCTGACCTCGAGGTCGCCAGCACCGCGAGCCACCACGAGGTCGACCATCTTCGACGCGAACGCCCGCAGCGGCGTCTCCATGGAGATGCCTGCGGTCGATTCCGGTGTCGCGGCGCGAACGTCGATCAGGTCAGAATCGAGACCGTTACGGTCGCCACGGACGTGGACGACGACACGTCCGTGGTCGGTGACCACGAGGTAGCGCTCGTCGTCGCCCGGCGTCACTCGCTCGCTTCGTCGAGGAACTGCTGCAGGAGCGGGAGGTTCACGGTGATCGGGGCGCGTCTCCGCTTCACCGCGCCGTACTCGAGCAGGCGCGCGAGACAATGGCTCACCGTTTCACGTGTCGCGCCGATCATCTTGGCGAGGTCCTGCTGGGTGAGGTTCAGGTCGATGACCGTACCGCGCTCGCCCTCGGCGCCGAAATCCTTGGCGAGCCGCAGGAGGAGGTTGGCGAGGCGTCCCGGGGCGTCGAACGCGCCGACCTCCGCTTGCCACTGCTGCGCCTGCCAGAGCCGCGTGGACATGACCTGGATGAACTTCATCGCGATGCGCGGCTTCTGCTGGAGGAGCCGCTGAAAGTCGGTCTCGGGCATGACGATGAGCGTGGTGTCGACCACGGCTTCCGCCTGATTGGGGCGGCGCTCACTCGGCAACAACAGCAGCTCGCCGAAGATGTCGTACTGGCCGAGGAGTCCGAGGATCATTTCCTTCCCGTTGGGGAAGTACATGGAGATCTTGACCATTCCTTCGCGCACGAAGTACAACGCGTCGGCGGGATCCTCCATGTGGTAGATGATCTCGCCGGCCGTGAAGCGCTTGTACGGCGTGATCCGCGAGAGCTCCTCGAGTTCGACCTCCGAGAGATCCTCGAAGAGCTGGGTGTTCTTCAGGTGCCAGACCAGGCTCGGATATTCTTGCATCTGCTCGTAGTATAGCGCACCCGAGTACTTCGCGTCATGAGGTGGTCCCTCCCCGGTGATCCTCGTGCCACCCCGGCGTAGCGACGGCGCTCCGACCGTCACTCTCCCGAGAAGGCCTCCACGAGCTCGATCGCCTCGAGGTAGGCAGCGATTTCGGTGAAGTCCTCGATGCGGTAGCCCTCGACGAAGACGGTCGGGGTTCCGCGGAGCTGCAACGCCACCGCGGCGTCGTAGGCGCGCTCGACCACGGCGTGCATCTCGCCGCCGGCGAGGCAGCGCTCGACCTCGTCGGGATCGACCTCGACGCCGTCCGCGAGACCGACGAAGTAGGCGTCGGGATCGGCGAGCCCGGACCACGCCGCCTGCGTCTCGAAGAGCGCGTCGTGGAAGCGCCAGAATGCCATCGTGTCGTCGGGCGCGGCGGCGGCCGCGCATTCGCTGGCCTCCGCCGCTCGGAAGGCGTTGGCATGGATCGATTGCAGCGGGAAGTGGTGGTACTCGAAGCGCACGTCGCCGCGCGCGAGCAATACCTCCTCGAGGGCGGGCATCACCCCTTCGGCGAACCGCTTACAGAACGGGCATTGGAAGTCGCTGAATTCCCGCACCGTGACGGCGGCATCGACGGGGCCGAGCGCATGCGCCGAGGTCGGGAATGCCGCTTCGGCGATCTCGGCGAGCGCGAGCCCGAAGGTGAGTTCGAAGGGCTCCGCCGCTCCGCGGACCTCGAGCGAGAGACGGAAGCGTTCGACGCCGACCACGACCGGTCCCGCACCCACGATCTCGGGGGCTCGGGAGCGCAGGAACTCGGCAACCGGGGCGAGGATTCCGTCGCCGAGTCCGGTCGCGGCCGCCACCACCGTGGCGACGCCTACGACCCCCTCGGAATCGAGGTCGGCGACGCCCCGAACGGCGTAGAGCGCTCCCCCGCGCCGCTCGAGTTCCACGCGCACCCCGTCCTCGGTCACGAAGCCGTCGTCGGCAACGCGCTCCGCATCGACGCCGAGGGCCTCGACGAAGCGCGCCGGATCGGCGCCGATCTGGGCACGCGCGACGCCCTGAAGGGCCAGCGCGGTGGCGAGTATCGCGGCGAGCGCGAGCGCGGGGGCGGAGCGCGTGGCGCGCGTGGCGCGCGTGGTGATCGTCATGGAGCACCTCTTTCGGTGAGGGCGACGGCGTCTCTCAACGGCTCGGCTCGGGCGGAGGTGACGCGCATCAGTTCGTCGGTGGTGAGTTCGAGGAGCGCCTCACGCGAGCCACCGCCGGAGTAGACCGTGCGGCCCGGACGCGCGACGCGATCGTCGACGAGGGTGTCGAGCGTCGACCTGTGCCCGAAGGGGGGCATCGCGCCGACCACGTACCCGCTGATGGCGAGCGCCTCCTCGGGGTCGGCGAGGCGGACCTTGCGCCGCGTGACGCCGAAGACGCGAGCGAGCGCCCGATAGGAGATGCGGTCGTCACCGGCCGCGACCACGAGCCACGGTCGGCCGTCGACGAGGAAGACCAGGCTCTTGAGGATGGCGTCGCTCGCGACCCCGAGCGCCGCCGCCGCCGCCATGACGGTCGGGGTCGGTACACCCGGCATCACGAATCGTCCACGCACGTCGCGAGCCTCCATCCAGGCACGGAGGTCGTCGGCACCGAGTGCCTGTGCCTCGGAGTCGAACGCGGCGCGTGTCATGGGGCCGAGTCTACCCGCGCCCTCTGCCGAAACGGGTCTCGTGTCGGGAACGCGCCCCGTTCACAGCTCGTAGAGGGCGCCGTATTTCTCACGCACGTACCGGAGGAACGGAGCGGCGGAGAGCGGCGCACCCGTCGCTGCGAGCGTGAGCTCGTGCGGTGTGGCGCGGCGTCCCTGCTCGTGCACTCGCTCCGTCAACCACGTTCGGATGCCCGAGAATTCACCTCTGCGGATCGCGCCGTCGACGTCGCCGAGATCGCGCCGGAGCGCCTCCCAGAGCTGCACGCTCAGGAGCGTTCCGATGGTGTAGGTCGGGAAGTACCCGATGAGGCCTGCCGCCCAGTGCACGTCCTGCAGGCACCCCCGCCGGTCGTCGGGGGGCGCCACGTCGAGGTAGGCCAGCGACCGCTCGTTCCAGGCGCCGGGGAGATCGTCCACGTCGAGGGAGCCGTCGAGCAGGGCCTGCTCGAGTTCGAAGCGGAGCATGACGTGGAGGTGGTACGTGACCTCGTCCGCCTCCACGCGGATGAAGCTCGGGGTCACGATGTTGATCGCGCGGTGGAACGTCGGCCCATCGACGCCCGCGAGCTGGTGGGGGAAGACGGCGCGGAGGCGATCGAAGGCCCACTCCCAGAACGGCAGGCTTCGGCCGATGAGGTTCTCGAAGAGGCGCGATTGCGATTCGTGCACGCCGAGACTCACGGTGCCGCCGAGGGGCGTTCCGGCGTACGCCTCGGGCAGGTACTGCTCGTAGATGCCGTGACCGGCCTCGTGCATGGTCGAGAAGAGCGCCACGCGGAGGTCGTCGTCGGCGTAGCGAGTCGTGATGCGGACGTCGTCGCGCGTGATGCCCGTGGCGAACGGGTGGGTGGTCGCGTCGAGCCGTCCGCGCGCCGGGTCGAAGCCGAATGCCTCGATCACCTCAGTCGCGAAGCGCGCCTGCAGGGCTCGGTCGAACCGCTGCCGGAGTACGGAGTCGTCGCGCGGCCCGCGCGCGGCGATCTCGGACGAGAGGTCGCGCAACTCCGTACGCACGGGGGCGAAGAGGCGCTCGACGTCCACCGCCGTAGAGTCACGCTCGTACTGATCGTGCAACGCGTCGTATGCGTGGGTGTCCGGCGCGAGCGCCTGCGCGAACTCGCGTGCGATCACGAAGTTCTCGCGCAGCACGGGCGCGAAGGAGGCGAAGTCGTCGTCGCTTCGAGCGCGCGCCCAGCGATGCTCGGCGAGGGCGAACTGCTGCGCTGCGCGCGCCACGAGGGCTCCGGGTAGGCGCTGCGCGCGATGCACCTCGCGGCGGCACTCGCGCACGAGCGCAGCGTCGTCTCCCACGAGATCGGTCCCCTCGAGGTCGGCGAGGAGATCTCCGAGTTCGCCGTCGGCGAGGTGCTCGTGTCGCAGGCGGGTGAGCGTGGCGATGCCGCGAGCGCGCCGTTGGTGACCAGCGCTGCCGAGGTAGGTGCGGGCGTCCCAGGTGAGGAGTGAGACGCTCTGCTGCAGGTCGGCGATCACGCTCCAGCGCTCGCGAAGCGCGTGCAGGGCGGGGTTCGGATGGGTGTGCTCGGACATGGCGTCGTTCACCTCGCTCCGAGTCTACCGTCGAGCCGGCGTACTCGACGCCCGCGGTCCCACCGGGTGAGGAGACGCGCCGCTCGCCCAGGGCGCGCGAAAGCCCTGCGGATCCCCCGCCCCTTGGTACCATCGGATCATGCCGTCTCCCAGTCACGTCTCGATCGTCGTCGTCGCGCTCGCTGCGCTCCTCGCGGGGTGCTCGGGCGCGAGCCTCACGCTCGCCGTGCCGCCCCTCACCATTCCGGGCAACAGTACCGCCGGCACCGTCTGCTATGGGCAGGGCGAGGGCGCGGGTGGTGTGCGGGTGCGCGCCGCGACCTACCGTGCCGCCGCGACCTACCGGAGCGAGGGAGCGCTCTTCGAAACGTCCGACACGGTCGAGGTGCGCGTCTATGGACGGAGCGTGCCGCCGGTGGGCACCTGCGCAGCCGTCGACGAGGACGACGTCGAGCTCGGCGGCCCGTTCGAATTGGTGATCGAACAGACGCGCCCGATCGTCGTGGGAGAGGGCGCGGCCGCGACCGCGCTCGCTGCGCTCATCAACGACGGGGACTACTGGATCGGCGTGTCGCTCGTGGGTGGCGTGTCGCTCGGCGGCACACGGAGCATCAGCTTCGACGATGGGCGCGTCACGATCACGTTCTAGACCTCGAGCACGCGCGCTGCACTCGGTGTCGCGGCGCTGCCCGACGTCCGCGTGTGGCACGGGCGCAACGAGTTCGAGGTGCTATCTTGCGTCGGATGGAGTCCCGGAACACGGAATCGCGAGACGAGGATCCCGGCCAGGGCGCGGGAACCGCGCAGAGCGTCGTGCCGGTGAGCGACGAGGCCCGCAGCGCGCTTCGGCGCGAGCGGGCGCTCGTCGCCGACCTGCAGGCGCTGCTCGCGAAGTCGGGCGCCGATGCCGGTGGCGAGGCCATCGTCACGCTCAAAGACGCACTGCGCGGGCTCGACGGCTTCTTCTTGCTGGTGGTGGTCGGTGAGTTCAACGCCGGCAAGTCGAGCCTCGTGAACGCGCTGCTCGGGGCCACCGTGATGCCCGAGGGCGTCACCCCGACCACGGATCGCGTCACCCTCGTGACGCACGGCGACGAGGCGCGTCGCGAGGAGCGCTCCACGGAGCTCTCCTACGTCACCCATCCGGCGGCACGGCTCGAAGACCTCGCGCTCGTCGATACGCCCGGCACGAACGCCGTGATCGCACGCCATCAGGAACTCACCGAGCGATTCGTTCCGCGCGCCGACCTGGTGCTCTTCGTGACGAGCGCCGATCGACCGTACACGCAGTCCGAGCGGACGTTCCTGGCGTTGATCGAGGGGTGGGGGAAGCCGGTCGCGATCGTGGTGAACAAGGCCGACCTGCTCGAGAGCGACGCTGAGCTCGGCCAAGTGATCGAGTACGTCCGTACGAACGCTCGCGACACCCTCGGCTACGCGCCGCCGGTCTTCCCCGTGTCGGCGCGCGCCGCACGACGGGCCCGTGCCGCCGGCGACGATGATGCGCTCGCAGCGAGCGGGCTGCCGGAGCTCGAGGCGCATCTCGAGGAGACGCTCGACACGTCGAAGCTCCGACTGAAACTCTCGAACCCGCTCGGCGTGGCGCGGCACGTGGCCGACGATCTCGCACGAGCGATCGACACGCAACGCGGTCTGCTCGAGGAGGACCGACGGACCCTCGAGGAGGTCGATCGCCAGCAATCGCAGTGGCGCAAGGACGTCCGGCGCGAGGGGCAGTCGTATCTCGATCGCGTGAAGACGGTACTGCTCGAGGTCGAACGGCGCGGCGAGGTGTTCTTCGACGACATGATTCGCTTGAGCCGCCTCGCGACGCTGGTGCGCACGGAGAAGGTGCGCGCCGCTTTCGAAGAGCGCGTGCTCAAGGACGCCGACGCGCAGATCGACACGGCCGTGGCGGCACTCGTCGACTGGCTGCTCGAGCGGACGATGCAGCAGTGGGAGGACGTCGTCGGTTTCGTGAACGAGCGGCGTTCGGCCGGGGAGGAGCGTGTGATCGGCGAGGTCGGTGGCCGTTTCCAATACGACCGCCAGGCGCTCATTCGCGCCCTCAGCGAACGCGCGGAGGGGGCGCTCGAGCGCTTCGATCGCAAGGATGAATCGCGGCGGCTCGCGGAGGCGCTGCAGGCCTCCGTGATGCAGACCGGTCTGCTGCAGGTGGGAGGCCTCGGTCTCGGCGCCGCCACCGTGGCGCTCGTCTCGTCGGTCGCGTGGGACATCACGGGCATCGCCGCCGGTCTGACGGTGATGGGCGTGGGGCTGTTGGTGCTCCCCCGGCGTCGCGCGCAGGCGAAGCGACAACTGCACGCTCAGATGCAGGAACTGCGGGACGGTCTCGAGTCCGGCCTCGGGCGGCAGGTCGAGGAGGAGACGGAGCGCGCCGCGGAGCGTTTGTCGCGCGCGATCGAGCCCTACACGCGCTTCGTCCGTACCGAGCTCGACCGGCTCGAGGAGCTGCAGAGCGAACTCGACGCCTGGCGTACCGAGCACGCCGAGATCGCCGCACTCGTCGAACGCATCTGACGGATCGTCGACCGCGCTCTCGGAGCGGTGGTAGATTGCCGGGATGGCCGTCACGAAACCGACCACGCCCGTGCGCGTCGCCTATCAGGGCGTCTCGGGGGCCTTCTCCGAACAGGCCGCGCTCGAATTCGCGCCCGAAGGAACCGCCGTCGGCCACGCCACCTTCGAAGAGGCCTTCCGCGCCGCCGTCAAGGAGGAGTGCACGCACGCGTGCCTCCCGGTCGAGAACAGCCTGGCGGGCTCCATCAACCAGACCTACGACCTGCTGACCGATTCCGTGCTGCACGTGGTCGGCGAGCAAGTCGTGCGCGTCCATCACAACCTGCTCGCCCGCCCCGGCACCCGCATCGAGGACGTCCGGCGCGTCTACAGCCACACGCAGGCGCTGCAGCAGTGTCAGGCGTTCATCCGCAAGCACCGCTTCGAGGCGGTGACGGATTTCGACACGGCGGGAGCCGCGAAGCTCCTCTCCGAGAACGGCGGTGAGGGGAAGGCGGCGATCGCCAGCAAGCGAGCGGCGGAGGCGTACGGTCTCGAGGTGCTCGCCGAGAACATCGAGGACCTCGCCTTCAACTACACGCGGTTCTTCGTGCTCGGCTCCGACCACCCGACGAAGGGCGTAGGGCCACACAAGACGAGTCTCGTACTCGCCACGCGCCACCGCCCCGGCGATCTCGTCGACTGCCTGCTCGAGTTCCCGCAGCACGGCATCAACATGACCAAGCTCGAGTCGCGGCCGAGGCGAGACAAGCCGTGGAGCTACCTCTTCTACATCGACATCGAGGGGCACGTCGACGAGCCGCACGTGGGCTCGGCGCTGTCTGCATTGATGCGCAAAGCGGCGTTCGTGAAGTTCCTCGGCTCCTACCCGGCGGCGCCCTCGATCGTCGAGATCGACTGAAGGGGTAGGGCGTGTCGGGAGATCGCAGGCCGAACGACGACGATGACCGCGACGCCGGCACGCCTGCGTTGCGACTCGACCACGCCCTGAAGGTCGCCGGGCTCACCGCGACCGGCGGCCAGGCCAAGCAGCGGATCCAGGCCGGCGAGGTGCGTGTGAACGGCGAGGTCGAGACCCGGCGGAAGCGGCGCCTGCACCAGGGGGACGTGATCGACATCGACGGCGAGACGTTCGAGATCGACCTCGAGCAGCCCGGCGCGGACGCCGACGAGGCCTGAGTGCCGACGACGCCTGAGTCGGGTGCCGCGCCCTCACCGTCGGGTCCCTGTCGGCGACGAATGGGGACCGACGGCGAGCGTGCGAGCGACCGGTGCTATCACCACCGAGGGCGCCGCGGCGACGGCCACGCGCTCGCCCGGGAGGATCAGGTCGCGGGCGCTGTAGACGCCCCCTCGTGGCGCGGAGAGCCGCACGGCGTGCCCATCTCCGGGCGATAGCGTCCAGAGCTCCTCGATTCCGACCGCCGCGCACCGGCGCGCGCGCCAGGCCGTCTCCCCCTCGTCGTCGCCCACCAGGATGGCGAGCACGACCGTGTCCGGCCCCGGCGCGGGCCGGCGCCTGTGGGGCGGCACGACGCGCCGGAGCGTGACCTCCGGACGAAGGAGGTCGTGGGGCGGGCAGGCGAGCGCGCCGCGCACGTCGAGGTCGAGGGCATGGGTGTAGCGGTCGAGCTCGCTCGCGATGCGCACGACCGTAGCGACCACCATCGCGCTCGGCCGAGAACGGCGCACCAGGATTCCATCGAGGAGTTCGATGTCGGTCGCGGCGACCGCGCTCCCGCCGCTGGAGCCGTGGCGGGCGAAGGCTTCGTCGAGGGTGATCCGTGGGCGCATGCAAGCAGCCTCGCCGATGCGCGGGGCACGGGGCGCGCGGCCTCGGCCGCGGCCGTGCGACGAGCGGCCAGATGCCGGTGACCGCTCCGGGGGTAGTCTAGAGCGCGCGATCGGGCTCTCAGCGGGGCCGATCACCGTGAGTCGCTCACAGGAGGAAACGTGGTGGACGAACCGGCAGGGGATCGCCCCCGCGACCGCTCGGCGCCCGGGGACGAACCCCGCACCCCCGCGACCGCCGCTGACCTCGCCGAAGCAATTGAGGCGCTCCTGGTCGGCGGCCCGGCCGAGTCGCGGTTCCTACGCTACCTCGACGTCCCCGGCGTGACCGCGAGCATGGGCCCGGGACCCGAACCCGCGGAGAATCGCGTCGGGTGCAGCGATCTCGACGCCGACATGGCCGACGAGACCGTGCGCCTCCTCGGTGCACGCTACGGCGCCGCCGGCCGCGGCGCCCGGTGGTTCGTGACCCTCAGGACGAGACCGAGCGACCTCGCGGAAGGCCTCGCGCGAGCCGGCTGGCAACGAAACGAGCACGCGGACCTGCTGGGCATGGCGATCCCACTCGACCACGACGGCGTCCCTGGCCCCGAGCGCGACGAGGACGAGCCCCACGTCGTCGCCTCGAGCGTCGAAGACCGCGTCGTGCGGCGCGTCGGGATCGGCGATCTGCGACGCCACGTCGACGTCCTCGCCAGCGGATTCGGTACGTCGACGCAGGAGTGGCTCGGGACACTCGACATGCTGTCTGCGGGTGCGCTCCCCGGCTGCCGGTTCGAGCACTACCTCGCCTACGAGGGTGGCGTCCCCATCGGCTTCGGGTCGAGCCTCGTCGACGATACCCGGCGCGTCACGCTCCTCGGTGGGAGCGCCGTCGTGCGCGAGGCTCGTGGCCGGGGCCACTACCGAGCGCTGGTGCGCGCACGCCTCGACGACGCGCGCGCGGATGGCAGCGTAGCGGCGGTCGTGCAGGCGGATCCGGCGACCTCGGCGCCGATCCTGCAGCGACTCGGCTTCACGCTCGTCGTGGCGATCTCGGCCTACGACCTCCCCCGGGCCGACGCTCCTGCAGGCCGATGGTAGACTTCGCCCGATATCGTGCCGGCGCCGCCCCGTGGCGCGGCGCGTGCCGTAGGAGTCCCCATGCCACGACGCGACGACCTCCACAAGATCCTCATCCTCGGCTCGGGCCCCATCGTGATCGGGCAGGCGGCCGAGTTCGACTACTCCGGCACGCAGGCCTGTAAGGCGCTTCGCAGTGCCGGGTACGAGGTCGTGCTCATCAACTCGAATCCCGCCACGATCATGACCGATCCCGATGTCGCCGACCGCACCTACGTCGAGCCCCTCACGCCGACGTTCGTCGAGAAGGTCATCGTGGCGGAGCGCCCCGACGCGCTGCTCCCCACGCTCGGTGGCCAGACTGCGCTGAACCTCGCCAAGACGCTGCACGAGACGGGCGTGCTCGCCCGGCATGGTGTGGAACTGATCGGCGCCAACTACGACGCCATCCAGAAGGGCGAGGACCGGCAGCGCTTCCAGCAGGCGATGGCCGAGATCGGCATCGCGACGCCCGCGGGCAAGATGATCGCGTCGCTCGACGAGGCGCTCGAGTTCGTGCACTCCATCGGCTACCCGGCGATCATCCGGCCGAGCTTCACGCTCGGCGGCACGGGGGGCGGCATCGCGTACGACGAGGCACGATTCCGCTCCATCATCCGCCAGGGATTGCACGACTCCCCCGTCCACACCGTGCTCGTGGAGCGGTCGGTGCTGGGGTGGAAGGAGTTCGAGCTCGAAGTGATGCGCGACACCAACGACACGGTGGTGATCATCTGCTCCATCGAGAACTTCGATCCGATGGGTGTCCACACGGGTGACAGCATCACCGTCGCGCCCACACAGACGCTCTCCGACAAGGAGTACCAGCGCCTTCGCGACCACGCCATCGCCATCATTCGCGAGATCGGCGTCGATACCGGCGGTTCCAACATCCAGTTCGCGGTGAACCCCGTCGACGGCGCGGTGATCGTGATCGAGATGAACCCGCGCGTCTCGCGCTCCTCCGCTCTCGCGTCCAAGGCGACGGGGTACCCGATCGCCAAGATCGCGGCGCTCCTCGCGGTCGGGTACCACCTCGACGAACTCCCGAACGACATCACGAAGGAGACGAAGGCGGCGTTCGAACCGTCGATCGACTACGTGGTCACGAAGATCCCGCGCTTCGCCTTCGAGAAGTTCCCGGCCACGTCCGACGTCCTCGGCACGCAGATGCGCTCGGTCGGGGAGGTCATGGCGATCGGCCGCACCTTCAAGGAGTCGCTGCAGAAGGCGATCCGCTCACTCGAACTCGACGTGCGCTCGGCGACGTCCGAACTCACGGTCGAGACGCTCGAGGCGCGCCTCTACCCCAATCCGCGCCGGCTTCCCGCCCTACTCGAATTGCTCCGGCGCGGTCGCTCGGTCGCCTACCTCTTCGAGAAGACGTGGATCGACCCGTGGTTCCTGTCGCAGCTCGAGGAGATCGTCCGCGCCGAGGGCGAGATCCGCGAACTCGGTGCGCCCGTCGGGTGGAGCTGGGAGGAGTGGCGCGAGGTGAAGCGCCTGGGCTTCTCCGACGCCGACATCGGTCAACTCACGAACACGCCGCCGTCCGAGATCCGGGCGCAGCGCATCGCGAAGGGGCAACGTCCGGTCTACAAGACGGTCGACACCTGCGCCGCCGAGTTCGAGGCCTACACGCCGTATCACTATTCGACCTACGAGTGGGAGGACGAGGTCGTGCCGTCCGATCGCCGCAAGGTCGTGATCCTCGGATCGGGCCCGAACCGGATCGGGCAGGGGGTGGAGTTCGACTACGCCACCGTTCACGCGGTCTGGGCCCTGCGCGAAGCCGGCTTCGAGACGATCATGATCAACTCGAATCCCGAGACCGTGTCGACGGACTACGACACCGCCGACCGCCTCTACTTCGAGCCCCTCACCTTCGAGGACGTGCTGAACGTGATCGAGCACGAGCGTCCCGAGGGGGTTATCGTGCAGCTCGGCGGGCAGACCCCGCTCAAGCTCGCGCGGGCACTCACCGACGCCGGCGTACCGATCTGGGGGACGTCCGCGGACGCCATCCACTTCGCCGAGGACCGTGACGCCTTCCACGAACTCTGCGCGCGGCTCGGCGTGCCACAGCCGGCGGGCGGGGTGGCAGCGACGCCGGAGCGAGCGAGCGAGCTCGCGCACGAGATCGGCTACCCGGTGATGGTACGGCCCTCCTACGTGCTCGGGGGGCGGGCGATGAAGGTCGTCGCGAGCGATGCCGAGCTCGCGGCCTACCTCGCCGAGGTCTACGCCGAGCTCCCCGACGCTCCTTCGATCCTCGTGGACGAATTCGTGGCCGGAGCGATCGAGGTCGACGTCGATGCGCTCTGCGACGGCGAGACCACCGTGGTGGCCGGGATCATGGAGCACGTCGAGGCGGCGGGCGTCCACTCCGGAGATTCGGCGTGCGTCACACCGCCCGCGACGATACCCGAGCACGTGCAGGAGGTCATCCGCGCGCACACGATCCGACTCGCGGAGGCGATCGGTGTGCGTGGACTCATCAACGTGCAGTTCGTGATTCAGAACGACGAGGTCCTCGTCATCGAGGCGAATCCGCGCGCGAGCCGCACCATCCCCTACCTCTCCAAAGCGATCGGGCACCCGCTCGCGAAGTACGCCGCGCTGATCGCCGCCGGCCGCACGCTACGCGAGATCGGCTTCACCCGGACGCCGGAGCCGAGACTCTACAGCGCGAAGGAGGTCGTACTCCCGTTCCTCAAGTTCACGGGCGTCGCACCGACCCTCGGGCCCGAGATGCGCTCGACCGGGGAGTCGATGGGGATCTCCGAAGACCCGTATCGCGCCTACCTCAAGGCGCTCGCCGGAGCCAACGTCGAGCTGCCGTCGTCGGGTCGGGTCCGCCTACTCGGCGCCGGCGCCGCGGCGCTCGCGGAGCGCTTCACCGCGCTCGGCTTCACGACGACGAGCGAACACCCCGCCGACCTCGAGGAGATCGCCGACGACGCGCTCCTGATCGACATCGAGGGGACGGCCGCCCTGCGCCGGGCGCTCGAGGAGGGTGTCCCCTACTTCAGCACCCTCGAGGCCGCGACGTGGACACTGACGGGCTTGGAGCGCACGAAGGGGCACGCCATGCGCGTCAGGGCGCTCCAGGACGTGCATTCGGCGGTCGCCGCTCCGGGGGCTTGAGGCGCGGCGGCGTCCCGTTCACGAGCACGCACCAGGCACGAGGCGCCCCTCACGGAGCGCCTCTGGTCGTGCGGGAGCCGCCGAACGGCGACGGTGCGTCAACGCTTCTTGGTTGGGCGGGAGCGCGCGACGGCGCTCAGGTCGACATCGTCTTCGTCGTCGTCCTCGAGGAAGCCTGGTCCGGTGAAGAGCGCGCTCTGATCGAGTGTCGGCCGCTCACGCTCACGCGGCACGACCTCGAGGGGCGCCGGACGCCGCTCCGTCACGCTGGTGTACTCCAGCGCTCGCTCCTCGTCGGTGGGAGCACCGTCGTCGTTCTGCTCGCTGCGTGCAGCGCGCTTCGATGCCGGCGAAGGGCGCGCGGCGGCGCTCCCCTCGCGTCGCTCGGCAGCGTCGGAGAGGGGGGCCGCACGGCGCGGCGCGACGACCGTCGCCCGCTCCGGCACCGTCACGTAGCCGGTCTCCGGGAGGTCGTGCACGCCGATCGGCTCGACGCCTTCGGGGAGGCCGCGCACGCGTTCGCGTTGCCGCTCCGGTAGGCGCCCCCGGAGCGACGTCGCGTAGGTACCGAGTTGATCGAGTGCGTCTTGCACGCGGTAGCGGAGGCAGAACTCGCCCGAGTCGACCTTGCTCACCAGGTGGAAGGGCGCCTCGGAGAGCCGCTCGAGCACACGCACCAGCTGGTCGCGGGGCACGTCGCCGTAAGCGGCGAGGTCCTCGAGCACGAAGACCGCCGGAGCTCGCATGCCGGCGAGCGCCGTGAGCACGGCAGAGAGGGTGCCCCGTTCCTGCACGCGCTTGGCGATGCTCCGTTCGAATCGCTCGAGACCGTACTCGAACATGCCGTCGCGCTCGAAGTGCGGCTCGAGGTCGAGTGGGCCGATCATGGTGCTGGCGGTGAGTTCGAGACCCCGATCGACGCCCGCCCACGACCAGAGGGTGGCTCGCGCGAGATCGGCTGGCGCCGTCAGTCGGTGGAGATCACGATGGTCGCCGACCACCGCGAGGTACTTCGCCTTCGAGTCGCGACGGCGCGCGAGGAGTGCCGCCCAATCGAGCCGCTCACCGTCGGGAAGGACGTGCATGAGGGTTCGGTACTGGCGTCGGCCGAGGTCGGCATGGAGCATGAGTTGCCCGTGGGCGAGCCCTTCGACGCGGTAGCCGAACGTCGCGAAGGCTTCGCGAGCGCGCTTCGTCTTGGCCGGATCGGCGGCCAGCGTCTCGCTGTTGAGCGCGGCGTCGGCCGGGAAGAGCCCGGAACGCGGCGTCGGCGTGACGCTCACCGGCGGACGCGGCGTCGTGGTGGGACGTGCCTCGCCGAGCCGGTCGAGATTGAACGGGTCCGACGTCACGTGCGTCTCGCTCGGCGCCGGCTTCGGCGCCCGTTGCTTCTGCCACGGGAGCCGGAACGTGCGCGCGATCGGCTGATCCCACTCGAAGCGCTCGTCGGCGGGGGACGAGGTCGCGCCCGCGGCGTCGCCTGACTCGCTGCGCTCCTCGCGTTCGGAGCGATCGCGTGAGGTTCGTTGCGCCCCGGCGCGCGCGTCCTCCGCGGCCCGTGCGTTCAGCCGCTCGCGCTCCTGCTCGGCGCGCTTCGCCGCCGCCTCGCGTTCGGCCGCGGCGCTTTCGGCCGCCTCCCGTGCGCCCGCCTCGGCGCGCCGCCCCTCCTCCTCGCGTTCGGCCACCTCGACGCGGCGACGATGCTCCTCCTGGCGCCGGTGCGTCTCCGCATCGGCGGCACGCTGCACGGCTTCGACCGCGAGGCGCGACTGCCAGCGCCCCTCGTGCAGTGCGAGCCGCGGATCCTCCGCGAGCGTCTGGCGCAGTGGGAACTCGGGCGGCAGGGCAGGGTGCAGCGCCCGGATCTCGCTCTCGGTCGCCGGCAGTGCCGACTCGGCGATGGCATCGACGAGTCGACGGCGGACGTCGGGTCGGGTGTAGTCGGGTCGGCGATCGCGCTTGAACGCCGTGATGCCGAAGCGTCCGTCCTCCAGCGGGCGGATCACGACCTCGTCGTTGACCTCGAGATCGTGGCTCCGGAAGAACTCGGTGAGCCCTTCGACGCGACGGCCGGCGACGTCGAGCGCGAATTCGGTCTCCTCGGAGGTGTCGACGGCGGTGATGTCACCGGTGTCGGGAAAGACGCTGAGCATCGCGAGCGGCAGGGTGAGGGACCCGCTCCGTAGGCAGATGCGGGTGAGTGGGTACCGGAACTCCTGAGCCATCAAATCCCTCGCTCCCTGATCGTGATCGGCGCGCTTCGTGCTCCCGCCCGAGGTGGTCAGGGTACTAGATGGTGTACCCGGACCGCTTGCGTGGTCAACATCTGTGGCATCGTACAACAAAGGACGAGGTGAGGTGCCGTGCCGCCCGAGGCGGGATGGAGCATTGTAGCCTTCCGGCGCCGCCCCCTCAGCGGCCCGGGTTCGGGTCGCCGAAGACGAGTCGCCGACGCTTCTTGCCGGTAGTGGCCGGTGCTGGAGCGGCCCCGCTCGACGGCGTGGCGGTCGCAGGCGCCGATACGGCGACCGGTGACGCAACCTCGGCGGGTGGCGCCGCCGCGATCGGCTCCGCCGAGCGCCCGCGGCGCGAACGGCGCGACCGCGACCCGGTCCCCGACCCAGCCGTCGCCGGCGGTACGCC
>JACCWH010000117.1 GCA_013697735.1 Trueperaceae bacterium | reverse complement strand
AGCGACGAGACGGTGTCGACGCACGCGCGGACCTCGTCGATGCCGTGACCGCGCCCGGCGAGGATCTCCTGGTAGGAGACGGTGTGCAGATCGGTGAAGCCGTCCGAGAACTCGAGGTCGCGGCCGTCGAACGTGATCGAGCGGTACGTGGTCTTGCTGCCGGCGGCGTGCGCCGGGAGGTCGCGTGCGTCGATCGAGAGGAACCACCGGACGCGTGCACGCTCATAGCGGAGGTAGCCGGCCGCCTTGTCGTGCTCGCCGAGGTGCAACTCGCTCTCCAGGAGCGGGCCGAACACGAAATGCAGCATGTCGAAGAAGTGGATGCCGATGTTCGTCGCGACGCCGAACGACGAGCGCGGATCGCCCTTCCAGCTCTCGTGGTACCAGCGTCCGCGCGACGTCACGTAGGTGAGGAGGACGTCGTACGGCTCCGTACGAGGGTCGCTGGCGACGTCGTGCTTGAGCGTCCGGAGGGCGTCGTGGTGACGGAGCTGGAGGATGTTGTAGACCCGGTGCCCGGTCTCCGCCTCGAGTTCGGCAAGGGCGTCGATGTCGGCGAGGGTCGGTACCAACGGTTTCTCGCAGATCACGTCGCAGCCGAGCCGCAAGCCGGCGGCGATGTGGGCGCGGTGGAGGTGGTTGGGGCTCGCGACGCAGACGTAGTCGAGCGCCGTCGCATCGTTGCGGCGGAGGTCGCAGGCGTGCTCGTAGAAGCGTTCGAACGTCGTGTAGAAGTGGCAGTCCGGGCTGATCGAGTCGATGATGCCGACGGAATCGTTCGGGTCGTACGCCAGTACGAGCTCGTTCCCGGTATCGCGGATGGCGCGCATGTGGCGCGGCGCGATGTATCCCGCCGCGCCGATGAGGGCGAATCGCTTCATGCGCCGCAGTCTTGCACGTGCCGCGCTCGCGTCATTGCCCCACCCGAACCAGCCCCTCCTCCTCGAGGCGCTTCAGCCACGGGCGGAGCTCTTCGAGGTCGGTGTCGATCGCGCTCGACGCGTGCTCGAGCGTCGCGCCATCGGCGAGCACCTCGAGCAGGCGCTGTCCGGGAACGCCGTAGGCGGAGCGGAACCGCATCCAGCGCTCGGTCATGGGGTTGAGCGCGTCGCGGCCACGGAGGGTGAGTACGTAGCGCTGCGTCTCCCAGCCGGGCGGTTCGTCTGGCAGGTGGAGGTCGGGGATGGCGCCGTCTTCGAGGGCGGCGTAGCGTTCCGCCGTACCGGCGACGCCGCCGGTCACGGTGAGGTAGGTTTCGCCGCGCAGCGCATAGGTGTAGCCATGCTCGTCCGTGCGGATGCCGGTGTGGACGTCGCTCTCACCGTCGTGGAGCACACCGAGGATGAAGCCCGCGAGCGCGTTCGCCGTGCGCCCTTCGAGCGGCACGAGCGTGAGGAACGAACCCTCCGTCTCGAAGGCGATCCGCTGGAGCACGCGCAGCGCGTCGATACGTTCGAGCGTCGCTCCGCTGCGGTTGGCGCGCGCCACCGCCACGCGACCCTCGACCAGGACGGTGAGGGCTGAGGTGGTCTCGTGCTCGCCGACGAGCGCGCCCGACCAGTGCGCGGCTCGGAGCTTCGGGAGGAGCGTCTTGAGCTCGGTCGCGCCCGGCACGAGCGCCTGCGGGGCGGTGACGAGGGGGAGCGCGCGCAGCGCGCTGAGCGCCGCGTCGGCGGAGAACGCCGCGAGCTGCGGCGTGGCGGTGCTCTCGTGCGGGTGTGCGTGGACCGAAAGCCCGGTGGCGGCGAGCCCCGCGAAGCGCCCGAGCATGTGACGGGCTGCGACCTCACCGTCGGCGACGAGCATGATGGCGGCGCCGCGGACGATCGGCACGCCGCCGACGTCGTCGCGCTGCGCCAGCACGATCGTCCCGTCGCGCATCCAGCCCTTCACGAAGCCGAGGACCTGCTGCCCCGAGAGGCGACCGGTGGTGCCCAGGAGGCCCGCGGCGAGGGGTCCGCGGAGGGTCGTCGCATCGAGCGCCTCGCCGATCGATCCCTGGTGCGCATCGGCGCCCTCGTTGCCCGCGCCGCCACCCGAGCGTCGCCTCGATGCGCCTCGCGTCATCCTTCGGTCCCGTCGCTGCGGTCGCGGGCTCCCCCCGGAGTGTCGCTCGCCGCGGCTTCGTCGCTCCGGTTCGCGCCACGGCCGCGACCGGGTGGGCGGCGCTTGCCTCGGTGGCCGCTCGCCGGCACCCGGCCCGCCTTCGCGACCGCCTCGGCGTCGACGAGGCCCGCGCGCGCCGCTGCCTTGAGCGCACCGCGAAGCACGGCCCGGTCCTCGTCGAAGGCGAGCTTGCGCATGGCGGCGTTCGGAGGGAAGAAGCCCCCCTCGGGGAAGAGCGCTTCGCGTTGGATGGTCGCGGTGGCGTCGGTCGTGAGCAGGTACCACGTGATCCGACGCGCCTCGCGCTGCGGGTTCACGTAATCGGTCTGCCAGGTCATTCGGGGATCGTGGATGGCGGCCACCACACCAGCCTCCTCCTCCACCTCGCGAACCGCGGCCTCGACCTTCGACTCTCCCGATTCGATGTGCCCCTTCGGGAAGACCCACGTTCCGTTCTTGTGACGGATCATGAGGATACGGCCGTCGCCGTTGACTACCACGCCGCCCGCCCCCTCGACCGTTCGGAGGGGCGTTCGTAGGCGTTTGTTAAACGCAGCCATATCTTGGTCATGGTAGCACCGGGCTCGGGCACGGCGCGCGCCCGGTCGGGCGCGCGGGCGCTGTGGGCGTACGGGCTCTGGACGCGTACGGGCTCTGGACGTCAGAGCGACGCCAACGACCCGCCCTTCGTGAGGAACTCCATGATGGCTTCGGCGAGCGCCCGCGCGAGCGAGTCCTGGTATGTGGCGTCGACGAGCCGAGCGCCCTCGTCGGGGTTCGACACGAAACCGAGCTCCACGAGCACGGCCGGGATGCGCGAATTTCGGATCACGTAGAAGAGGTTCTGTCGTACGCCGCGATCGCGCGCGCCGGTCGCCCGCACGAGCCGGTCCTGGACGGTGCTCGCGAGGCCCATCGAGAGGTTGAGACGGCTCTCGCCCCAGATCTCGCCCGCGATGTCGCTGGCGATGGCCTGCGCCTCGGCGGTCCGCGCCTCGCCGATGTCGCCGCCGCCGTTCTCGCGGATCGCGCGTGCGATGAGGCTCGGGTCGAGCGGCTGACCGAAGACCCACGTCTCGATGCCGGTCGCCGCGCGGTTGTCGGCGGCGTTCGCGTGGATCGACACGAAGATGTTGCGGTCGTTCGTCGCCTGCGCGGAGCGATCGGGGAACTCGACGTAGACGTCGCTCGTGCGCGTCATGATCACCTGCACGCCCTGCGCCTCGAGGAGTTGCTTGAGTCGGAGCGACACGTCGAGCGCGATCTCCTTCTCGCGGCCCCACGGCGCCACGGCGCCCGGATCACGTCCGCCGTGCCCGGCGTCGATCACGACCGTGTAGCGGCGCGGCTGCGCTTCCATCACCGCCGTCACTGCGGGCGGTGGAGGTGGCGTGACCGCTCCCTCGGGCACGGGCACGACTGCCTCGCCGCGGACGTCGGGCGAGAAGTCGACGTAGAGCACGTCGTGGGCGTCGCGGTGGAGCTGGCCGACCCTGAACCCGACGCCATTCGCGGCGATCGGAAAACGGGTGTGCACGACGAGTGCCACCACCCCGTCGATCAGCTCGTACGCGACGGACACGATGTTCGGGTCGTCGGGGGCGTGGGAGAAGTCGGGCGCCCGGGTCCCCTCGAGCATGACGGCGAGCGACGAGCCCCAGACCGTGACCGCGTAGTCGTGGCCGCGCGGGAGGTCGAGCGCCACGCGTGTGATGCCAGGCGTGGGGGAGCCGATGCGCGGCGGTGCGAGCTCGGCGACGGCGTCGGGGTCGGGCATCTCGATCGTCACGACGCGCGCTGCGGGATGCCAATCGCTCGCGCCGCCGAGCGCCGCGACGATCGGCGTGATCGGGACGTAGGAGACGCCGTCGACCAGGATCGCCATCGGGCTCTCGAAGTGGCGGTCTCCCGCGCGGAGTGCGCCCGGGCGCTTCACGAGGCCGTGGCGGACGTCGGCCGTGGCATCGATCACGATGCGTCTCTCACCGTCGCCGATGCGGAGTTGTTTCGCACCGTCGTCGAAGACGAGTGTGAGATCGACCGCGCGCGCGAACGCGCTCGCGCGCATGAAGGCGTTCCCGCTGTCGCCGAAGGCGACGAAGTAGTAGGGACCCGCTTCACTCATTTCGCCGTTTATCGCCAGGAAGTTCAAGCGGTCCTGCGCCAATGCCGAGCCGCCCAGGAGGGCGGCGATGAGCAGCAGGCACGCCATCGCGTGTGTGAGGATGCTTCGCGTCACGTCGTCAGCGAGTCTAGCACGCATCTTTGCCGGGCTTGTTGGGTATGTCGCGTCTGGGACGGTGCTCGCCGAGAGCGCTCCGAGTGGGGCGACGGTGGGGGGCGCCTTCCTCATGAAGGTGTGTGCAGCGCGGTGCATACGGGCAATCGCCCCACCCCCGCGCCGTAGACTCCGTGCAGATGACTTCGTCGCAGCCACCACTGCGTGGCGCGTACCTGCGCCCGCTCGACGACCCGCTGGTGCCGGCGAGGCATTCGGCCGGCGCACGGGCGCGAGCCGCCCAATTGCAGGCGTTCGTGCGGCCGCTACACCGTGTGGCACGCGAGGCGCTGCCGATCGAAGGCGTGGCGGCCCTCGCCATCGTGGGTCCCGACGACTGGCGGCGTCTCTTCAGCTACCCCTACGGGTTCCCATTCACGCGCTCGGGCGCGAGCGGCGCACGCCTCGCGGGGGCGGATGGCCCCACCGTCACGGTGGTGATTCCCGCCGACTACCCGCCGCGCCTCGTGCGGCGCTTCGATCCGATCTTGCTGCGAGCCGCACTGGCCGGCGTGCGACCGCCCTCCACCGCCCCCCGAGGACCCTCCGCCATCGAGGCGCCGACCCCGTCGGGCGACGTACGCGAATTGTTCGACCTGGTGGTCGGGCACGAGTGGGGGCACGCCGCCGCGGCGCTCGCGGGCCTGCGGTTGCGGGTCCACTGGCTCGACGAGCTCATCGCCACCGCCACGTACCTGGCGGCGCTTCGCGAGGTGGGGGCGAGCGACGTGATCGCTCGGATTCTCGCGTGGGCGGCCGTGCAGGAAGCGGGGGGCAACGACTCCCGCCGCGACCTCGGCGCCTTCGAGTACCCGCGCGGGCGCCTCCGGCTACCGCAACTCGTCTGGTTCCAGGGCGTGCTCACGCGTCGGGCATGGGAGCTCGTCGGCACGCCGAGCGATCCGTGGGCGTTCCTGCTATCGCTCCACGAGGCGGTCGCCAGCGTCGCTCCCGGCCCCGGCACCGCCCACCGCGGTGACGTGGCGCGCGCGCTCGTCGCCGTCGAACCGTCGTTCCGGCCTTGGTTCGAGGTGTTCGCGGCCGAGTAGGGACCCTCAGCGCACCTCGAACGGCAGGCCGTGTGCTGGCAAGATGGCGCGGGCGTCGTCGAGGAGCCGCGCGTGCGTCTCTCGCAGCCGGGAGCACGACTCGGCGTCGCAGCCGTCGATCGCGCTCGAGGCCTCGTCGAGCTGCTGGAGTGCGAGTGCGCCGTCGTGCCGATGGATGGCCGCTTGTGCGTAGGCGAGCGCCGCTTGCGCGCGCAGGTCGCTGCCGACCTCGAGCGACGCGACGCGACGATAGAGGCGATCGGCGGCGGTCTGATCCTCCTCGAGTTCGGCTTCGTCGGCGGCCACGAGGAAGTGGGCGTAGGCTGCGTCGGGCGCACCGCCGCGTTCGAAGTGCTCTCCCGCGAGCTCGGCGAACGCGAGGGGGGCGTTCTGCTCGAGCCATGTCGCGATGCGCAGGTGCGTCATGGGGCGCTCCGCGAACGGGATCATCTGGAGCACCGCGCGCCGCAGCAGTTCGGAGCGGAAGCGGCACTCGATCTCGCTGGGCATCGTCGAGGTCGGCTCGCGAACGAGCACGTCCGAGCTTCGTAGTGTGGCGAGCTCGTCGCTCGCTTCCGTGACGGTCGCCCGCAGGAGCCCCTCCCAGCAGCGCTCCCCCACGAGCGCGGCCACCGCGAGCACGCGCCGCGTGCGTGGGCCGAGGGCGTCGAGGCGCGCCTGCAGCAGCGACATGAGCGACACCGACACGTGGGTGTCGGGGGTGACGGAGAGCGCGTGGGCGAGTTCGAAGATCGACGAGGGGACGCCGCCGACCTGCTCGACGAGCGAATGGGCGACCACTCGGAAGGCGGGATCGGTGACCTGATCGAGGAGGACGAGGCTCTCGTCTCTGCTCAGCGGCGTGAGGACGAGCTGCTCGGCGTCGGTCGGCAGGTCACGGCCGCGCGTCGGGCGCACCACGAGGATGGGCGCGTCGGCGCTCGCGAGGAGGCCCACGAACTGCTCGAGCGGCGTCTCGGCGCGCTCGCATTCGACCACGAGCGTCATCGCGTCGCCGTGCTCGTGATCGTTGAGCAACGCGACGAGCACGTCGCGCCAGGCGATCATCGTCCGATCGATGGAGCGGCGCTCGAGCCTGTTCCACGTGACCCCAGGGGCGAGGTCGAGCGAGCCGAGGATGAGGCGGTGCCAGCGCCCCTGCCCCGGCATGATCTCCTCGAGCGCGCGCTGCACGTGCGCGTAGCGACTGCGGTCGTCGTCCGACGAGCGCAGGCCGAAGAGCTGGTCGGCGAGACTCGTCCAGCTGAAGCCCTGCGTGGCGTTGCTCGAAACCCAAACGACCTTCGTGGCGCCGCCGACGTGCCGCCCCTCGAACTCTCGCAGGAGACGCGTCTTGCCGCTCCCGGCTTCGCCCACGAGCCAGATCTGCTGGGCGCGGCCTTCACCGCGCACGCGCGCGAGCAGTTCGTCGAGCCGCTGCATCTCCAGTGAACGTCCCACGAACGGGAGGTCCTGGTAGGGGTCGTGGTCGCGATCGCGATCGGCCAGGAAGCGGTAGGCCACGCTCACCGTCGGGAAGCCGGGGAGCGAGACGCCCTCGACGCGCTCGAAGCGGAGCCGGTGTCGGCTCGCGTGGTACGTCTCCTCGGAGACCCAGACCTGACCCGATCCGGCGGCGGTCTCGAGGCGGCTCGCGAGGTTCACGGTGCTCCCCATCACGGTGTATTCGCGCACGCGCCCCGAGCCGACCGAACCGGCGATCACCATGCCGGTGCCGACGCCCGCCCGCCCGCGCAGGTCGAGCCCGCGCGCCTCGCCGATCCGCTCGATCGCTCGCAAGCCGGCGGCGGCCACCACCACGGCCCGGTAGGGGTCGTCGGGGTGCGAGTGCGGCGCGCCGAAGACGGCGATGAGCCCGTCACCGCGGAACGAATCGACGTAGCCGTCGTAGTCCTCCACCACACCGGCGACCACCGTGAGGACCTCGTCCGCGAGGTCGCGGAGCTCTTCGGGATCGAGGTCGTGCGTGAGCGTGGCGAAGCCCATGAGGTCGACGAAGAGGACGCTCACGCGTCTCCGCTCGCGGTCGCCGCTCGCCGGAG
>JACCWH010000114.1 GCA_013697735.1 Trueperaceae bacterium | reverse complement strand
GAGCGTCGACGCCACGAACTCGGCGCCGGCGCCGTACGCGGCGGCGCCCTCGAGGGCGGTGGCGACGTCGGCCATCGCGAGGGCGCCCGCCGCGTGGATGGCCGCGATCAGCTCCCGCACCGGCACGGGACGAGGTCGAAGGGTGGCGTCGAAGGCGACGATGTCCGCGCCGGCGGCGACGAGCGCGTCGACGTCGGCGATCTCGGGCGTGATGTAGACGTCACTCCCCGGGACCTCGCGCTTGACGAGCCCGACGATCGGCACCTGGCGACCCTCGTTCTGGAGCGCCGCGCGCACCGCGCGCAGGTCGGCGACGCTCTCGACGCGCAGACCCGCGGCACCGCCGGCGAGCGCAGCGAGCGCGAACCGTGCCACGAGGTCGGGCGCGTCGAACACGCCGCCGCGGACCGGCTGACACGACGCCACGAGGCCGCCGTGGAGCGCAGCGAGCACCTCCTCACGTCGCTCGGGCGTCAGTGCAGCTCGGCCGCTGCCGTCGGCTGCCACCTCACGCTCCGACCGCGTCGGCACGGAACGCGCTCAGGTACCCGGCGGCATCGAGATCCTCGCGGAGCGCGGCGAACTCGGCCGCGGTCGGGGCCGTCAGCGGCGCGCGGGTGGGGCCCACGCCGAGGCCGGTGAGCGCCATGGCGGCCTTGAGGAACGGAATCGGCCGATCGCGGACGAGGCGCATCACGATGCGCGTGGCCAACCGCTGGTGCGCCCGGGCCGCCACGAGGTCGCCCTGCTCCAACGCCGCCATGGCCGCACGGTACGGCGCGGGGATCAGGTTGTAGGTGCTGCCGACCGCGCCGTGCGCACCGGCGAGGATCCCGGCGAGCAGCATCTCGTCCGCCCCGAAGAGCACCTGGAAGCGCTCGAGGTCGAGGGTGGCGAACTCGTGGGTCGTGGGGGCGCTGAACTTGACGCCAGCGAGCGTCGGCACGCGCTCGGCGGCGCGCGGCATGAGGGCCGAGACGTCGACGGGGACGCCGGTCATCGAGGGGATGTGGTAGTAGAAGAACGGTAGTTCGGGGGCGCCGGCCGCGACGATCGCCATGGCGTCGACCACGCCGTCGAGCCCGGCGGGCTTGAAGTAGGTGGGGGGCGTCGCCGAGATCGCGTCGGCTCCGACCGCCTGGGCGTGGGCGGCGAGTTCGCTCGCCTCGACGAGACTCGTGTGCCCGACCTGGACGATGACCGGCAGGCGCCCGCGCGCCGCGCGCACGTACGCCTCGGCCACCGCCCGTCGCTCCGCGCCCGACAGGAGCGGGCCCTCGCCCGTACTGCCGCAGACGTAGAGGCCGTCGATCCCGCGGTCGACGAGATGGTCGACCACGTCGCCGATCCGCTCGAGCCAGAGGCGGCCGTCGTCGTGCATGGGGGTGAAGGTGGCGGCGATGAGACCGGTGGGACGTAGCATGCGTGCTCCTTCGAAGCGGGACGATCGTCGTGGAGGGTGGAGGCGGCGTGAGGCTGGGAACCGGGTCGCAGGGTGGCGATGGGGCCCGGCGGCTAGACGACCATCCGTGCATCCGTGGCATCCCTGAGGCCGTCGCCGATGAAGTTCACGCACAGCACCGTGATGACGATCATGATGGCCGGCGGCATCCAGGTCCACGGGAGGTTGCGCAGGATGTCGAGGTTGCGGGCGGCCTCGAGCATGGTGCCCCAGCTCGGCGCCGGGGGCGGGACGCCGAGCCCGAGGAAGCTGAGGCCCGCCTCGGTGAGGATCGCGTTGCCGATGCCGAAGCTGACCATGGCCATGAGGGGCGGGAGCGCGTTCGGCAGGATGTGCACGACCATCACGCGCCCTCCGGGATTGCCCAAGGCCCGTGCCGCCGCCACGAACTCCTGCTCCTTGAGGCTCAGGAACTGGCCTCGGACGAGGCGCGCCACGCCCGGCCAGCTCAGCCCCCCGATGATGAAGACGATCACCCACAGCCCGCGCGGCGCGAACGCCGCCAGCGTCAGCATGATGATGATCGGCGGGAAGGTCATGAGCACGTCGGTGGCGCGCATGATGAGCGCCTCCACCCAGCCACCGTGGTAGCCGGCGAGGGACCCGAGCACGACGCCGATGGACACCGCGATGGCCGTGGCCGCGAAGCCGACGATGAGCGACACGCGCGCACCGTGGACCGTGCGGCTCCAGACGTCCCGCCCGACGCGGTCGGTGCCGAGCCAGTGCTCGGCCGAGGGGGGCTGCGAGCGCGCGCGGAGCTGCATCTGGTCGAACGGATGGCGCTCCACGAACGGCGCGAAGATCGCGAGCAGGATGATCGCACTCAACACGAACGTCGCGACGACGGCGGGGCGGTTGCGGCGGAAGCGCTTCAGGAGCCGGTTCTCGCTGCGCTCGCTGCGGGGGTTCAGGGGGGGCGCGACGGCGTCACTCATAGCGGATCCTGGGGTCGACGAGACCGTAGGCGAGATCGGTCAGGATGTTGGCCACCAACACCACCACGGCGATGAAGAGGTTCAGGCCCATCACGAGCGGCACGTCACGAGAGCTGACGGCGGCGAGGTAGAGCGTGC
>JACCWH010000104.1 GCA_013697735.1 Trueperaceae bacterium | reverse complement strand
GCCCACTCCCATACCGAGGAGGGCAGCGGCGAGGATGGGCGCGACCCAGGAGGAGACCAGCAGCGCGGAGAGGAGCCGCGTGAGTGCGATCTCGAATGCCAGGGCACCGCCGCCGAGCGCGGCGACGGCGATGAGCACCCTGGCGGGGACCTCCGCGGGGACCTCGGCGGGGGGTGGGACCTTCAGCCGCGCCCCCGGAAACGCGGATCGAGCACGTCGCGGAGCCCGTCACCGAGGAGGTTGAACCCGAGCACCGAGACCATGATCGCGAGTCCGGGGAAGATCCCCATCCACGGCGCCTGGTGGAGGAACGAGCGCCCTTCGGCGAGCATGCGCCCCCAACTCGGGTCGGGGGGTTGCGTGCCGAGCCCGAAGAACGAGAGCGCCGCCTCGGCGAGGATCGCGAAGGCGAGACTCAGCGACGTCTGCACGATGATCGGTCCGAGCGAGTTCGGAAGCACGTGCACGGCCATGATGCGCAGGTGGCCCTGGCCGAGCGCGCGCGCGGCGGTCACGAACTCGCGGTCACGTACCGCGATCACGGCGCCGCGCGTGACGCGCGCGAAGATCGGCATGTAGACGATGGCGATCGCGATCATCGCGTTCTCGACGCCGCGCCCGAGGATCGCCATCACCGTGATCGCGAGCAGCACCGCCGGGAAGGCGAAGAGGACGTCCATGGTGCGCATCACCACTTCGTCGACCCAGCCGCGAAGGTAGCCGGCGGCCACCCCGAGTGTCACGCCGAGCGTGCCCGAGATCCCCACGGCGATGATGGCGACCCGGAAGCTCACCGACGCCCCATAGAGCACGCGCGAGAAGAGGTCGCGGCCGAAGTCGTCGGTACCGAATGGGTGGGCGAGGGATGGGGGCGCGAAGCGTGCCGTGAAGTCCATCGTCAGCGGGTCGTAGGGGGCGAGCGCCGCGCCGAAGAGCGCGACGAGACCGAGCAGCAGCACGATCCCGCCGCCGAGCAGCACGAGGCCGTGGCGGAGCGCCTTGCGCACGAGGTCGAGGCGGGGATCGTGGCGCGCGACGCGCGGCGCGGGTGCGGCCGTGGAGGTCGCCATCAGTCGTACGCCACGCGCGGGTCGAGGAACATGTAGGAGAGATCGGTGAGCAGGTTGACGACCGCGAAGGCCACGGCCGAGAGGAGCACTGCGGCCTGGAGCGCGGGATAGTCGCGCTGCAGCGTCGCCGTGAGCGCCAGCTGACCGAGGCCGGGCCAGGCGAAGATGATCTCGACCACCACCACGGCCGAGAGGAGCGTTGCCATCTGGAGACCGACGATGGTGGCGATCGAGATGGCGGCGTTGCGAAGCACGTGCTTGCGCAGCACGACCGCGCCGGGGAGCCCCTTGGCGTGGGCGGTGCGGACGTAGTCCTGGTGGAGTACCTCCAGGAGCGCGGAGCGCACGAAGCGCGCCATGATCGAGCCGCTGATGATCCCCACCGTGAGGGCGGGGAGGATGATGTGGCGAGCCCACGGCACGAAGCCGTCCGAGAGCGGGCGGTACCCCGACGAGGGGAGGAGTCCGAGCGTCTCGGAGAACAGCAGGATCAGGAGGATGCCCATCCAGAAGTCAGGCACCGAGACACCGAGCTGGCTCATGATCGAGACGCCGAGATCGCGCGCGCTGCCGGGCTTCATCGCCGACACGAAGCCAGCCGGGAGGGCGATCGCGAGACCGATCAGGAGCGCCACGACGGCGAGGTTCAGCGTGGCGGGGAGGCGGCGGGCGACCTCGCGCGAGATCGGCTGCCGGCTGATGAGGCTGGTGCCGAAGTCACCGCGCGTGACGATCCCGCTCACCCACGAGAGGTACTGCACGGGGAGCGGTCGATCGAGCCCCATCTGACGCTCGAGCGTGGCGACCGTGGCCGGTGTCGCTTGCACACCGAGCATCACGCGTGCCGGGCTGCCGGGGATGAGCGGGATGATCGCGAAGGTGAGGATCGAGACGCCCACGAGCACCAGGAGCAAGGTGCCGAGTCGTCGCAGGAGATAGGAGAGGCTCACGGCGTGCCTCCGAGGGGCGCGGCGCGGGGGTCCCCGAGGGCGTGCGCCCCCGGGGACCGATCGTTCGATTCCTGCTGCCGCATCGCGAGCGCGTGCGCCCTAGCGGTCGAGCCAGGTGGTCACGAAGCGAACGGCCTGGTCGGCGCGCGCCTCGAAGCCCATCACGTCGGGGTGGTAGGCGTGGATCTCGAGCGGGTTGTAGAGGTAGATGTAGGGCGCCTCGTCGACGATGGTGGCGTTGATCTCCTCGTAGAGTTCCCGGCGTGCGTCGAACTCGGGGATCATGCGCGCCTCGTCGAGGAGCTCGTCGACGCGGGGGTTCGAGTAGCCGGTGAAGTTGAAGACCTCGCCGGTCTTGTGCTGCGCGTAGAAGAAGTCGTCGGGATCGACGAGGCCGTTCCACGAGCAGACGTACGTGTCGTAGTTCCCCTCGCCCTGCTCCTGGAGCCACTCGGCCCACTCGAGGGTGCGGATCTGCGTGCGGATGCCGACCGCGGCGAGGTCGGCCTGGATGACCTGCGCGGCGCGGATCGTCGGCTGGATGAACGACGTCGGCATGATCTCCATCTCGAAGCCGTCGGGGTAGCCGGCCTCGGCGAGGAGGCTGCGGGCGCGCTCCGGATCGTAGCCGTAGGGGGCGTACCCGAAGTCCCAGGCGGAGCTCGAGGGGATCGGGTCCTGCGTCACCTCGGCGTTGCCGAACTCCGCGGCCGTGGCGACGTTGTCGCGGTTGATCGCGAACGAGATCGCTTGCCGGACGCGCACGTCCGCGAGCGGGCCCTCCTCGGTGTTGACGCCGATGTAGTAGTAGGCGCCGGCGGCGGCGCTGTCGATCACGACGTCGTCGCGGGCCTCGAGCTCCTCGACGGATTGCGCCGGTACGGTGAAGGCCCAATCGATGTCGCCGGTCACGAGCGAGGAACGGATCACCGTCTCGTCGCCGATGATGCGGATGTCGACGGCGTCGAGGTAGGGGAGGCCCTCCTGCCAGTAGTGCGGATTGCGCTCGAGCATCAGGCTCGTGCCCGGTTGGAAGTCGGTGATCATGAACGGGCCGGTGCCCACGGGGCGGGTGTTGATGGTGCCGTCGTCGACGCCGGCAGGATCGAAGATGCCGAGCGCCTGGCTCGACGCGAGGTGGCCGAGGAGCGAGGGGTTGGGCGACTCGAGGGTCATCACCACCGTGCGGTCGTCGGGGGCGGCGATGTCGGTGACGCCTGCGAGGCGCCAGGCGTTGCCCGAGCCGGTCTCCTCGTCGAGGAGGCGGTCGAAGACGGTGACCACGTGGTCGGCCACGAGATCGGTGCCGTTGCTGAAGCGCACGCCCTCGCGCAACGTGAACGTGACGGTGAGTCCGTCGTCGGCGACCTCCCACGATTCGGCGAGCGACGCGACGATGGTCTGCTCCGCGTCGAGCGTGAGGAGCGTGTCGATGACGTTCTCGAGTACCTGGTAGCTCGAGCGTGCGCTCGTGATGTGGGGGTCGAGGCCGACGGGCTCCTGCTCCCAGGCGGCGACGAGCGTGCCGCCGCGGGTCTGGGCGGCTGCGAAGCCGGCCAGTGCGACGAGCAGCGCGAGGGCGAAGGTGGTGATGCGTGTCATGGGGACCTCCTCGGGTCGGGCGTGCGGATGGGTGCGGGTGCGGGGGCGGTTGCGTCGTCGGTCCTGATCTCCCAGTCCCAGACGCTCTTCTTGATCTTGACGACCTGCATCGTCTCGTTGCTGATGATCCCCTCCATTCCCAGGGCCTCCTGCAAGAACGCGTGGAGTTCACCGTTCGACGCGTGCAGCGACTCGACCACCACGTTGTGGGAGCCGACGCCGATGCCCACGTAGCGGACCGCGTCGTAGCGCGCGAGGCGATCCGTGACCGCTTCGAGCGCGGCAGGAGCGACTTTCGCGTAGGTGGTTGCGAGCACGGGCACGCCGAGCGCCAGCGGATCGCTGATGGCGAGGATGCGCATCCAGCCGTCGTCGAGCAGGCGGTGGACGCGCTTGCGCACCTTCGACTCCGACACGCCGAGCTCGCGCGCGATCTCCCGATAGGGGCGGCGGCCGTCGCGCCGGAGGGCGTCGACGATCGCACGATCGGTGGCGTCGAGGTGTTGATAGAGGCTGGCGGTCACGGGGCCTCCCGCGGCGTGTGGCGTCGTGTGGCGTCGTGCGGCGTCGTGCGGCGTCGTGCGGCGTGGGGAGAGCCTAGGCGAAATGCGTCAGGAATGTCAACGCCTCGGACGCAATGCGTCATGCGGCGTCGTCCGTTCGTGTCGTGCCAGCGCCAGCGTGCGCGTCACGAGCGCATCGGTCGAAGCGATCAGTGCGACCGACCGATCGTCGAGGTGGACGTCACCATCGCTGAGGACCAACGGCACCTCCGTGCACGCCGCGATCACGCCCTCCGCGCCGGCGCGTGCGAGTCGCTCGGCGACGGCTCGGAGCGCCTCCTTCGGGGCCGCCGGAGGGTCGCCGCGCTTCACGGCGTAGATCGCGGCCATCACCCTCGCCTGATCCTCCGGTGGCGGCACCAGCGCGCGCACCCCGACCGCGTCGAACGCGCGAGCGTAGACACCGGCCGCGAGCGTCCCGTCGGTGGCGAGGAGCCCTACCTGCGTCGCGCCCGGGAGCCGTTCTCGGGTGGCGTGCACCGTCGCCTCGATCAGGCTCACGAAGGGAACGTCGCCCGCCGCGGCTCGCACCTCGTCCTCGAAGGCGTGCGCGGCGTTGCACGGCATCACGAGCAGTTCGGCCCCCATCGCCACCAAGCCGCGCGCCATGCGCGCGAGGTGCGGCCCCGGGCTCGGACCCGTCCCCGCCACGCCCGCACTCCGATCCGGGACCGACGGGTCGTTGTCGATGATCACGCGGAGGTGATCGCCGTCGCGCTCCGCCGGCGTGGCCGCCACGAGCTTGCCGAAGAAGTCGACGGTCGCGTCCGGCCCCATGCCGCCCAGCACCCCGACCGTCAGCGGCCGCACGGGTGTCATGCGCTCGAGTCGCCGAGGAGCACGTCCTGGTAGGCGTAGAGCGCGGGTGAGCCGCCGGTGTGGAGGAAGACCACGCGCTCGTTCGCCGCGAAGCGCCCCTGCCGCACGAGCGAGATGAGCCCGGCCGCCGCCTTGCCGGTGTAGACGGGATCGAGCAGGATCCCTTCGCAGCGTGCGAAGAGTCCGACCGCTTCGATCATGGCGTCCGTCGGTATCGAGTAGCCACCGCCGACCTGGTCGTCGATCACGCGCACGGCGTCGCGCGGGACGGGTGTGTGGACCCCGGCGAGCTCCGCGGTCGCCTGCGCGAGGGTGTGCAACCGCTCCTCTTGCGCCGTGCTGGGCGCGCGCACGCTCACGCCCGTGATCGGCACGCCCGCCGAGAGGCCGTGGAACCCGGCGACGAGCCCGGCGTGCGTTCCTCCCGACCCGCTCGCGGTCACGAGGTGGTCGAAGGGGAGTCCCATCTCGAAGGTCTGTGCGAGCAGCTCCTCGGCGCAGGCGACGTAGCCGAGTGCGCCGAGGGCGTTCGAGCCGCCGCCCGGGATCACGTACGCCCGTCGCCCCTGCGCCGAGAGGTCGCTCGCGAGGCGCTCCATCGTCGTGGTGAGATCGGTGCCGCTCTCGACGACTTCGAGGCGTTCCGCGCCCATGAGTCGGAAGAGGAAGTTGTTCCCGCTCGCGTCCTCGCGATACGACCCCGGTACGCGCTCCTCGAGCACGAGCTGGCACCCTAGGCCCTCGCGGCGCGCCGCGGCGAGCGTGAGGCGGCAGTGGTTCGACTGCACGGCACCGACGGTCACCAGCGTGTCGGCACCCTGTTCGAGCGCGTCGGCGACCAGGAACTCGAGCTTGCGGGTCTTGTTCCCACCCGACGCGAGGCCGAGGACGTCGTCGCGCTTCACCCAGAGCTCGGGACCGCCGAGTTCTCGGCTCAGGTTGGGCATCGGCTCCAGTGGCGTCCAGGAGGGGGTGTAGCGGCGGCGTGGGAATCGGGCGAGATGCATGGGCACTCCTCCGGGGGCGTGCGATCGTGCGGCGACGCGACCTGTCTGCGACGAGCATACGCTCCGACGCCGGAGGCACTAGACTGGGACCTCCGGAGGTAGGCGACCGATGCCATCGACCGTGAGCGACCACGTCGCTCCCCATCCGTCCGTCCCCGCGGGTCCACTGCCGCGCAACCCGGGCACCGCACTCGACCTCGACTGGGTCGGCTCGGTGCGCGTGAACCGCTCCGCGAGCGAACGTCGCGCCGCCACGCTCGTCACGCGCCGCACCGTCAAGAAGGCGTGGCAGGCCGGCTGGCTACTGCGCGCGATCACCCTCATCGACCTCACCACGCTCGCCGGCGACGACACTCCCGGTCGCGTGCGGCGCCTGTGCGCGAAGGCCCGACGCCCGGTGCGTGACGATCTACTCGGGGCGCTCGGCATGGACGACACGCCCCTCACCGTGGGCGCGGTCTGCGTCTACCACGCGATGGTGCCGACCGCCATGGCGGCGCTGCGCGGGAGCGGCATCCCCGTGGCCGCGGTGTCGACCGGGTTCCCCGCCGGCCTGTCGCCGCTCGCGACGCGCGTCGCCGAGATCCACGCCTCCGTCGAAGCGGGGGCGGAGGAGATCGACGTGGTCATCAGTCGGCACCTCGCGCTCGCCGGCGACTGGCGGGGCCTCTTCGACGAGATCGCGACCTTCCGTGAGGCCTGCGGCGAGGCGCACCTGAAGGTCATCCTCGGGACCGGCGAGCTCGGGACGCTGCGCACGGTGGCGAGGGCGTCGCTCGTCGCCATGATGGCCGGCGCCGACTTCGTCAAGACGAGCACCGGCAAGGAGAGCGAGAACGCCACGCTGAGCGTCTCGCTCACGATGGCGCGCACCATTCGCGACTACTGGGAGCGCACCGGGTTCGCGGTGGGCTTCAAGCCGGCGGGGGGTATTCGCACCGCCAAGGATGCGCTCGCGTGGCTCACGCTGATGCGCGAGGAGCTCGGGCCTCGCTGGTGCGAGCGCGATCTCTTTCGCTTCGGTGCGAGCTCGCTGCTCGCCGACATCGAGCGCCAACTCGAGCACCATGTGACGGGTCGGTACGCGGCGCTGCACAAGCAGCCGCTGGCGTAGCGGTGTTCCTCCTCCCGCTCGACGACGATCTCTCGCTGGCGATCCGCGAGCGCCACCACTCGAAGGCGTTCGCCGCGCTCATCGACGCGAATCGTGCGCACCTCTCGCGCTGGTTCACCTGGGCACCCGGGGCCGACGAGACGACGGCGCTGGCGTGGGCCGAGGGGGGGCTCGACCAGTTCGGTCGCGGCGATGGCTGGCAGGCGACCCTGCTCGAGCGCGGTGACGCCGTCGGTTCCGTCGGCCTCCACTATCTCGATCGCGCGCGCGGCGTGACGGAGATCGGCTACTGGCTCGCCGAGGGCGCCGAGGGGCGCGGACTCATGACGCGCGCCCTGCAGGCGCTGTTGCCGTACTTCTTCGTCGGCCACGGCCTGAACAAGGTCGTGATCGGCGTGTCGCCGGAGAATCTGCGCAGCGCTGCGCTCCCCGAACGCCTCGGCTTCGTGCGCGAAGGACGGATCCGCGCCGTGCACGCCACGCCCTCGGGTCGCCATGGCGACCTGGTGTTCTACGGTCTGCTGCGCGAGGAGTGGCTCGCGCTCGGCGGAGACGAGGGTGCGGGCCCCGTTCCGGCGCGCTTCGCACTCGACGCCGGGCAGGGGATCCGCTTGGCGCTGCTCGAGGAGATCGACGCCGAGTCGCTCGCTGCACTCGTGCGCGACGAAGCGGAGCGGCTCACGCCGTGGTTCCCGTGGGTTGAGGGCACGTCGACCGAGTCGATCCGCGGCTTCATCGCCGAGCGCGCCCTCGGCAGCTTCGCTGCGGGGACGGGGTTCGAGGCCGGAATATGGCTCGACGGTCGTCTCGCCGGCGCCGTGGGCGTGCACAACGTCGACGTCCGGGCGGCGAAGGGCGAGATCGGCTACTGGATCGCGCGCGAGCACGAGGGGCTCGGTGTGGTGAGCAAGGCCGTACGGCGCGTGGTGCGGTATCAGTTCGAGGAGGTCGGCTTCCGCAAGCTCGAGATCCGCGCCGACGCCGCGAACGGGCGCAGCCGCGCCATCCCCGAGCGCCTCGGCTTCACGATCGAGGGGACGCTCCGCAAAGCACTCTGGAACGGTCGCGAGTCCGTCGATCAGGTGGTGTACGGGTTGCTGCGCGAGGAGTGGGCCGAGGCGCCGTAGCGTGGACCGACCCCGTACAATGCCACCATGACCGTCAAAGCGATCTTCGAGACGCTCGAGTACGGCCCGGCGCCGGAGTCCGACGACGTCGCGCGTGCCTGGCTCGCACGGCACGGCGCCCGCTTCGGACACTTCGTCGCCGGCACGTGGCGAGCGAGCGACGGCGGCGAAACGTTCGCGACGATCGACCCCGCCACCGGCGCCACGCTCGCGCACCTCGCGCAGGGGACGGTGGGCGACGTCGACGCCGCCGTGGCCGCCGCGCGCGCCGCACTGCCCGGGTGGCACGCGATCGGACCGCACGGGCGCGCGCGCTACCTGTACGCGCTCGCGCGCCACGTCCAGAAGCACGCCCGGCTATTGGCCGTGCTCGAGTCGCTCGACAACGGCAAGTCGATCCGCGAGACGCGCGACCTCGACGTCCCGCTCGTGGCGCGCCATCTCTACCACCACGCCGGCTGGGCGCAGCTGCTCGACACCGAGTTCCCCGACCACGTCGCCGCCGGTGTCTGCGGACAGATCATCCCCTGGAACTTCCCGCTGCTGATGCTGGCGTGGAAGGTCGCACCGGCGCTCGCGGCGGGCTGCACTGTGGTGCTCAAGCCCGCGGAGTTCACGCCCCTGAGCGCCCTCGCCTTCGCCGAGCTCGCCACCGCGATCGGTCTACCGAAGGGCGTTCTGAACGTGGTCACCGGCGACGGTCGCACGGGGCAAGCGATCGTCGATCACGACGACGTCGACAAGCTCGCCTTCACCGGCTCGACGGAGGTGGGGCGTGGCATCCGCGAACGCTCCGCCGGCAGCGGCAAGAAGCTCTCGCTCGAGCTCGGCGGCAAGAGCCCCTTCCTCGTGTTCGACGACGCCGATCTCGACGGCGCGATCGAGGGCGTGGTCGACGCCATCTGGTTCAACCAGGGGCAGGTCTGCTGCGCCGGGTCGCGGCTGCTGCTCCATGAACCGATCGCCGAGGCGTTCATCCGCAAGCTCAAGGCGCGCATGGAGACCCTCCGCATGGGCCACCCGCTCGACAAGGCGATCGACATGGGTACGATGATCGCCCCCGTGCAGCTCCAGAAGGTGCAGGCGCTCGTGCAGCGGGGGATCGACGAGGGCGTCTCGTGCCACCAGCCGTCGTGGGCGGTGCCGGCCGACGGGTTGTTCTATCCGCCGACCCTCTTCACCGACGTCGACCCCGCCAGCACCCTCGCGCAGGTCGAGATCTTCGGGCCCGTGCTCGTCTCCACCACGTTCCGCACCCCGGCCGAAGGCGTCGAGATCGCCAACCACACCCCGTTCGGCCTCGCTGCGAGCGTCTGGAGCGAGAGCCTGTCACTCGCGCTCGACGTGGCGCCGAAGCTGAAGGCGGGTGTGGTGTGGGTCAACGCCACCAACCTCTTCGACGCGGCCGCCGGCTTCGGAGGCTATCGCGAGTCCGGGTTCGGGCGTGAGGGGGGGCGCGAGGGGATGCACGAGTACCTCGTGCCGGCGTGGGAGCACGACGCCGAACCGTACGACGACAGCGACTTCGCCGCCATCGCCAGTGCGGCCGAGCTCGGCGACGCGCTCTACGACCACGCGGACGACGCCAGCGACGCTCCGGCCGCCGGCCCCGGCATCGACCGGACGCCGAAGCTCTACGTGGGCGGCAAGGGGGCGCGCCCCGACTCTGGCTACAGCTACCCCGTGCGCGCGCCCGACGGCCGTCACCTCGGCGAGGCCGGCCTCGGCAACCGCAAAGACGTTCGCAACGCGGTCGAGGCCGCGCGCAAGGCGGAGAGCTGGAGCGGCACGAGCGGCCACCTGCGCGCGCAGATCCTCTACTACCTGGGCGAGAACCTCGAAGCACGCGCGCGCGAGTTCGGTGAGCGCCTGCGCGCGCTCACGGGCTCGACCGACGACGACGCGCGCGCCGAGGTCGAGCGCTCCGTGGCGCGGCTCTTCACCTACGCCGCGCACGCCGACAAGTTCGACGGCGCCGTGCACGACGTCCCCATTCGGGGCGTGGCACTCGCGATGCACGAGCCGTGGGGCGTGATGGCGCTCTCGTGCCCCGACGAGGCGCCGCTGCTGGCGTTCGTGTCGCTGGTCGCGCCCGCAGTCGCCATGGGGAACCGCGTGGTGGTCACGCCCTCCCCCCGTCGGCCGCTCGCGGCGACCGACCTCTACCAGGTGCTCGACACCTCGGACGTCCCCGGCGGCGTGATCAACGTCCTCTCCGGCGACCGCGACGAGCTCGCCCGCACCCTCGCCGCACACGAGGAGGTCGCCTGCCATTGGTACGTCGGCTCGGCGGAGGGATCCGCGGCCGTTGAGCGCGCGTCGGCCGGCAACCTCAAGGCCACCTGGGTGAACCACGGTCGACGGCGCGACTGGCACGACCCCCGCCAGGGTGAGGGGCGAACGTATCTCAGGCGCGCCGTTCAGGTGAAGAACGTCTGGATCCCCTACGGGGAGTGATGCCGGCATGAGCCCTCGCCCGCACGCCCGCGCGCGCACCACTCGTACCTTCGGCCTCGCGTGCGCGTTGGCGTTCGCCCTCGTGAGCGCCGCCGCTGCGGCGACGGGACCCGACGGGGAGTCGCTCGTGCTCCTCGAGACGCGTGCGATCGGCGCCTACCGCGTCGAGACGTGGGGGAGCGATCGCGACGGATGGCGCTCGTCGACGACCGTGCGGGTCGTGCCACCGTCGGGCGCGCCCTTCGAGGTGCACGACACCGTGATGCGCTTCGTGGAGCACGACGGCTTCGAGGCGTGGGAAAGCGCGATCGTCCGCTACGCGGTGGGGGACGACCTCACCGGCGACGGCGTACCGAACCTGCTGATCGAGGGCTAGAGCATGGGTGCCCACTGCTGCTTCACCTACCACCTGCTGTCCCTCGGCGACGATCTCCGCGTGCTGTGGCGGGCCGAGACTCGCGACTCGGCAGTCGTGCTCGTCGACCTCCGCGGCGACGGCGGCCGGCAGTTGCTGATGACCGACATGAGCTTCGCCTACGAGTTCTGCTCCTTCGCCGACTCGCCGGCGCCGACCGTTGTGCTACAGGTGCAGGATGCGCACGTGGTGGTGGCGAACTCGTCGTTCCCCGAGGCGTACGACCGCGACATCGCCTGGGCGCTCGAGCGCGCGCTCGAGGTGCGCGTCGACGAGCGTCCGGAGATCGAGCGGTGCGCCGTCGCGCACCTCGTACTCACGTTGCTCTACGC
>JACCWH010000100.1 GCA_013697735.1 Trueperaceae bacterium | reverse complement strand
GCATTCGGCCGCCACGCGCTGCGGAGGCTCAGTTACAGGCGTTGCGGAGGACGCAGCGTTCCCAGTCGCTCTCTACGCGACCGTGGTACTCGTTGTGGATGTCCGGCACGATCGCGCCGAAGTCGGCGGGATCGGCGGCGCCCGATGCCATGGCGGTCGCCGTGGCCTCGTCGATGAGCGCGCGGTCGGCGGGGTCGGTCACCCGCGCGACGTCGATGCCGAGCGCGAAGCCGATCGTGTCGGGGAGCAGCTGCCGCGCCTGCATGTCCGGCCGGACGAGGAGGTTCGCCATCACGAGCGCCGCCGCCTTGTTGGACGCGTTGATCGGTATCGCGAGGTAGCTGTACCCGCCGATCATGTTCTCGTCGAAGAGGAATGCGCTCGAGGTCGGGGGAATATCGCCCGCCGCGATCCCGGACGTTGCACCGCCGCCGCGCTGCGTCAGCGTAAAGTCGATCTCACCATTCGCGAAGAGCGAGTCGAGCTCGTTCTCATCTGCCGGGTAGGTCTCGCCGTTGCGCCACATGTACGGCTTCCAGGAGTTGAGCTCGTCCCAGACGCGTGGAGCGCACTCGTCGTAGAGCTCCTGCGAGAAGACCTCTCCAAAGGCGTCGAATCCGCCGCACATTTCGAGCATGAGCTGCTTGACGACACGGGTGCCCTGGAATGCCCCGGGACCGGGCGCGATGTAGGTGAACCGCCCCGGGTTCTCACGCATCCAGGCGGCGAGCTCCGCATACGACCGCGGGAGGTCTTCCTCGTCTATGCGCATGGTGTCGTAGATCCACTGAAACGGGAACGAGGCCCACGGGATCTCGTAGTGGTCCGTCTGGAGACCGAGGTCGTTCGTCACGGTCGGGTTGTCCCAGTCGACGTAGATCGTATTCGGCACGTTCTGGGCGAAGGGGCCGTAGAGGAGGTCGGCCTGCTTGAGCGTCTTGAAGTTCTCGCCGTTGATCCAGATGAGATCGACGGATCCACCCTCGGTCCCGCGGCCGGCGGCGACCTCGCTCAGCACCTGGTTCACGGCATCGGCCGTGTCGGCCAAGGGAACGCGGTTGAGCCTGACGCCGAACTCGTCGCGAAGAACCTGCCCGTAGACCTCGTCGAGGAAGCGGTTGATCTCGTTCGAGCCGCCCCAGAGGTTCCAATTCAACGTCTGGCCGCGTGCCTCTTCGAGCACCGCGTCCCAGCTGTCGAACCCGGGCGGCGGCCCGGCCTCCTGGGACCATGCGGCGCTGACCATGAAGGCCGTCACCAGAAGCGAAACAACGATGCGCTTTACCATGTCACGTGCTCCTCTCGTGCTACCGAAAACTTTGTTCGCGGTCGAGGGACTGGCTCGCATCGAACCCCCTCGAGGGTCCGGCGGGCTGACGCCGCTTGACCCGATCACGCGTCGTACCGCTCGAGTGGCGCCACCAGGAGCGCCAATGCACGCGCGAGGCCGGCACTCGAACAAACGTCATGACGTTTGGCGGGATCATACTCCAGCCCGGCGGGATTTACAACGTAGCGCGTCGGTGTCACTCGCGGCGACGTTCCGAGGCGATAGGGAGCGGGATCTCGACCATGGTGAAGCTGTGCGGTGGCAGATCGAGCGTCGTAGCCGCTGCTGGCCACACGCCCTCCTCGATCGTGACCGCGCGAGGATGTTCCTCGGAGTTGCGGTCGAGCGCCGAGCGTCCGGTGACGCACCAGGTGCGGGCGTCCGCTCGACCGTCAACGCCATCGACCGTGACGTGGGCCGGTGTCTCAAGGTCTCGGTTGACGACCGAGAGGTAGAGCGTGCCGCCGTCGGGAGCGAGCGTGGTTGCCGCATCGATCGTGGGAACGGCGTCGTAGGCGGGGAGGTTGCCCCGCGCGGGGCTGGCGAAGGTCGGACCGTCGACGCGCGTCTCGACGACTCTGTCGCCCCTTCGCCCGGTGAGGAGCTCGAGCACCAGGGTCGTCGGTGTCTTCCAGACGGACGGCGGCGAGACGTCGCCGTCGGTACGGGGGACCCAGTACTCGCCGCGCGACGGATGCCACTCCCAGGCGTGGAGCGGGCCCACCATGTAGCTGCCCATGACGTTCACGAGGTTGAACACCGCGGCCGCCGTAACGTAGCGGCTCCGGCGCAGGCACGCGTGGATCAGTGAGCCGGCGTAGAGTGCGTCGGCGACGTCGTACGGCTCGATGAAGTCGGGGCCCTTCGCGCCGACGTAGGTGTTCCACTCGTCGAAGGCGATGGGGACCGGCGGCGAGGCATGGCGTGCCACCACGTCGATGGTGGCATCGAGCATCGCCTCCACCTCGTGTGCCGCTGCGATCTTCGGGAGACAGAGCTCGGCCGCAGTCGGGGGCGCCTCCATCTTCTCCGTCCGGATGGAGTAGTAATGGACGCTTAGCTCGTCCATCTCGGCCGCAGCCGCCCGCAACACGAGCTCGTTCCAGCGCCCGTACAACTCGGCCGGCGCGCCGACGGCGATGAGCCGTAGGCGCGGGTCGACCTCCCGCATCGCCCGCGCGAAGGCCAGGTACCGCTGCGCGTACGTCTCGGCGTCGACGTGCCCCACCTGCCAGTTGCCGAACTGCTCGTTGCCGACGTACCACGTCGTCACCTCGAACGGCTCGGCGTGGCCATTGCGAGCGCGCAGTTCACCACCGGGCGTCCCCTCGACGCCGTTGCAGTACTCGACCCACGCCGCCGCCTCCTCGACCGTCCCGCTACCCATGTTGACGGTGAGCTCGGGCTCGGTTCCGATTAGCCGGCAGAGGCGTATGAACTCGTCCGTACCGACGTCGTTCGTCTCGAGGAGGTGCCAGACGGGGTCGACGTAGCTGGGCCGGAGGTCGCGGTCTCCCGTTCCCGAGCGCCAGTGGTACGCGGAGACGAAGTTGCCGCCGGGCCACCGGAGCGACGTGGGCCGCCAGGCCTCCATTGCCTCGACGAGCTCGCGGCGGTGCCCCTCCAGGTTGTCCGCCGGCATCAGCGATGCGCAGCCGACCCAAAGCGATCCCGATCCGGTGACCGTGATCGACAGCGCTCCCCGTGCGTCTGTACGGGCTGGCGACATCGTCCGCTCGAACACGTCCCAACGGTCCTCGACGCGCGGGATGATCCAAGTGACGTCGCCGAGGGAGACCTGGACCGCCTGCCCCTGCCCTCTCACGACCAGGCGCACCTGGTAGCCGTCGCCGGCGCGGAGGTGGATCCCACCCTGGCGGATACCGTGCGGGCGTCCATCGTCGACGAGTACGGTGATCCGCTGCGACTGCGAGCCCGTGTAGAAGGTAGTGTTGTCGTGCACGAAGAGGACGGCATCGCGGTCGGGGCCGACCGGCTCCCACGGGGCGACCACGCCGAAGGCGGGATGCTCGTGCGACAACCCCTCGCTCAGTCCCAGGTACATCCTGTCGACGCCAGCGAACTTCCGGTCCTTGAGGAGCTCGGACCAGGTGCCGCCGTGAACGCTCTGCCCAACGTGCTCCAGGTTGGCTCCGTACAGGCGGTCGTGGACCGGCCCCAGGACGACCTTTGGATCGACTGTCACCGTGGCTCTCATGGGCATGGGTGGCTCCTGCAGAGGTTTCGGCAAATGATATATCATTTGCTCCGACCGGCGCAAGGATTTCGATCGACCGACGCCGGTCCGCCCCAAGAGGGTCGACCGCGTCTCGTTCGGGGCGCGACGGTACAGTCTCGCGTCGAGAGGAGATCATGATGGCGACCGTGGAACTCACGATCGGGTATGTCGGTTCCCACCTTCCTAGCTACTACGCGCACGAGCACGACGTCTTCGCTCGCTCCGAGGCGGGGTTGCGCCAGGCGGCGGTGGAACTCGGTTTTTCACTGCACGTGATCTCCGCGCCCGTGGTCACGGCCGCCGAGGCGCGCGCAGCGCGGCGCGAGCTCGACGACGCCGGCGTCGACTTCGTCCTCCTCCAGAACAGCTCGTTCGCCATGGGCGACGTGGTCCGCGAGTTCGCACTGGGGAGAGCACGCCTCGGCCTCTGGGGCTTCGAGGAGCCGACTCGGGAGGGCCCCATCCTCCTCAACACCTTCGTCTCCCTCAATATCAACGCGAGTATCGTCACGCGCTTCCTTAGGGACCGGCAGGTGCCGTTCAAATGGTTCTGGGGCGACGTCGACCACCCGTGGATGCGGCCCAGACTCGACGTCACCGTCCGCGCGCTACGCTCGCTGAAGCGCCTCTCGCAGGCCCGCATCGGGTGGGTGGGAGATCTTGCCCCGACCTTCTTCAACCTCGCCTTCGACGAACGCTCGCTCGAGGCTCGCTTCGGCACGCGGATCCACGCGCATCAGCTGAGCGAGCTGGTCGATCGATCCCGCCGTGTGCCGCAGGCCGCGGCGGCCGCGGCGGCCGACGCCTTCCTCAGATCAGCGCGTGCGTCGGAAGTGGCGCCGTCCCAGCTCGAGACCGGCGGTGCGCTCTACACGGCGATGCGGGAGTTCGCGCTCGACTATGGCTACGACGCGCTCGCCGTGAGCTGCTGGCCCCAGTTCCAGACCGATCTGGGGATCGCACCCTGTGTGGCCTACGCGTGGCTCAATGAGCACGACGAGATGCCCGTGTCGTGCGAGGGCGATGCCGTTGGGGCGATGAGCATGCTGATGATGAACGAGATCAATCGCGACCAGTCGATGCTGCTCGACATGAACGAGGTGGACGTCGATGCCGACGCCGTCATGATGTGGCACTGTGGCGTGAGCCCGGCCCGATTCGCAAACGCCGACGGCGTTACCTGGCGCCACCATTCGACGCTCGGCCGGAAGAGCGATGCGCCGCCGGCGGGCGTGGTGGCGGACCTCGTTTTCGAGCCGCAGCCCGTCACCATCACCCGCATCGCCGACGACGGGCGCCAGCTCCTCGTCATCGAGGCCGACATCGTCGAGGGGCCCTCGAGGGGCTTCGACGGCAGCCGGGGCTGGCTCTCGAACTTCAGGATCGATCACGAGCCCGTGAGCGTCGCCGACATCGTAAACACCGTGATGTCGGAGGGCCTCGAGCACCACTTCGTCGTGGGACGCGGTCACCACGCAGACGCGCTGAGCGAGCTGGCGGCATGGACGGGCATGCACCCCATCCGTCCGATCCCGTACCGAGCGTTCCTCCAGATGGGATCGCGCGGGATCGGCTAGGAGCCTGTCGGGGTACCTGATCGGCGGCGCGGGTGAGGAGCTGCCGGGCTTGCTCGGGGTCCTGCCTTGCCGCGCCGTGAAGTGAAAGTATGCTCGTGCAGCACGACGATTGGAGTGCGTGGCGTTCCGGTTCCACTCCGGGAACCAGCAGCCGAGGTGGCCGACCTGGGCGACGAGCCCCGGGAAAGCCCGAGACGCGGAAGCGCTTGCGAGTTCCTAACCGCTCCCGTCGTCCCTCGAGCACTCACTTCGGCAGCCACACCGACACCGACTGGCCCTGGCAGGGGAACGCGCCCCAGCCGTGCTCGTCCGTCGTCACGCTC
>JACCWH010000098.1 GCA_013697735.1 Trueperaceae bacterium | reverse complement strand
GTATTACTGCGGCGGGAGGAGGACGGCGTCGATCACGTGCACGACACCGTTGCCTGCGGCGAGGTCGACGGCGGTCACCGTGGCCGTGCCGTTGAGCACGACGTTTCCGTCGACGACTTCCACGGTGATCGGAGCACCGTTGACGGTCTCTACGGTAGCGCTACCGCCACCGGCTTCGACCGCGGCAAGCACGTCTGCCGCCATCAGGTTTCCGGCGACGACGTGATAGGTCAGGATTCCAGCGAGATCGTCACTGGCGAGGAGCTCCTCGGCGGTCATGTCGAGGGCTTCGAGCGCTTCGGCAAACGCGTCGTTCGTCGGGGCGAAGACGGTGAAAGGGCCATCGCCCTGCAGGACCTCGACGAGGTCAGCGGCGACTACGGCGGCGACGAGCGTGCTGAAATCGTCACTGCTCATCGCGACGTCGACGACGGTCGCGGGAGTGTCGTGGTTCATCGCGACGGATGCGCCGAATACGAGTCCGAGGGCGATTGCAAGTATTCCGAGGGTACGGACGATCATGTGTTCCTCCATTGTCTCGCCGGCGTCGCGGCCGGTCGAGGTTGCGTGTCGTGCGCCTCGTAGGCGGGCCCGGCGGGCTCGGAACGAAGACGACGACGTCGACAGGGGATAGCCTATGTGAGGAAGGTTCGTACAATGTTTGTCGAGCCTACTGTTCTGCGGGGGTGCCGGATCGGCCATCGGCTCGCAAGCCCGCCCCGGTGCACCGCATGTGACCGCTCGGGTCCGCTCGCGGCGCGGTGTTCCTACCATGGTGTGACGAAGGAGGTCCCATGCAGCACATCGGATCGATGTTGAGTAGCCATCCGCGCGCGGGCGCCGACGATACCGACGCGCGCGCGCGAACCGTGGCCGCGCTCCACGCCTGTGCACAGGCGTGCACGAGTTGCGCCGACGCCTGCCTCGCCGAGGACGACGTCGCGTCGCTCACCCGGTGCATCCGCACCGACCTCGATTGCGCCGACGTGTGCGCCGCGACGGCCCGGCTCCTATCGCGCCTCACCGAGACCGACGGAAATCTGGTTCGAGCCCAACTCGAGGCGTGCGTCGTCGCCTGCCGAACGTGCGCCGAGGAGTGCGAGGGGCATGCCGACCACATGGAGCACTGCCGGCTGTGCGCCGAGATGTGCCGAGCGTGCGAGCGCGAGTGCATGGAGGTCATGCGCGCGCTATCCGCGTGAGCGGCTGCCGCGGGCGCTCACTCGCGCCCGCGTAGGCGGGGGTCGAGCGCGTCGCGCAGCCCGTCTCCCATGAAGTTGATCGACAGCACCGTGAGGGAGATGAAGAGGCCGGGCCAGACCACCCGCATGGGTGTGATGTTGAGGTAGTCCTTGCCGTCGAAGAGCAGCCGACCCCACGTCGGCACGTCGGATGGGAACCCGAGGCCGAGGAACGACAGGGCCGACTCGGTGATGATCGCACCTGCCATGCCCAACGACGCCGACACGAGGATGGGACTCATCACGTTCGGCAGGATGTGGAACCACATGATGCGGCCGTGGCCGGAGCCGAGCGCGTCGGCCGCCGTCACGAACTCGCGCTCCTTGAGGGCGAGCACGTCGCCGCGGACCACGCGGGCAGTGTTCATCCAGGACGTGATGCCGATCACGGTCACGATGAGTAGGAAGATCCCCGTCTGGGGCCCGAAACTCGAGCGGAGCGTATCGCGGAAGAGCATGATGATCACGAGCAGGAGCGGCAGGATCGGGAGCGCTAGGAAGAGGTCGGTGAGTCGCATGAGCGGACCGTCGAGTCGCGGGAAGTAGCCGGCGACTTGCCCGACGATCGTCCCGAGCACGATACTGATGAGCATCGCGGAGACGCCCACCGCCAACGAAACCCGCCCCCCCGCGAGGTTCTGCGCGAGCAGATCGCGGCCGAGGTTGTCGGTGCCGAACGGACGCTCGACGGAAGGCCCTTGGTTCCGAGCGCGAACGTTCGTCTCCGAGGCCTTGACCGGATAGACGTAGGGACCGAGGAGAACGACTGCCACGATCGTGACGAACACGATCATGCCGATGACTGCCCCCGTATGGCGCGAGAACTGGTGCCAGATCTCGGCGGCGCCCTTGCGTGTGGCCGCCGACGTCGGGGCCTGGAGGCTCTCCGTCGGGCGAGCGAGGTCGATGTCAGACATAGCGGATCCTCGGATCGAGGTAGCCATAGGCGACGTCCGCGAGGATGTTGAAGAAGACGATGAGCACGGCGAACATGAAGGTGATCGTCTGCACGAGTGGGATGTCGGAATTGTAGATGCCGCGGATGAGGAGGTCGCCGAGACCGTTCACCCGGAAGATCTGCTCGGTGATGATCGCGCCCGTGAACACCCCCGGGATACCCAGTGCGATGAGCGTGACCACCGGGATGAGGCTGTTGCGGAGCACGTGCTGGAGGATGACGACGCGCTCCTTGAGGCCCTTCGAGCGGGCGGTGCGGGCGTAGTCCTGATGAATGTTGTCGAGCATCGTCGAGCGCATGAAGCGACTCAATTGCGAAGCGTTGAAGAATGCCAGTACCGTGACCGGCATGATCATCTGGCGGAGCTGCTGCACGAAGCTCGGCCAGTCGCGAACCACGAGCGTGGTGTCGTAGATCGACGGGAACCACTTGAGGTGGACGCTGAAGACGATGATCGCGAGCAGGCCGGTGAAGAAGGTCGGCACGGAGAAGCCGATCATCGACACGAGCGTGCCCACCTGATCGAAGATCGAGTACTGCCGGTAGGCGGAGTAGACACCGACCGGGATGGCGATGACGATACCGAGAAGATAGGCGAGCCCGACCACCCAGAGGGTCTGCGGCAGGCGTTGCACGATCAGATCGGAAACAGGGCTCCGCGTCTGCCAGGAGAGGATACGGAGCCGTCCCTCCTGACCGGGGAAGGTGATGCCGGTCGCGTTCTCGAAGAGGCTGATCGGCTCGTACACGAAGAATTGCCGCGCCCACTTGGCATACTTGATGAGGAAGGGATCGTCGACGCCGAGCGAGCGACGAACCTGTTCGCGTACTTCGGCCGGGATCGTGAGCGGCAAGTTGCCCGTCGGGTCACCCGGGGCGAGATCGAGTACGGCGAAGATGATGAAGCTGATGGCGATGAGCGTCGGGATGGCGACGAGCAGGCGTCGAACGAGGAACCGGGCCATGGAGTCGCGGTGCGGGGAGCGGCAGAGGCCGCTCCCCGCGAGCGTCGGCTACTGGCCGCGGTACCAATCCGCGATGTTCCAGAGCTCGGAATCCCACGACTGCTTCTGCGTGCCCATGAGTGAGTTCGCTCGGGCCGAGACGTCGGCACGATGGACGAGCGGCATCACCGCGACGTCCTGCACGAGCATGTCGTTCATCGCCTTGATCAGTTCCGCGCGCTCGTCGATGTCGACGGTCTGAGCGAGTTGGTCTGAAAGGGCGTCGTACTCGGACTCGCACCAGCGGTGCTGGTTGTTACCGAGCCACTGGTTCTGCCGGCCCGAGATCTCTCCACACGTCCAGCGGTTCGCGTACGCCTCGACGTCCGTACCGGCGGCGCTGCTCGTGAACATCTGCACGTCGGCCCAGAACTTGCCGTAGGTGTCGGGGCTCGAGGGATCGTTGCCGAAGAAGACGCCCGCGTCGATGTTGCGCAGTTCGACCTCGACGCCGAGCTCCTCCCACCACTCCTTGATGAGCGCCTGGAAGTCCTGGCGAACGGCGTTCGTGGAGGTCTGGTAGAGGAGGCTGAAGCGGCGACCGTCCTTCACGCGCACGCCGTCGGCGCCGCGCTCCCAGCCCGCCTCGTCGAGGAGGGCGTTGGCACCCTCGACGTCCTGCATGAGGCAGTCGTCGTTGGCGCTCGAGGCGTAGATCTCGGGGGCCGGGATGATGTTGCAGGTGGTGGTGCCGGTGGGACCATAGCCGATCTCGACCAGGATCTCGCGGTCGATCGCCATCGAGAGCGCCTGGCGAACGCGGAGGTCAGCGAGGATCGGGTGCGGGTTGTTGCCGTCCATGTACTCGCCGCGATCGTTGCCGAGGGAAGCGTCGACGTTGGTGAAGTTCACCAGGATGCGCTCGACGGAGGTGCCGAACGACGACGTGAGTTGCCCGATGCCGGCCGCTTCCATCTGGGCCAACACGACCGGGTCGACTTGCAGGTTCCAGGCCCAGTCGGCCTCGCCCGTCTCGAGCACAGCGCGCGCGGCGCTGGCGGCGTCGCCGCCGCCCTTGAGCGTCACGGTCTGGAAGGCGGGCTTGTCGGCCTCGCGGAAGAGCTCGTTCGCTTCGTAGGTGACGACGTCGTTCGGACGGAAGTCCCTCACGACGAACGGGCCGGTGCCGATGGGGCCGAAGTTCTGCGCCGAGCAGGCCTGCGCACGCACGCCGATGCAGTCCGCGAATTGCGCGCGCTGCAGGATCGGCGACTCGGCGCTCACGAACGCGCTGTAGGGGAAGGGCTTCGGTACGCTGAAGGTGATGTGCACCGTGTGATCGTCAAGTGCCTCGATGCTCTCTATGTCGTTGAAGAAATTGCGCGCGGTGCAGCCGGCTTCGTCGTTCATGCAGTACTCGCCGGTGAAGACGACGTCGGCAGCCGTGAAGGGCGTTCCGTCGGACCAGACGACGTCGTCGCGCAGCTTCCACGTGATGCTCGTGAGGTCCTCGGCGATGCCACCGTTCTCCACGGTCGGGATCTCCGCCGCGAGGAAGGGCACGAACGAGCCGTCGGGGGCGTAGCGCGCCAGCGGTTCGAGCACGATGGACGAGCCGTAGATGTCCTTCGTGCCGCCCGATAGGTACGGGTTGAGGATGGAGACGGCCTGCCAATAGAGCAGATCGAGATTGCCGTCGCGACCCCGTTGCGCCAGGCTGGTACCCATAAGGGCCAACAGACCGACGATGAGGATGATTGTGCGAAGGAACTTCATATTCATTCCCCTCCCTGCATGTGATGTGTGCTACGGGAGGCTAGCACGGATGGTAGTAGCGCCGATAGGTGACGGGGTGCCCGAGGTGCGGCGCCCCTCCTGGAGCGGACGCTGGTAGCATCGGGGCATGGCGCGCAGCACACCGACCGCAGCTTCCGGGAGCGGTCCACTCGAAGTGCTCGCGATATTCACGCGCCTCGGGCTCACCTCGTTCGGTGGACCGGTCGCGCACCTCGGCTACTTCCACGACGAGTTCGTCACCCGGCGCCGCTGGCTCAGCGCCGAGGAGTACGCCGACCTCGTGGCGCTCTGCCAGTTCCTCCCGGGACCAGCGAGCAGCCAGGTAGGCATCGGAATCGGCGTACGGCGCGCCGGTGTCTGGGGCGCCGCCGCCGCCTGGCTCGGCTTCACCCTCCCCTCCGCGGCACTGCTCATCGCCTTCGCGCTCGGTCTCGACGCCTTTGGCGACCTCGAGGGCGCGGGCTCCCTTCGCGGACTCAAGATCGTGGCGGTGGCCGTGGTGGCGCACGCCCTGTGGGGGATGGCGACGAAACTCACGCCGGATCGAGCCCGAATCACGCTCGCGGTCGCGGCCGCTGCCGCGGCGCTGCTGTGGCCGACCGGCCCGGGGCAGGTGGTGACCATCGCGGTCGGGGGGTTGATCGGCTGGCGCCTCTTTGCAGGGACGCCGCCACGCGCGATCGCGGCGGCCACTCGACCGCTCGGCCGCTGGGTGGGCGCAGTTCTCCTGAGCGTCTTCGTGGCGGCGCTGCTCGTGCTCCCGGCGGTGCGTGAAGCGACGGCGTCGCCCGAGGTGGCGCTGATCGACGCGTTCTACCGCTCGGGCTCGCTCGTGTTCGGGGGTGGTCATGTGGTGCTGCCGCTCCTCCAGGCCGAGGTCGTCACGCCCGGATGGGTCGACGCCGGCACCTTCACGGCTGGCTACGGCGCCGCGCAGGCGGTGCCGGGTCCGCTCTTCACCTTCGCCGCCTACCTCGGCGCCACCATGCGGCCGGGACTCGCGGGGATCGGCTGGGGCTTGCTCGCGCTCGTCGCCGTGTTCGTCCCGTCGTTCCTGCTCGTGCTCGGGGTGTTGCCATATTGGGACCGGTTGCGCTCCCTCGCGAGCGTCCGGAGCGCGCTGCACGGGGTGAACGCCGCCGTGGTCGGCATCCTCCTCGCCGCCCTCTACGACCCGGTCTGGACGAGCGCCATCCTCCTCCCGGTCGACTTGGCCCTGGCGCTCGCCGCCTTCGTCGCCCTCGCCTTCTGGCGCGTACCGGCGTGGGGCGTGGTGTTGGCGACCGCGCTCGCAGGCGCCGCCGTGGCCTCCATCGGCGGGTTCGCGTGAGGCACTCCGAGCGGGCGGAGGGCGCGCGTGGTCGCTGAGCGTACTGGTGGGGCGGCCCACGAGGTCCACATCCATCCGCTCGTCACCATGGACGGATTGCGCGGCTGCGAACTCCTACAGCAGCAGGTATGGGCGTACGCCGACCGCGAGATCGTCCCGGCCGCGCAGATGCGCGCGGCGCTCCACGCGGGCGCTTTGGTCGCCGGCGCCTTCCTCGGACGCGAGCACGTCGGCTTCTTGTACGGCTTCCCAGCGCTCCCGCACGAGGAGGGGCTGATGGGGGTGGGCATGCACTCACACATGCTGGCGGTGCGTCCGGAGGCGCGCGGCATGGGGATCGGCCGCGCCTTGAAGTGGTACCAGCGGCGCTGGTGCCGCGAGCGCGGCATCCGCTGGGTGAGTTGGACGTTCGACCCGCTCCAGGCGCGCAATGCCCACCTGAACCTCGAGCGGCTCGGCGCCATCGTGCACGAGTACCAGGTCGACTTCTACGGCGTGCTCGGCGGGCACCTCTCGGGAACCCTGCCGACGGACCGCTTCGTGGCGATGTGGTGGCTCGAACACGACCGGGTCGAACGGCGTGCCCGTAGCGACCCCGCCGCCGCGATCGCGGGGGGTTCGGACGTGCTGGAGATCGGCGAGCGCGCCGAGCGCCCGCGAGCGACCGATCCGGGCGACCGCGCATGGATCCTGGAGGCGGGGCCGGACGACGATCCCGGCGCCCAGCACGATGAGCGCCAGGAGAGCGAGGTGTGGCTCGCGGCCCCGCGTGACGTCTCGCGGTTGCGCGCCCACGTCCCGGAGATCGCACTCTCCTGGCGCGAGGCCTATAAGCGGTTGGTGCCGGCCTACCTTGCGCGCGGGTATGAGGTCCGTGGCTTCGTCGATGGCGCTTACGTCCTATGTATTCGCCGCCTCCAGCCACCAAGACGCTAAGTAGAAAGCTAGACTTGACAATATGTAAAGGTGCGCCTACTATGTGTTCGAGGAGGCGCAGCGTGAACGAGCATCAAGCATGGGAAGCGGGGAAGGGGCACGTCGAACGGCTCGCGGCCGAAGCCGACGTCGTCCGACAAGTGCGCGGTTCGCAGCGAGGCCCCACCGAGGTCGGAACCGTGCGGCGGGGCGCCGCGTCGGCGGCGCGCCTGCTCGCGCTGCTCCTCACGCGCTTCGCCGATGCACTCGAGAGCCGTCGCGGCACACTCACTACCTAGATGCCGACGCCACACCACTGGAGGACGACCATGGCCCAAGGAGCCGATCGAACCGACGGCGGCATCGACGCCCACATCGCACGCATCGAGGCGATGCGGAACGCGGGTACGGTCACCGCCGAGGAGGCGGAGCGGCTGATCGCCGTGTTGCACGAGATCGAGGGCGCAGGTGCCGATATCGACGCCATCGACCACGCGCCGATGCCGCCGGTTCCCGCCCCCCCGCCCTCCGCCCTGCATGCGCCCCCGACCCCGCCCGAGGCGTCGGCCGCTCCCTCGCCCGCGACGCAGTGGATCACGATCTCGATCCTCGCCGGTGACGTGCGCGTGCGCGGCGGCGACGTCGACGAGCCGACGCTCACGAGCGACGACGAGCACGTGTCGCTCCGCCGCGACGGCGCCGGCTGGACCCTGCGTGACACCCCCCGATTCACGTTCTTGAGCTTCGTCCAGCGCGGCACCGACGTCGACCTGACCATCCCGCGCGGCATGGGCGTCGTGCTCGACGTCAAGGCAGGAGACGTTCGCCTCAGCGACGTGATAGCGGTGTCGGGGAAGATGATGGCCGGCGATCTCTCGATCGACGGCGCCGAGGCGATCGACGTCCAGAAGTCCGCTGGCGACCTCGACGCCCGCGTCCGCTTGACCCGCGGCCGGCACCGCATCCGAGCGAGTGCCGGCGACGTCGACGTAACCCTCCTCGCGGGCTCGGACGTGGCGATCGACGCCAGCGTCACGATGGGCGACGTCCGGGCCGGCCCCGGGTTCGAGCGATCGGACACCATGACCGGTGGCACGTTGGCCGGTAGCGTCGGCGCCGGCACCGCGTCGCTCGAGGTGCGCCTGAGCGCCGGCGACGTACGCGTGCAGGTCGAGGGGGGGAACGCCCGTGGCTGACGCCGAAGAGCGCCGCCGCGTCCTCGACATGCTCGCCGAGGGACGGATCGACGCCGAGGACGCCGCGCGACTGCTTAAGGCGCTCGGAGAGGAGCCGACACCGGGCGCCGCGCCGCCCCAGCCACCGCGCCGCGGGACCGCTCGGACGTTCCGCGTCACCGTCGACGCGTTCGTCAAGGACGGCGGCGACAAGAAGGCGAAGGTCCGGGTCAACATCCCCATCGGACTCGCGCGCTTCGCCAGCCGCTTCCTCCCCCCGGAGGCGAAGGCCGAGCTCGACGACCATGGGATCGACCTCGCGGGGCTCATCGACGCCCTCGGCGACGACATCCCCGACGGGCCACTCGTCGACATCGACGTCGATGACGGCGAATCGGGAACGAAACGCGCCAAGATCATCATCGAGGTGGTGTGATGGCCGGCAAACTCGGCCGCACGCTGCCGGCGTTCCTCCCACCCTGGGAGGAGCCTGGGTGGTGGGAGCGCTATCTGGAGGACGTGCGCCCGCGCCTCGTGCTCCTGCGGCTGCGCATCGACCGCGTCGACGTCCGCTGGGGCGTGCCCCTCTGGGCGCTGGAGGAGAGCCTCCGCTTCGTCGTGCTGACGCTCCCATGGCTCTTCTACGGCGCGCGCCGGCTGCCGGCGAGGTGGCGCGGTCCGCTCGTCCGCTCGAAGAGGATGGCCCGGTGGTCCACGGAACGGCGTGAGCGGCCGCCGTGGCACGCACTCGTCGCACTGCTCGAGGGGTACGGCGACGGGATGTTGCGGCTCGAGCGCGGGGAGCCGTTCGTGCTCGTGGAAGCGGGCGCGGATGGCCGTCGGGTCCTGATCGAGATCACCCAAATCTGACGCGGCACCGCCGCGAGTTGGAGACGAGAGCATGCATACGAAATCGAGGCACCCCATGCCCACGAAGTGCCCGGTGACCGGCGAGGCCCTCGAGGTGACGCGGCTGCAAGGGCCCACGAGCGGCGTCGTCATCGAGGGGCGCTTCGTCCCGAACGAGTTCGCCCTCCTCCCGAGCGACCACACGGAGTTCTTACGCCTGTTCGTGAAGGTGCGCGGCAACCTCAAGGAGGCCGAACGGATCATGGGCGTCTCGTACCCGACGGTCAGATTGCGCTTCGACAACCTCCTCAAGGCGCTCGGGTACGAAGTCGACGAGGCGCCCGCCGACGCGCGGAGCGACATCCTCGCCCGGCTCGAGCGCGGCGAGATCGATGCGAAGGACGCCGCCAAGCAGCTCCAGGACCTCAAGCGCCGGTGAGGTGAGGCGCCTAGGCTGAGCGCCGGGCACGCATATTGTGTGCGCGCTCGCGAACGGCGCGCGGACCGAGGGTTGCGTATACTGGCGCGCGATGGCCGATCCCTACGAAACTCTCGACGTCCCCCGAGACGCCGACGCGAAGACGATCAAAGCCTCCTACCGCAAGCTGGCGCTGCGCTACCACCCGGACCGGAATCCGGGCGACGCTGCGTCTGAGGAGCGCTTCAAGCAGATCAACGAGGCGTACGCGGTGCTCTCCGACGAGGAGCGGCGCGAGCGCTACGACCGCTACGGCGACGCCGCCGCCGCGACGGCGGGCTTCTCGGGCGACATCTTCGACATCTTCACCTCCGTGTTCGGCGGTGGGGTGGCCGGCAGGCGAGGCGCCGGTCCGACCCGTGGCGTGCCGGGCGAAGACCTCGAGGCCGAACTCGAGGTCACGCTCGCGCAAGCGCGCGCCGGCGAGACCCTCACGATGGACGTCGAGCGCATGACCGCCTGCGATCACTGCAAGGGGAACCGGGCGGAGCCCGGCGGCAAGGGGCGGGCGCGCTGCGAGACCTGCAGCGGCATCGGTCAGGTGCGCGCCCAGGCGCAATCGTTCTTCGGCACCGTCGTCACCACACAGACGTGCCCGAGCTGCCGCGGGCTCGGCGAACGCATCATCGAGCCGTGCACGGTCTGCCGCGGCGCGGGGCGCCGCCCGGAGGCGGGCACCGTGGAGGTCCAGCTGCCGCGAGGGATCGACGGTGGCTACCGGCTCCGCATCCCCCAGGCCGGCAACGCCGGCATCGACGGCGGGCCCCCCGGCGACCTCTACGTCTACATCCAGATGGCGAGCGATCCCGACCTCGAGCGAGACGGCGACGACGTCCGCTGCGAGCTCCGCATCGGCTTCGCCCAGGCGGCGCTCGGGTGCCACTTCGAGGTGCCGACGCTCGACGGGCCCGAAGTGGTGGAGGTCCGCCCTGGCACGCAGAGCGGGAGCGAGATCCGCCTGAGTGGCAAGGGCATGCCACGGCTGCGGCAGGTGGGCACCGGTGACCAGATCGTGGCGGTGGTGGTCGAGACGCCCAAGCGGCTCTCGGGCAAGGCGCGGCAACTCCTGAGCGCCTACGCCGAGGAGGTCGACGAGTCGATCGAGGAGCGCGAGACGCTCGTCGATCGAGTGCGCGGCCTCTTCGGACGACGCAAGGGGCACGACGAGCGCGAAGACACCCCCGTCGCCTGAGTGTATCGACGCGCCGCCCCGCGTCGTCAGGCGTGCGGAGCTTCCGCACCGTCTGCGGCGCCGTCGTGTTCGAGCCAGCGAAGTAGGTCGTCGAGGTGCCCCTCCGCGGGCGCATGCCAGCGCGTCGCGTCGCTCGGCGTCCGGCGGAACCAGGTGCGCTGCCGCTTCGCGTATCGGAGCGTTGCGCCGTCGATGCGCTCGAGCGCCCGGTCGAGCGACCACGCTCCCTCGAGGTGCCGGCGCAACTCGTCGTAGCCGATCGCCTGCGCCGCCGTCGCCCACTGCGGCATGCTCGGCGCGAGCCGCACGACCTCGTCGAGCCAGCCGCGCGCGATCATCTCACGCGCCCGCTCCCGGATTCGCCCCTCGAGCACCGCCGCTCCCGGCAGCAGCACGGCGGTCCGATAGCGGAATCGTGGCGGCCGCCGCCCGTGCATGGAGGCCGGCCGCCCAGTCGCGCGAAGCACCTCGAGCGCGCGCACGATCCGGCGGGGATTGCGCCCGGCGCGCGCCGCGTCGCTCGGTGATGCGCGGTGCAGCTCCGCCACGAGTGCGTCGAGACCCCGCTCGTTCATCTCTGCTTCGATCTCGGCCTGCCGCTCTCGGTCTGCTGGCGGCGTGCCCGGGAGCCCCTCCTCGAGCGCTCGGAGGTAGAGGCCGGTGCCCCCGACCACGAGCGGCAGGGCGCCGCGCTCGAGGACGTCGGCGATCGCTCCCTCCGCCAGTCGGACGTACGCGGCGACGCTGAACCCTGCGGTCGGCTCGACCACGTCGATCAGGTGGTGGGAGAGGCGGCGGCGCTCGTCGGCACTCGGCTTGGCCGTGCCGATATCGAGTCCGCAGTAGACCTGCATGGCGTCGGCGGAAACGACCTCGATGCGGGCGCGACTCGCGCGGGCCAGCGCGAACGCGGCCGCGGTCTTGCCTGCCGCCGTCGGCGCGGCGAGCACCGGAATGCGGGGGGTGGCCACCCTCACGGGTGCAGGGTACCGCGGTCGCTCGCCAGGGCGGGCGCACCGCGCGTCGGGGGCGACGATGCTAGACTCCGCGGCATGGATATCGAGCGCTTCGGCACCACCGCCGACCTCGACGAGCTCATCGCCATACGCGACCGGATCGACGCCTTGAGCACGCGCGACGTCGCTGCCGACGCGTCCCGACCTCGCGCCGACCTGCTCGACCTCGGCAGCGCGCTGCAGTTGCGTATGGAAGTCCCGGGCGTCACCCAGGAGGACCTGGAGCTCGCGCTCCAGGGGCAGGACCTGCTCGTCGCAGGCATTCGCGAGACGATCGAAGAGGGCATCACTGCGGTGTTCTCGGAGCGGCCGAACGGCCCGTTCCACCGCGTCGTGCGCCTCCCCACCGAGGTCGATCGGACCGCGGTCACCGCGCACCTACGTGAAGGCGTGCTCGTGGTCCACATGCCGAAGCCGCGCCGGGCTGCCGGCGCCTGACGGCCCTCGCGGCTGGCGACGCACTGGTCCCGGCACGCGCCGCGACGCTCCCCGTCAGTCAGTCGAGGTCGAGCTCGAACGTCGCCTGCACACCGCCGGTGACGATCACGTCGTCGGTTTCGAGGTCGTAGCGGAGGCGCGTGCCTCGGACTTCCTCGCCGTCTCGTCGACTCACGGCTGGCGAGCCGGTGAGGAACGCGACGCCGGCGTCCTCGTCGAGCTCGAGGCGCTCGGCCGTCGAGACTCGATTCTCGCTCGTGACGACGACGTCGCCGACCAGGGTGGCGCGCTCGGTGGCGACGTCGAAGCTGAGGCTCTGCGACGTCGCCTCGAGCACGCTCGCGCCCGAGTCGTCGCGCCGCTCGAGCACGATCGGCCCCTCCATGTCGGCGATGTCGGTCCCTCGATCGAGGAAGAAACGGGTTCCGATCACGGTGGTCCGCCCCTGCACGAGAACGACGGGCTCGCTCGTGGCGGCGTCGAGATCGACGATGCAGCCTTCGCGCAGGATCGTCGCCGTTCCGCCGAACAGCTCGAGCGTCTCCTCGCCAGGCTCCTCGCCCTCGTCCTGTGGGACGCGCACGAGCGCAATCGTCGACGACAGCCGGGTCGCATCGACGCGCGTCGCCACCGAGCCGGGTGGCGGTCCGTAGAAGACCGACATGCGCACGCCCTCCTCGCAGCGCGGATTGGCGAGGATGAAGCGCGCGCCGTCGGCGGAGCGCCCGAGCTGCTCCACCTCGATGATGCGCTCGCCGCGCTCGATCGTGACGATCGAGGTAGTGCGGTCCGCCTCCTGTGCCAGCGCGGTGGCCGCGGCAACGGCCAGGAGCGTCAGCAGCACGCGCGGACGCGCTCGATCGTTGCCAGCCGGCTGCCTCAGCGGGTTCCGTCCTCGTTCGAGAGCATGAACTGGTCCGCGGTGTAGGTCGTGGGCAGCGAAGCGTCTATCGCTTCCACGAAGCGGAAGCGTACGTCCTGGCGAATGCGGTCGGTGCTGAGATTCACCCCCGCGGAGGGGTCGACGGCCGTTGCCGGGGACCCGATCACGTCGGCGACTTCGTCTTCGTCGTCGTAGAAGACGACGTCCCCGCGGCTGGTGACTGCTCCGTCTTCGACGGTCACGTCGCCCCGTGCGTAGAGCGCCTTGACTTCCGTGAGCACGCGGATCTCGTCGGCCACGATGCGCAGGTCGCCGGCCTCGCCAGAGCGCACGACCTCGACCTGGCCGCCGGTGGAGACGAGCTGACCGAGGTCGCGGTCCTCCTCGAAGCGGAGGCGCTCGGCAGTCGCCGTCTGATCACCGTTCACGAGCCGTACGTCACCCTCCGATACGCTCACGTCGGAGTCGACGTCGAACGTGACGCTCGTCGCCGCGATGAAGACTTCGTCCTCACCCGCGCGGGCGGGGGCGATGCGGACTTCTGCGCCCCCCTCGAGTACGCCCAGGCCGGTCGATTCGCTGTAGACGAGTCGCTCTCCCACGGCCACGAGGCGACCGCGACGAACCGTCACACCCCCCTCGAAACCGGCCTCGCGCCGACCTTGCGCCTGCGAGATGAGCGTGTCGTCGGGACCACGGAGCACGGCCCGAGCCGCCTCGATCGTGAGCGTGGAGACGGTCGCCACGATCCCGGTCGGCTCCGGGTGCGCGTAGGTGATGGGGCCGAAGCGGAGGTTGCCGCTGGCGGTGCCTCCGGAATAGTCGATGGTGATGATGCGGCGCGCGAGGACCGCGTCGTCGAGCGCGGTATCGGCGGCGGCGCTCGTGGCTGGATCGGCCTGCGCCGGTGCCACGCTCGCGAGTGGGAGGGCGAGGAGCAGCAGCAGGAGGACTGCGCGCGCATTGGCGCTCCGCGCGACCTCGCGGCAGGTGGCGGGCACGGAAGTTCTTGGCATGGTGGATCCTCTCACGGCCGCTCCGGGGCGGGAGTGCGCTCGGCTTCGAACGAGGCGTACCCGACGGTGCCAGGGCCGCCCGCTTCGAACTCGGTGAAGTCGAAACTGATGCGCATGTCTTCGTAGACGCCGTCGAGTCCCTCGCCTGTGATCGTGGCGTGCGGTACCTCGAAGCGCCCCTCGCGCTGGGCGATCCGCACGCGTCGGGCCCCGCGCGAGGCCATCTCCAGGTCCCAGCCGTCGGCGACGAGGTGGGCGCGCAGCCGGTCGCCGATGAGGTCGTCGTTTCGGTCGATCATGACCTCGTCGCCTTCGAGCGTGAAGTCGATCTCCCCGTCCACCATCCGGCGTCCGTCATGTACGGCGAGCAGCGTGGTGGTCTCGAGCCGTGGGTCGAACCGCGCCTCCGGGGCAGCGAAGCTCCACACGGCCTCGGCATCCGCCTCCGGGTGGAGCGTGAGCGCCACGTCGAAGAGCCGTATCGACGTGTCGGGAAGATCGGGCCGCCGATCCGGAAGCGTCGCGAGGATCACGAGAACACCGACCACGACCACGAGGACGATGAGTGAGGACGACCATCGAATCACGTCCGCACGATACCAGCGCACATCTGAGGGGCTCATGACGAGCCTACCAACCGCTCTTCACACAGGGCGCGACGCCGAGGGCGCCGATCGGTCAGTCGAACATGACCTCGATGACGGTAAAGCGACGTGAACCGAGTGCGACTTCGTCGCCTGCGCGCCGCCCCATGAGTTGCTGTCCGAGGGGCGACTCGTCGGAGATGCGGTTCTCGAGGACGTCGGCCTCGAGCGAACCGACGAGGTGGAAGACGTGACGGGCACCGTCGTCGTCTTCGACCCGGAGTGACGCACCGAGCGAGCCGACGGCATTGGCGCCGCCCTCCTGCTCGACCACGATCGCGCGCGCGACGACCTCTTCGAGATCCGATATGCGCGCCTCGTTAGCGCTCTGGAGCATGCGGGCCTCGTCGTAGGCGGCATTCTCGCGAAGGTCGCCGTCGGCGAGGGCTGCACCCATGTATTCGGTGAGCTCTTGGCGCTTCTCATCCTTGAGATAGCGGAGCTCTTCCTTCATCTTTTCGTGACCTTTGGGGGTCAGGTGGATGGGTTTGGGCTTCGGCACGTATCACCTCGCTCGGCGGTCGTCCGCCGTTGCATCCGAGCACTATACAAGACCCGGCCGATTCGCTGTCGTCCGCCCCCGCGCTGGCTAGACTCGCTCATGGCCGCGCCGACGCAGCGAAGCGCTCGCAGGCGGTGGACGCTCCTCGTCACGCTCGTCGTCGTGTGTGCCTACCTCGCCGTCGGGATGCTGGCAGCGGAGCGACTGAGCGTCCCGACTCGGGTCACGGCGATGGATCGGACTCCGGCACACCTCGGCGCATCGTTCGAGGCGGTCGAATTCCGCTCCACCGACGACCGCGTCGATCTCGCCGCCTGGCTCTTGCGCGTCGCTGGCAGCGAGGCCGGGGTCGTACTCGTCCACGGGATCGAGGCGAACCGCTCGACCGGGTTCGATTCGGGCTTCGTCGACGTAGCGGTGGTGCTGCAACGAGCCGGATACCAGGTGCTCTTGGTCGATCTGCGTGGGCACGGCGCCTCCGGCGACGCTCGGTACGCCTTCGGGCTCCGCGAACGCTACGACGTGATCGCCGCGGTCACGTACCTCGTCGAGGAGGGCGGGGTGCGTCCCGGAAGCGTCGGCGTACTCGGCGTGTCGCTCGGTGGCGCCTCGGCGCTCGAAGCGGCAGCGATCGACCCCCGGATCGGCGCCGTTTGGACGGATTCGGCGTACGCGGAATTCGCCCCCGTGGTGGTCGTCTCGCCGTACGCAGCGAGCGTGCTGCCGACCTTCCTCCTGCCCGGCGTGCGGCTCGCGTACCGCATGCGCTTCGGGATCGACCCCGTTCGCGCGCGTCCCGTCGAGGTGGTGCCGGCGCTCGCGCCCCTGCCGTTCACGATCGTGCACGGTAGGGGTGACCGGCTCGTTCCGGTGGCGCACGCGCAGCTCCTGAGCGCTGCTGCGCCGTGGGCAGATGCCTGGATCGTCGAGGGGGCGGGTCACACGGAGGTGTACGCTGCCGACCCCGACCTCTACGGCGTGCGTCTCGTCGAATTCTTCGACCTGGCGTTCAGGACGGCTTTGGCCGAGGCCGGTAGGGATTGAGAGATCGACGGACGGAGCGCCCGGGCGCTCGCGCGGTAGAGCAGCGCGATCTCGCCGCCTGCTCGTCACGCACGCGCGGCGTGGCCGGTGTTCCG
>JACCWH010000080.1 GCA_013697735.1 Trueperaceae bacterium | reverse complement strand
GCCCCGGGCACTGCGCCAACGTGATGCACGACCGCTTCGTCCATCTCGGGGTCGGCCACGAGGGAGGCTACTGGACGCAGGTGTTCGCGCGGCCGCGCTGAACGTCGCGCGCTTGCTCCCGCCGGGGATCATTTCGCGTGAGGCTTCCTCCATTGATGGGCTCCTAGCTCGTCGTACCCTCCGCGAACCACGCCTCGTAGGCTGCGCCGAGGGATCCGCCCGCCCACGCGCCCCGCCATCGGACCGCCGGCCAGCCGCGTGGCGCGGAGTTCGAAACGGCTGCGAGGCTGATGGGGAGGGGCGCCCGTCCTCGAGTGCCCGGAGGATGCGGCGTCGGTGGCCATCCGAGAGCGCGTTGAAGATTGCGCCGACGTCTGCCGGTGCTGTGTGGGGGGAGGCGTCACCATCGAATCGATGATCAAGCATGTGAGCGATCGTTACGAGCGCGCCGATGTTCCGTCGACCCAGCGGTTGAACGTCAACCGTGGGCGCCGGTCGCGGCCCCCAGTTAGGTGTACATCACATCGCCTCGATTTTGTTTGGCGCGAGTGCGTTAGTATCGCCACGTGACGCACCGTAGGATCCACTTCCTTCGCTCGCCTCGGCCCCCGAAGTCCCGATGAGCGCGGTCGAGCGCGACGCAGGCGGCGACGGCAACTCGTTCGCGCGCGTCTCCACGGGTATCGAGGGCCTCGACGACATCCTCCACGGAGGGCTCCCCGAGCACGGCGTCTACCTCCTCCGTGGCGGGGCGGGCGTGGGCAAGACGACGCTGGCGCTACAGTTCCTGCTCGACGGCGTCGCGCGGGGTGAGCGCTGCTTGTTCGTGAACCTCTACCAGCCGACGCGCATGTTGGAGCGGATGGCCTGGTCGCACGGCTGGTCACTCGACGGCATCAGCGTTCAGGCCATCTCGCCGCATGAAGCGCTCGAGCAGATGCGTTCGAAGCAGGACGTCTTCGTACCGGACGAGGTCGAACTCGTCGACATCGCCGCGCGTGTGCGGGCCCTCGTCGAGGAGGTCCAACCGCAGCGCTTCGTGTTCGACTCCCTCTCATTCATGGAGATTCTCGCCACGGTGCCGGGGCGTTTCGAGCAGGAGCTCTTTACCCTCGTCGAGCTCTTCGACCGGCTCGACGTCACCGCACTTTTCACCAGCTACGAACGGGGATCGAACACCGAGATGGTGGCCGACGGCATCATCGACCTTGCCCACGTGGTCTCGCCCCACGGTGTTCAGTACTCACGACTCACAGTCAGCAAGGTTCGCGGCAGCGATTTCCTGGGCGGGGAGCAGGATTACCAGATCGTGAAGGGCGGCCTCATCGTCTACCCGAGGATGACGCCGAACGAGGAGCCCCGGCCCGCGCCCGACGTCGATTTCACCGACGACCTCGCGACCGGTTCGAAGGAGCTCGACGAGATCGTCGGCGGCGGTCTCAGTGCCGGGACGTCGTGCCTGCTCGTCGGACCGTCGGGTGTCGGGAAGACGACGCTGGCGACCCACTACGCCTACGCTGCGCTGCAGCGCGGGACGAAGGTGCTGTTCTATCTCTTCGAGGAACTCGAGCGCACCTTCCTCGCGCGTTCGGCGGCACTCGGGATGGACTTGCGGCCCCACATCGAGAACGACCTGCTGCGCGTGATCCAGGTCGAGCGGCCGAGCATCCTGCCGGGGGAGTTCGCGACCGTGCTCCGGTCGGGGATCGGCTGGGGGGCACAGCTCGTGATCGTCGACTCGCTCTCCGGCTACTACCAGGCGATGCAATCGGAACCGTTGCTCCTGACGCAGCTCCGAGACGTGGTTCGGTTCATGAACCATCGCGGCGTGATCTCGATCCTGACGCTGGCGCACGCGATGATGCCCGAGTCCGGCAGCGTGTTTCCGGTCGACATCAGCGAGACGGTCGACGTCAAGATCGTGATGCAGTTCTTCGAGGGACCCGACGGCCTCCACAAGGCGCTCACCGTCGTGAAGCGGCGCGATGGCCGGCACGACACACGGATCCATGAGCTGAAGATCACGTCCGAGGGCGTCGACGTCGTCGAACTGCACGGCGCCGTCGGGCTCGTGGCCCGGCACATCGTGTCCGGACGGCGCGCTGCCTCCACGGACGATGATGTCGCACCGACGGGATGACGTTCGCGTCCTGGTGTTCGCGCCCGTGCGGCGCAACGCCGAGCTGATCGCAGACCGGCTTGCCGGCGCTGGACTCCAATGCGATGTGGTGCACGACGGGGAGGCCTTCGAACGCGCGCTCGCCGCGGCACAGGACACCTACGGCGTCGTGCTCGTGACGGCGCGCGCGATCTACCTCGACGCCGCGGCGGTGATCGAACGGTTCCAGGAGCGCGAACCCGCCTGGTCGTCGCTGCCGATCATCGTCCTGACACCGCTCCACGAGGCGCCGGCCGTGCCTTGGCGCAACGCCACGGTGCTCACGCAACCGACGCGAGCGCGCGTGCTCGTCGCATTCGTCCGGCGGGCGCTCGAGGCACGCGAGCAGCAGCACCTCGTGGCACGCACCAACGTCCGTCTCCGGCACATCGCCTATCGCGACGCTCTCACCGGGCTCCCGAACCGGACGGCGCTCTACGAGCGGATTGGCGAACTGCAGCGGGAGCGGCGGGGTTCTGAGGGCGTCTTCTCGGCGATCTTCCTCGACCTCGACTCGTTCAAGTCGATCAACGACCGCTTCGGCCACGGCGGCGGCGACGAGGCGCTGCGACAGGTGGCGGCGCACGTCGCCTCTGCCGTACGAGCGACCGATTTCGTGGCGCGCTGGGGCGGCGACGAATTCGTCGTGCTGCTCGTCGGCGCCGACGGGGTCGAGCGTCTCGACGACACCGTCCACCGTCTCACGCAGGGGCTGCACGTCCGGCTCCCAGCGGCGGAGTCAGGGTCGGAGGAGACGGTGCCGCTGTCGCTCAGCGTCGGCTACGTGGGACGAATCACGGGCGACGAGTCCCCGGACGACATCCTGTCGGAGGCCGACACGAAGATGTACGCCCACAAGCGGACGAAGGATACGCAGCGGAGCTGACGTACCGCCGGCACGCCGACCGCGTGAGCACATTCGGCGTCGCGCTCGTGTGACGGCCGAGGGCGGTCCAGGGCTGCAGCGCCTCTATGGTCCGGAAGCCGTGGAAGCCGTGGAGGCCGCGGGGAGGCGGACCCGGATCGCGATCAGGAAGGCGCAGCCTACGGCCGCGAGCGCCGGCGGCGAACACCGAGGAGGCGTCATGTCCCGTTACGAGAGCAACGTATGGTTCGAGGTCCGCGTCGAAGGGCCGGACCCGCACACACGATGAGTACGGCCGAGCGCCCGCGCTCTCACGTCGATCTCGGCAGCCATCGACCCATCCCGACCATGAGCGTCGCCGACACCGCCGCGCTCATGGCGGAGGTCATCGTGCCCACGCTCGCCCAGGGACCCATCATCCGGCGACCGCGAATGGTAGCCGCTGCAGAACGCGTCGACCTCGTCGGTCGCGCCGTCCGCCGCGTGCAACGACTGCACGACACCTATGGCGATGGCCCGATCATGCTGCGGGTTCCGATTCGGAAGCAGGCCGTGGTGCTCGCTGCCCGGCACGTCCACCGCGTACTCGAGGAGTCGCCGGTGCCGTTCGGCGCCGACAGCAGCGAGAAGCGCGCGTCGCTGTCGCACTTCCAGCCCAAGGCCGTGCTGATCTCGAGCCCCGAGGAGCGACCCGATCGGCGGCGGTTCAACGAGGAGGTGCTCGAGACACCGCGTCCCATGCACCGCCTCTCGGAGCGCTTCGCGAGCGTGATCGAGGAGGAGGCGCAGGTGATGCTCGCCCGTGCCGAGCGTAAGGGCGTGCTCGACTGGGACGTCTTCTCCGACGCCTGGTTCTGCATGGTGCGGCGCGTGATGCTCGGTGACGCCGCGCGCGAGGACCGCGAGTTCACGCGCTTGCACGAACGGCTCCGCGCCTACGCGAACCTCGCGTTCCTGCAGCCCAAGCGCATCGGTCAGCGCGACGAGTTCTTCGTGCGCTTGAACCGCTACCTCGACGCCGCGGAGAGCGACACGCTCGCGGCCGTGATGGCTGCAACGCACGCCACGCCCGACACGGCGGCCGACCACCAGATCCCCCATTGGCTCTTCGCCATCGATCCGGCGGGGATGACGACCTTCAGAGCGCTGGCGCTCCTCGCCGCCCACCCGGAGCACGAGGTGCGCGCCCGCGACGAGGCTGAGGCCCGTGACAGCGAGCCGGCACTCCCCTTCGTGCGGCAGTGCCTGCTCGAGTCGCTTCGCCTCTGGCCGACCACGCCCATGATCCTCCGCCAGTCGAGCTCCGAGACGATGTGGGACGGCAGAGTGATGCCGAAAGACACCGGCATCCTCGTCTACTCGAACTACTTCCATCGCGACGACCGGCACCTCGAGTACGCCCATCGCTTCGCGCCGGAGGTTTGGTCGCACGAGCGCACCGACGACGATTGGCCGCTCGTCCCGTTCAGTCGTGGGCCCGTCGGCTGCCCGGCGCAGAACCTCGTGCTCATGATCACCAGCACGATGCTCGCCGCGTTGCTCCGCAAGGGGCACTACCAGGAACGAGCGCCGCGTAAGCTCTACGCCACGCACCCGATGCCGAGCATGCTCGACAACAACACACTCCGGTTCGACGTCTCGCACTGAGCGGAAGAGGAGTCCCACCATGCCCAAGGCCACGCTCGCGGGCCATCCCGCACACCCACAGCTCGTCACCTTTCCACTCGCGCTCTTCCCGTTCAGCCTCGCCATGGACGTGCTCCACCTCGTCACGGGGCGCCAGCGCTACGCCGACGCTGCCCACCTCGCGATGGAGGGCGCCGTCGCCGGATCGGTGGTGGCGGCGACCGCGGGCGCGATGGACTACCTCGAGATTCCGCGCGAGCACCCGGCGAAGCCGATGGCGCGGCTGCACGGCGGGATGAATCTCGCGCTGATCGCCCTCTCGGTCGTCAACCTCGGCATGCGTCGGCGGCGGCGCCGGCCGTCTACGGGCCTCCCCGTGGCGCTCTCCGCCTTCGGCACGGCAGCGCTGCTCGGATCGGCGTGGTACGGCGCGCACCTCGTGTACGAGCACGGTGTGCGCGTGAAGGGTCGCGGCCCCCTCGCTCGTTCACCCTCGGTGGCGCCCCCCTTCGACCATCTGCTCGAGGAGACGCTCGAGGCGCCGCTGCGCAAGGGGCGCTGAACGAAGTATCCGGTGAGGGTTCCTCATGCCCCTCCGACGCCGCGCTCATAGCGGTGCGCCAGAGTGAAGAATGATACTTTCTCGCGTCATCCTCCCAGCCCTCCTCATCGTCGTCCTCGCCGCCTGCAAGGCGATTCCGATCCCGCTCGAGATCGACCTGCTCGCGAAGCTCGGGGACGCCGCATCAGGCACCATCGAGAAAGAGATCGTGGCCGGCTCGGCCTACGACGTGCGCAAGCACATCCCAGAAGCGGGCGAGAGCTGCCTCGTCCTCGACGACGATCGCCGCGGGGTCACGCTGGTGCACGCGAACTTGACGTATGAACTCGACCTCGCGTACGACGGTCCGCCCATCAGCGGCGTGGTCGAGGTCCAGGCCTACCTCGCGGCCGATGAAGAGGCGCTGTTCAGCGACGCAGCGGCCTTGGGAGCACCCGTCAGGGTCGATCTCGCCTCGCCCACGGTGACACTCGGAGACTCGGTCCGGCTCGATCGCTACCAGATCGCGGCCGTCAACGACCGGCGCGTCTGCGTAGGACTCCTGTTGGTCGGGACCGACCTCAGCGCGGAGGAAGACGGCGTCGCGTCGATCGGCTACGACGTCAAGCAACTGCGGCTGCGGATCTCCTTCAGCGTCTTCTGAGTCGCGACGATCGCGCTGGTGCGCTCGTCTCGAGCGATCGTCAGGGATCTCCGACTTCCGTCGGGGGCGGTGAGTCGGCGAGCGGGCTCGGCGCCTCAGCGGTAGCCGAACTGCCTCGGCAGCCACAGTACGATCTCGGGGAAGATCGCCATCAGCACCAGCGCGACGATGAGTGCGCCCATGAAGGGCCACGATTCCTTGATGATCTTGCCCACTGGCGTGTCGGTCAGGCCGCTCAGGATGAAGAGCAGTACCCCGTACGGCGGCGTGACGAGGCCGATCATGGCGTTCACGACCACCACCACGCCGAAGTGCACGAGGTCGATGCCGTAGAGCTGAACGGCCGGTAGCACCAGCGGCACCACCACGAGGAGAATGGTCGTGGTCGTGAAGAAAGCGCCGAGGAGGAGGAAGATGACGGTGAGGAAAAGCATGAACGCCGTGGCCGACATGTCGAGCCCGCCCATCCACGCGGCGATGCGAGCGGGAACCTGTTCGATGGTGACGGCGTAGTTGAAGATGAACGCCCCCGAGACGACGAGCATCGCCACGGCGGAGGCGACGGCGGTGTCCTTGAGCACGGCGTAGAGCTCTCGTGGGCCCTGCTCGCGATAGACGAAGACGGTGAGGACGAGTGCGTAGAGACCCGCCACCGCCGCCGCCTCCGTGGGCGTGAAGATGCCCGAGTAGATGCCTCCGAGCAAGATGGCGGGGGTGAGGAGTGGCAGGATGCTGCGACCGAGTTGTCGCGGGATCGCGCGCCAGGGCGTCGGCTCCTCTCGAGGAAATCCACGCGCGCGCGCCGTGATCCACACCACGACGCCGAGAGAGAGTGCCATCAGGATGCCAGGTATCACGCCGCCGAGGAAGAGCGCACCGATGGAGGTGCCCGACACGAGTGCGTAGAGGATCATGGGGATCGACGGGGGGATGATCGGGCCGATGGTCGAAGAGGTGGCGGTGATTGCGTTCGCGTACCCGGGCGGGTAGCGATTCCCTTTCGTCATCATGCGGACGAGGATGTATCCCATTCCCGAGGCGTCGGCCACGGCGCTGCCGCTCATGCCCGAGAAGATGACGCTGGCGACGATGTTGACGTGTGCGAGGCCGCCTCGGAGCCGGCCGACCGACATGAGCGCGAGGCTCAGGAGCCGGTCGGTGATCGACCCGGCGTTCATGATCCGCGCCGCGAAGATGAAGAGCGGCACGGCGAGGATGATGAAGGTCGACCACGTGCCGTTGAGTGTCTGCTCGGCCGCGAGGCCGATGTCGCGCCCCGAGATCATCAGGTAGAGCATGCCGCTGCCGATGAGGCTGAGGCCGATCGGCATGCCGAGGAGCGAGGTCACCACCATGAAGAAGAGCATGAGGCTGAGGGCGATGCTCACGTCGCAGCCTTCTGCGCCGCGGCCTCTTCGGGCGCTTCGGTGCCACGGATCGCGCCGAGGCGGCCACGCCATCCCGGGAGCATCAGGCCGATCGCGCGCGCGAACGAACGCACGACGATCGCGATCATGAACATGGGGAAGCAGGCGAAGACGTAGCCGAAGGGGAGTTCGAGCGCCGACGTGGGGATCCGGATCATGAAGGTGACGTAGTCGATCGTGGCGGGGAGCGCGAGCACGAACACGACGGATATCGCGAGCAACTGCACCACGCTCGCCCAGCGACGCCCCTGTTCACCAAGCGCGTTGTAGACGATGTCGAGTGAGATATGACCGCGGAGCGGAACGGAGAACGCCGCCGCCCAGAAGAAGGCCCACATGAAGGCGATCATGATCGCCTCGGACGACCAGCCCAGGGGGTTGCGAAAGAGATAGCGCGAGCCGACCTGGATGACGAAGCCGACGAAGACCAGCGCGAAGAGCGTCGCGCTGACGAGGTCGGCCCCTTCCTGGGCCCAGCGTGCGATTCGGGTGAAGGTGGTGCGCATGGGCTCCTCGGTCGTGCACCGCCGGGCGGAGCGTGGGCTCGGCCCGGCGGCGGGAGGCGGGAGTGCAGTAGCGGGTCGGGCGCCCGGCTACCTCAGAACTGGCAGGCGGAGCGCGGCTCGAGCGCGTTGACGGTGTCGACGAAGCCGGGCAGCCACGTGTCGGAGAAGCTCGAGTTCAGGTAGGCGTCCTGGACCGTCTCCCGGAACGCGTTCACGTCGGGCGTCACGACGCTCAGGCCCTGCCCCTCGAGGTACTCGACCACCTCGCGTTCGGCGCGGATGCGGTTGAGGTTGTTGAAGAGTGCCGCGGCGCGTGAGGCGTCGCGCATGATCTGCTGCTCGGAGGCGTCGAGCCGATTCCAGAAGGTGTCGGAGATGGCGAAGAGCACGCCGTCGACGAGGTGACTCGTGAGGATGACCTGCTGCGAGACCTCGTAGAACTTGTTGACCACGACGCTCGGGAGGGGATTGTCTTGGCCGTCGACCGTGCCGGTCTGGAGCGCCAGGTAGAGCTCGCCGAACGCGAGCGGGGTGGCGTCGGCGCCGAGCGCGTTGCCGAGGAAGAGCCACGCCTGCGAGTCGGGCATGCGCAGCTTCACGCCCGCGAGATCGGCGGGGGTCTGGACGTCGATGGGGCGGCGCATCGTGAGTTGGCGCGTGCCGAGGTAGAAGACCTCGAGGATCTGAATGCCCATCTCGTCGGCGACGAGGCTCTTGAGTTCCGTGCCGACGTCGCCGCTCCAGATTTCGCAGAGGTGGGCGGGATCGCGCACGAGGTAGCCGGCCGTGAGGGCCGATACGGGCGCCACCTGGCGAGAGATGTCCTGGGCGGAGAGGAGCGTCGCCTCGAGGTTGCCGCGTTGGAGCGCTGCCGGCTCCGTGCCCTGCTGGAAGAGCGATGCACTCGGGTAGATCTCGACGTTGAAGCGGCCCGGGACGGCGCGTTCGAGGTACTCCTTGAACACGTAGAGGGCTCCTGCGTGGTAGTCGGCAGGGTTCGCGGCGGTCGCGATGCGCATGGTGAGGCGATCCTGCGATTGCGCCGAGGTGGCGCCGAGGCCGAGGAGGAGGCCGAGGGCGAGGGCGATTGCGATCGTTCGGGTTCGGAGGGTCATGGGGTTCCTTTCGTGCGGACGGTGGGTTGGGGGCGTGGCGCTGGGCGAGAGCGGGAGGGTCACATGGTCGTCGACCCCCTCGCTCCGCTCGCCTGCTCGTGCGCGAGCTCGTGCACCACGTCTCTGGAAGCTCGGTAGAGCCGGAGGTAGCGTTCGAACCCGGCGTCGTATAGCGCTCTGGCGGTGGTGTCGGGCTCGACCCTCGCGTCGGGCCTGACCCAGGTGGCGAGGTCGGCTCGCCGCAGTGCGCCGGTCGCGAGGCCGGCGAGGAATGCGTCGCCGAACGCCGCGCCGTGGTGCGGCCGGGTGCGCTCCTGAGGGGTGCCGCTCACATCGGAGACGATCTGCGTCCAGAGGCCCCCTTGGGTCCCGCCACCGACGGCGATCACCCGGCGGATGGGCGCGCCCATGCTGCGGAACGTCTCGAGGTTGTGACGCACCCCATAGGCCACACCCTCGAGTAGGGCGCGGAAGACGTGCGCGCGGCCGTGTCCGAGGCTGAGGCCGGCGATCACGCCGCGCGCATCCGGATCTTGGATCGGGGTTCGTTCACCACTGAAGTAGGGGAGCGCGAGGAGTCCATCGGCTCCGGGCGGCACCGTGGCTGCCGCTGCGAACAGATCCGCGAACGAGGGAGCGCTCGTACCTCCTGCCCCGGCATCGCCGCCGCCGACGAGGGCGTCCTTGAACCAGGCGGTGAGGCTCCCGGTGGTCGCCATGCCGGCGGCGAGCGCATACTGCTCCGCGAACGCGCCGCGCGTGGTCCATACACGCGGATCGGGGTGGGGAGCGTCGGTCACGAGCACGAAGAACGTGGTGCTGCCGTACATGATCATGAGGTCGCCGGGCGCGACGGCGCCCACGCTGATCGACTCCGCGACGGCGTCGACGGTGCCGACCGCAACGGGGGTCCCGGCGCGCAGGCCCGTCGTGGCCGCTGCGGTTGTGGTCACCTCGCCCGCGCGTTCGTCGCTCCATCCGAGGCGCGGGAGGCGACCGACGTCGGCCAACCCCTCGGTGTAGCGCTCCGACCACGTGCCGGCGCGGAGGTCGAAGAGCGGCATCCAGTGGCTGGCGGTGTGGCGATCCATCACGCGCTCGCCGGTGAGGCGCTCCACCAGCCAGCTGCTCGCCGTGTGGAAGGTGTGGGCGTCGTGCCAGACGGACGGTTCGTGCCGCAGGAGCCAGCGCAACTTCGGACCGATGGCCTGGCTGCTGAGGGGCATACCGCTGTGCGCGAAGATCTCGTCGGCTCCAAGCTCGCTCTCGAGTTCGGCGATCTCGTGCGTGGCGCGGGTGTCGACGCCGTAGAGGATCCCCTTACGGAGCGGTCGGCCGTCGGCGGCGACGGGCAGGAGGCAGGGACCGATCGCGCTGAGCGCCACACCGGCGATGTCGGCCCCGCTCACGGAGCCACTCGTGAGCGCCCGGCAGACGCTCACCACGTCGTGCCACCACACGCCCTCGGCGTCGTGTTCGGCCCAGCCGGGGCGCGGGATCTCGAGCCCGTGGGGGACGACGTGCTCGCCCACGACCTCGCCGCCGGGCGTGACCAGCACCCCCTTCGTCGAGCCCGTCCCGACGTCGATGCCCAAGAGCAACTCCCCCACGCTCAGCCCACCGTCACGTGACCGCAGAGGTGGACGGCGACGCCGAGCTCGTGGAAGGCGGCGGCTTTGGCGGCGAGGGCCCGATCGGCCGCCGCATCGTCGGGGGCGTAGACGACCTGGATATGGTTCGCCTTGTGGCGCCCCATCATTTGGTCGCGCGTGACGCCGTGGAGGACGGCGTGCATGATCGGCCACTGCGAGGTGGTGGCGGCCCAACGCCGCTCCGTCTCCGCCTCTGGGAGCGCGACGGCGGTGGCGCGACCGAGGTCGAGGTGGAGGCGGCCCGCCTCGACGTAGACGCGACTCCAGACGACGGCGCCGGGCTTGGAGACGCCCTTGAGGGTGCCGCCACCGAGCGGGAAGTACATCGGTGGCTGGCGCTCACTGCGCGCCGAGCGATACCCATGCTCGAAGTGCGCTGCCGGGGCGGCGCCCGATATCTGGAAGACCCAGACGAACGCGTCGAGTGGCTCCCCCGCCGCATCGGGGCCGAGGTAGTGCTCGCCCCAACGCAGATCGTGCAAGGTGGTGGTGGGGTCGAGACCGAGCGCCCGCCAGACGCGATTCGTGATGAGCGCGTCGAGCCCTGCCGCCTCGTCGACCTCGTTGAAGTGCGGGAGCGCTTCGCCGACGTAGAGGGGGGCGCCCGTCGCCCGATGCGTGACCGGTGGACGGTGGGGATCGTTCAGGAGCGCTTCCACGAGGTCGGAGGCGGGTGTCAGGTCCTTGAGGCCCTGCTGGTATTGGATCCCGATGGCGTCGCAGCCGAACGCGCTCGCCATGCGGACCGCGGCGACGTACATGGCGCACTGCTGCAGCACCTGCGACTCGGTGAGGTCGGTTGCTTCTTCCTCCCCGAGGACGAACGTGACGCCTTCGCGGACGAGCCAGTCGTAGACCTCGCGCGCCTCGCTCGGCGTCACGTCGCGCATGGCGGCATAGAGCGCGGACTGGCTGAGGCGCTCCTTGAACACGCCGAGCGGGTTGAGCAGGTGATCTTCCAGGATCGCGTTCGCCATGCCCATGCAGCCCTCGTCGAAGACGCCGAGGATCGCCTGGCCCGTGCGCAGCTGCTGCGCGGCCGTACGTCCGACCTCGGCCGCATCGAGGGGGAGAGCACGTGCGTCGAGCGGCCGGACGTGGCTCGCGTCGTGCGCGAGCGCGCCTGTTCGCAGCCAGGTACGAAGCCCGTCGCTGAAGTAGGTGTCGTCGAAGTGTTCGCTCCAGAGCGTGGCGTAGGGGCGACCGACCTTCGTGAGGCTGCCGTTGAGATTGAGCATGCCGACGAGGCCGGGCCACGTGCCGCTCCAGTTGGCGACGCAGAGCACGGGCCCGCGGTGCGCTTGCAGGCCGGCCAGCACGTGATGGCTGTACTGCCACACCGCTTCGGCCACGACCACGGGTGCCCCATCGGGGATGCGCGCGAAGACGTCCATACCTTCGCGCTGCGTCGCGATGAAGCCGTGACCCGAGGCGGCATCGAAGTCGTGAGCGCGCTCGAGGGTGGCGCCCGCCGCCGTGAAGGCCGCGCTCAACGCCGTCTCCATCGCCTCCTGAGCGGGCCAGCACATGCGGTTCGCCTCGGGCCGGAGGTCGCCGCTGGCTACGAGGAAGACGTGTGGTGCGGTCTCTGACACCACAGGGGTGCCTCCATTCCTCTGTTCCGTATCATGGAACGTGCTGTGACACTATTGAACACAGGCTAGAAGAGAATGTCAACCGTTCCATATTGACCGAAGACGTTCGGGATGGTTGAATGACGTTCATAAGGAGGCCGGCTGCGTGATCCAGTCGATCGAGCGCGCCATCCGACTCATGGAGGCGTTCAGCCCTGCGGAGCCACGGCTGTCGCTGGGCGAGCTCTCGCGTCGCCTCGACCTCCCGAAGAGCACCGTGCACAACATCCTCAAGACGCTGGTGTCCAACGGGTACGTCGAACGCGTCGATCGCGACCGCTACGCCCTCGGTACCGCCGTGGTCGTGCTCGCGCAGTCCGCGCGCGTGAGCGTCGAGTTGCGCGACCGCTCCGCTCCGTTGCTCCGCGAGCTCGCCGACGCTACGCATGAGACGGTCTATCTCACGGCGTTCGAGGGGGACCACGTGCTCTACGTCTACGCAATCGAGACGAGGAGTCGTCTCCTCGCGCGCTCGGCCGTCGGCGATCGCAGCCCCCTCCACTGCACGGGTGTCGGCAAGGCGATCCTGCCGCATCTCGATGACGACGAACGCGCAGAGATCGTCCGCCGGCAGGGACTCCCTGCCTACACCGACCACACGTTCATCACCGAGGAGACGCTCGAGGCCGAGGTCGCGCGCACGCGCGAGCGTGGCTACTCCATCGACGACCAGGAGCACGAACTCGGAACGTACTGCCTCGGCGCGGCCATATTCGATGGCACGGGGCGCGTGGTCGGTGCCTGCAGTGTGTCTGGCAGCGACCCTGACATCATCGGGACGAGACGGGAGTCGATCGTGACGGCGTTGCGCTTCACCGCTCAAGAGATTTCGCGACGCATGGGGCACGTACCGCAGCGCAGTTCGAAGATCGTCGACTCGCTGCTCAGGGCGACGCCGTGAGCGAGGTACCGGTGGCGGCCGAGCACCCCTGTCCACGTGGCGTATGGCCCGTCATGCTCACCCCCTTCCTGGACGACCGCAGCATCGATTGGCCGACGCTCGACGCCTTGATCGAGATGTGGCTCGATGCCGGCGTCGCAGGGCTCTTCGCCGTCGCCCAGTCCGCCGAGATGTTCCAGCTCACCGAGGATGAGCGGGTCGCGCTCGCGGCGCACGTCGTCCGCGCGGTCGGAGGTCGCATCCCGATCGTGGCAGCCGGAGCATTCGGTGCGAGCGCCACGCGACAGGTCGAGATGGTGGGGCGCCTGCACGGTACCGGCGTGGCTGCGGTCGTCCTGCTCACCAACCAGTTCGCCGACGACGGCGAGAGCGATGACGTCTGGCGCACGCGCGTCGGAGCGCTGCTCGACGCTACTGCCGGCATCGACCTAGGGCTCTACGAGTGTCCGGCGCCCTACAAGCGCGTGCTGCCGCCGGAGACGCTCGCCTGGGCCGCTGCCTCGAACCGCTTCGTGTTCCACAAGGACACCTGCCTCGTCGGAGCGCAGATCGCCGCCAAGGTCGCCGCAGTGCGCGGGACGCGCTTGCGCTTCTTCAACGCCGAGATGGCCTCACTCCTCGATTCGCTCGGTGCCGGCGGCGACGGCTTTTCGGGGATCGCTGCGAACTACTTCCCCGAGGTGATCGTATGGCTCTGCCGTCACGCGCTCGACCGGCCGGAGCAGGCACGGTCCGTGCACGACGCCCTCATCGTGGGTGAGTACGTGGTCGACTTCAAATACCCTGCGGCAGCGAAGCGATTCCTCCGACTCAGCGGACGTGCCGCCATCAGCGACGCCTGCCGTGTCCACTCGGTCGGCTTCAGCGAGCACGACGACCGTGGGCTCCGTGCGCTCGACCGCCTCAGCGCCACCCTCATCGCGCGCACCGAGGCGGTTGGCGCGTGACGAGCGCGCAGAAGGGGGCTCCGGCCGCCGCCCCGCTCCCGAACGTGCTCTTGATCATGACCGACCAACAGCGCTTCGATTCGCTGGAGGCGTACGGCTTCACGGCCGGACACACGCCCCACCTCGACGCGCTCGCACGCGACGGCGCCGTGTTCGAGCGGTGCTATGCCACGAACCCGATCTGCTCCCCCTCGCGCGCCAGCATGCTCACTGGCCACCATCTCCCGGAGCACGGCGTCTACCGGCTCTACGACGTGCTCCCCGACGATGAGGTGCTCATTCCCGAACGGTTGCGAGGGCTTGGGTACCAGACGGCGTTGGTCGGCAAGTTGCACGTGAGCTCGATGCACGCCGAGGCCGAGGCGCGCCACCCGCACGACGGCTTCGACGTCTACGAGTGGTGCAACGAGGGATGCGTCCGCATGGACTCCCCATTCCACGCCTATGCACGCTGGCTCGACGAGGTCGACCCCGCCTTCAAGGTGCGACTCGAACGCGAGGGCCGCGCTGTGCTGCACCATCCGGCGCACCTGCACTTCAGCCACTGGGCGGCCGAGCGCACCATCGACTTCCTCCGCTCGCGCGACCCGGATCGTCCCTTCTTCTGCCTCATGAGCCTCTTCGACCCGCACAACCCCTATCGCGACTACCCGACGCATGCCGCGGATGGTGTCGACACCGCCGGCATCCCGGCGCCGGTCGTCGACGACCTCGCCGCCCGCCCCACGTCGCTCCGGCGGGAGCAGGAGGACGGCTACTTTGGCGACGCACGGAGCCTGACCGCCGCCGAGATCGCGACGATGCGCCGTGACTATCACGCCAACGTCGCCTTCGCCGACGAGGAAATCGGCCGCGTCCTCGCGGCGCTCGACGCGCTCGGCCTTCGCGATCGGACGCTCGTGGTGTTCGCGAGCGACCACGGCGACATGATCGGCGACCACGGCCTGCTGGTGAAGGGTGCCTTCTTCTTCGATCCCTGCGTGCGCGTGCCGCTGCTCATGCGTTGGCCCGGCGTGATCGAGCCCGGTACGCGGGTTCCGGGACTCGCCCAGTTGCACGATCTCGCGGCTACCATCATGCTGGCTGCCGGCGCCGAGCCCGGCGACGTCGATCGATGGATGCCCGACGCCCGCGACCTACTCCCGGCGGCGACCGACGGCGTCATAGTTCGCGAGGCGGCAGTGAGTGCCTACCGGGACAGCGGCATCTCCTCATGCGGCGCCTGGGATCCGCCCCTTCACGGCACCATGTGGCGCGAAGGGGATCACAAGCTGAACGTCTACCATCTCCCCGACGGCACGGTCGAGGGCGAGCTCTACGACCTCATGGCCGATCCCGACGAGTTGAGCGACCTCTGGGACGCGCCCGAACGTGCAGCCCTCAAGGCGCGCCTCCTCAGTCGACTGCTCGACTGGATGTTTCGGGTCGAGCTCGCACACGGGAGCCGAGGCGGTGAGCGGCGCCCCGCACCCAGACATACGCTCGACAACGCCTTCGAGGGGCCGGCCCAGTAGCGTCGGCGGAGGGCGGCTACTCCTTCCGCTCGTGCTCGATCAACACCGGCCGGCGGGCGTGGCGCACCACCTGCTCGGCGACGCTCCCATTGAGGAAGTGTGCGATGCCTGTGCGGCCGTGCGTGCCCATCACGATCAGGTCGGCGTCCCACGCCCGAGCTTTCTCGAGGATGGTCTCGGCGGCGGGGCCGACCCGGACGGCACACCCTTCACCTTCGATCGCCAGTTCTTCGAGCTGCGCCGTGACCGCCGCCTCGAGGGCGCGGCGGTCGTCTCCGGCCGATACGGACGACATCGCGCTGGACGCGAGGCGCTGCGGATCGACGACATGGAGGAGGCACCGCTGCGCCTCGGGGAAGTGGCTCCGGGCGAGGGCGAGCGCAGCGTCGGCGCTGCCCGAGAAGTCGGTCGGTACGAGGATCCGCGAGAACATGCGCTACCTCCGTAGGTACCGTGAGTCTACGCCCCACACGCGAGCGCCGGCGCTAGCGCTCGCCGAGGCGCGTTCCGGGCCGATCGTGGACCGCCAGGTTCTCCATTAACGCGGCACCCGTAGCGTTCACGCCGCGCAGCGTGACGCGGGTATCGCGGCCGCGGAAGCGCATGACGACCTTGTCGATGGCGTCGACGGCCGAGCCGTCCCAGAGCTGCGCCTGCGCCAGGTCGATCACCACGTCGTCGAGGTCTTCGTTCACCTCGAAGCTCGCTTGGAACGCCTCGGTCGAGACGAAGAAGAGTTGCCCTACGATGCTGTAGGTGCGTGTGCGGCCGCTCTCGTCGAGCGTGCTCGTGACCTCGATGAGGTTGGCGATCTTACGGCTGAAGAAGAGGGCGGAGAGCACCACACCGACACCTACGCCGAGGGCGAGGTTGTGCGTCCACAGCACCACGCCGACGGTGGAGAGCATCACGATCGTGTCGCTCTTGGGGTGGCGCAGCATTCCCGGCAGGCTGCCCCAGTCGAAGGTATTGATCGACACCATCACCATCACGGCGACCAGGGCGCCGATCGGGATGAGGCGCACCACGTCGCCGAGGAGGAGGATCATCGCCATCAGCAACACACCGCCCATGAGCGTCGACAGGCGCGTGCGGCCGCCGCTACCGACGTTGATGATCGACTGCCCGATCATGGCGCAACCGGCCATGCCACCGAAGAAGCCGGTGACCACGTTGGCGATGCCCTGTCCGCGCGCCTCGCGGTTCTTGTCACTCGGCGTGTCGGTGAGGTCGTCGACGATGTTGGCGGTTAGGAGCGATTCGATGAGGCCGACGAGCGCGAGCGGGAACGCGTAGGGGAGCACGATCAGCAGCGTCTCGAGCGTGAACGGGACGAGCGGTAGTCCGAAGAACGGCAGGGCCGAGGGCAACTCGCCCATGTCGCCGACGGTTCGGAAGGCGATACCCGAGAAGACCGCGAAGGTCGTGAGGACCACGATCGCCACGAGCGGCGAGGGCACGAGCCGCGTGAGTCTCGGGAAGAGGTAGATGATGGCGAGCCCCGCGAGCACAAGCGCCACCACACCGAGACCGGCACCTTGGAAGTGTTCGAGCTGTGCCAGGAAGATCATGATGGCGAGCGCGTTGACGAAGCCGATCATCACGCTCTTGGGCACGAAGCGCATGTAGCGGCCGAGCTTGGCGATCCCGAAGAGGACCTGGATGAGACCCGTGACGACGGTTGCCGCGAACAGGTACTCGAGTCCGTGGTCGCGAACCAACGTGATCATGAGCAGCGCCATGGCCGCGGTGGCACCACTGATCATGGCGGGTCGTCCCCCCACGAACGCGGTGACGACGGCGATGCTGAAACTGGCGTAGAGGCCGACCTTTGGATCGACGCCGGCGACGATCGAGAAGCCGATCGCCTCGGGGATGAGCGCCAACGCCACCACGAGTCCGGAGAGCAGATCGCCGCGGACGTTGCTGAACCATTCGGTCTTGATGCGTGCGAGATCGAGCCTGTAGGTCACGTGTTCCGTCCTCTTGAGTCGGTGTGTGCGGCAGCGGCTCCACGACGGCGGGGGCCGGCCGGTGGCGCGAATGCCGGGACGGGCCCACGTGCACACCGGGATCGGCGAAACGGCTGCGAGCGCGTCATCATCATTGGATGGGGAGCGGGCGGAAGCTGCCTGCGCGGCACATCATAGCGCGGTGTGCGCCCGACCGCGTTCACCGGACCGAGGGTGCGGCGGTACTGCCGCGCCCTGCCTCGACCGCGTGATCCTCGGCTCGTGGCAGCTCGCCTCGATGCGCTCGAGGCACTCCTCGACGCCCAGCGGCAGGGAAAGGTGCGCGCGGGCGGTCTCACCAACTTCGACCGACAACGGCTCGGGGAGATCCTCGACCACGGCGTACCGATCACGTCGATCCAGGTGCAGGGCTCGCTGTTCGACTGCCGCACCCGCGGCGAGTTCACCGACATCGCGCGCGACGTCGGCGGCCAACACCGGAGGATCATGAAGTACGCCCGCCGTGACGGCGACGGTGCGCTGAAGCGGTCTCTCAGGAACCGGCGCCCAGGTCACGTGCGAGGTCGACGGCCTGCACCACGAGCGCCTCGGCGCCTGCGAAGCACGAGAGGCCCCCGCCGCGAACCCAATCCACCGGATCCCCCGCGAACGTCACGCGTCCGCCCGCCTCGCGCACGATCACCACACCGGCCGCCACGTCCCACGACCTGAGCCCGAACTGCCAGAACAGGTCGAGCTTCCCCGACGCCACCAGGCAGAAGTCTCGGCAGGCGGCGCCGCTCGAGCGTGAACCGGCCGCCCCGCCCACGAGGCGCCAGAAGACTTCGCGCTGCGCCGGATCGGCCGCGGTGGCTGGGATGACGTTCGTGGCCACGAGCGAGTTCGCCAGCTCGTCGGCGGGCCGCACCTGCAGGCGGCGCCCGTCGCACCAGGCGCCACCGCCGCGCACGGCCCAGGTGACGGTGTCGGTCACGGAGTCGTAGATCGCCCCGAACACGCTCTCCTGCCCCTCGACCAGGCCCACGGAGACACAGAAGCCGGGGTAGGCGCGCACGAAGTTGTGTGTCCCATCGATCGGGTCGATCACCCAGGTGGGTGCCTCCGGCCGCCCTTCGTCGAGGCCCTCCTCGCCGACGAAGGCGAAACCGGGATACGCGTCGCGGAGCGCTTCGGCAAGCCGCCGCTGTACCAGGGCGTCGGCGAGCGTGACCACGTCCCCGGGGCCCGTCTTCGTGCGCACGCCCAGGTCGTGGGTACCGGCCTGCTCTCTGTCGGACTCGCCCTTCGCCCAGTGGCCGGCGTCGCGCACGAGGGGCGCGACGAGCTCCTTCATCGCCAGGAGGGCGTCCGTCGTGAGGCGCCCGGCGACGTCGGTTCGAAGGTGCTCGGCTCCATGGGTCACGGTGCGATGCTACAGCGGCGTAGACGCCGGGGCGCTCGATGGGGGAGCCCGCCGCGGCGCCGACTTCACGAGCCTTCCGTCCGGGCCGTCACCATCGTCACCCGCAGCCCGCCGCTCGCGATGGTTCGCATGTGCTCGACTTCGAGCGCCTCGTGCTCCCTGACGAGGTGCGGGTGGGTCGTGAGGAGCGCGAGATCCCAAGGTGAGGTGGCTGCCGCGCAGCGCTCCAGGAAGCGCCGAAGGGTCGTCGCCGCGTCGGCGCGCTCGCCCAGCCGGACGCCGTAGGGCACGTTGGCGACCACGAGGCCGCGCTGCGCAGCGAAGCGGTCGAGATCGAGCGCGGTCGCGTCGCCGAGCGCGAGGTCGACGTGCGCATGATCGCCTTCCGAGAGATTGTGCCGCGCCGCCGCGAGGGCCTCGGGGTCGACGTCCATCCCCACGAGTCGCGGCGCGGGAGCGGCCGCGGCCTCGGCCGCGCGGGCGGTCGCGAGGCGACGGACCTCGCGCCACCTCCCGGGCCGGTGCCACGCGGCCGACTCGAACCCGAAGGAGCGACCGCGGCCGGGCAACCGCCCCGCCACCAGATCGGCCGCTTCCAGCAGCAGCGTGCCGCTTCCGCAGAACGGGTCGACGATCACGTCGTGCGCGCGGAAGGCGTGCAGCGCCACGCCCGCGGCGATCGTCTCGCGTACGGGCGCGTCGTTCACGTGGCGGCGGACGCCGCGGCGATGGAGGTGCTCGCCGCTGGTGTTGAAGCTCACGGTGCAGCGGTCGTCGACGATTCGGATGGCGAACTCGAGCGTCGCGTGCTCCGCCGGTGCGGGATGGAGTCCCAATGGGCGCAGCCGTTTCGCCACCGCACGCGCGATCGTGTTCGCCACGCCGTCGCCGGCCTGCAGCTTGGAGCTGCGCGAGGTGATCCGGAGCGCGTAGGTGTCGCTCCTCCCCAGATGGAGCTCCCACGGGATCCGTCCGACGTTGTCGAACAGCATCTCGGGTGTCGCGGCGGCGAAGGATCCGATCCGGAGCAGCACCCGGCTCGCCGTCCGAAGGACGAGGTTGGCACGCATCACGTCGGCGTGATCGAGCGCGAGGCTCGCGCCGCCGCGCTCCCAAGCGACGACGGTCGGGAAACCACCTCCACGCAGCTCCTCGGCGAGCGCCCCCTCGAGGCCGGGGGCCACCTGCACGAAACACTCGAACGGTTCGGAGCGGAGCCATCGCCCGGTGCGTCGTTCGAGCGCCTTGTCGCTGGGGGGGTTCGCCCTTTCGCCGTCCACCACGATGCGCCTCCCCCAAACCGACGTGCGCGTCAGGCTATCACGGGTGCTCGGAGCGCCCGCCCATGCACCCTCGTCGCGAGGAGCGCGTAGTGTGGTGTCATGTCACGATTCGCAGACTCGAGATTCGCCCCCGGACGCTCCGCTCGCCTCCTCGTGCTCGTCGCGCTCGCAGCGCTCCCGTTCGCGTTCGCACAGGTCGATGAGCGCGCCCGCACCCTCCTCGAGGGGCTCCAGCCGGCTTCCGACATGGTCGTCGACACCCTCGACCAGGTGATGGTGATGACCATCGACGCCATGGGGGAGGAAGGGACCGTCCGGACTCGCACGATCATCGACTACGTCGGCGAGCGCGCCGCGATCGACACGGAGCTGGCGCCCGGTATGAGTGCGAGGATCATCATCATGGACGGCCAGGCGCGTATGTCGATGAGCGGCATGATGATGCCGTTGCCGGCAGTGATGGCCGAAACCTTCGACGGCATCTTCGACCGCGATACGAGCGACATGCTCGCCGACGGCGCCACCGCGACGTACGACGGCGTCCGCTCGTACGGCGGTCTCGTCGAAGGGCAACAGGTGACCGTCTCGGGCTCCACGCCGTTCGCGGGCGTCGAGGCTTCCGAGGAGTCGCGGTTGCTGTTCGACGGCGACGGCAACCTCCTCGCCATCGTGGTCGATTCGTCGGAAGGCGAAATGCTGATGGTCTTCGACGAGCCGTTCCGCGGCAACGCGGTCGTGGGTAGGAGCGCGACCATGTACTGGCTGCGTTCCGACGGCCCGGAGCGTTTCGCGACCATGGCGTTCGAGGACGTTCGCATCAACGAGCCGATCCCCGAGGGCACCTTCGACTGAGCGATCTGCTGAAGCGTCGCCGCCACGGCGCGCCGGGTACGCTGTCGCCGTGAATCGGATCGATCTGGTGCGCCCCGACGCCCCCGAGTTCGCCGCCTTCGGCGACCATGCGCTCGGGGTGCGCACGCTCGCATTCGTCAATCCCGACCAGCTCGACGTGATCGGTGCGCTCGCGAATGGCGGAGCGCCGCGGTACGCGCGCCCCCTGGTGGTGGAAGTCTGGTACCCGGCCGCGGGCGCAGCCGCGGAGCCGGGGTCTCAGCGCTACGACGTCGGCACACGCGATCCGGCCGTGCGCGCAACCCTGCGTGGCCGTGCGCGGCGCGACGCGGCGCCGCTCGTCGAGGGTGCGCCGCGCCCGTTGGTGATCGTGTCGCACGGGTATACGGGAAACCGCTTCCTCATGGCCCATTTCGGTGAGCACCTCGCGAGCAGGGGGTACGTGGTCGCGTCGATCGACCACACCGACAGCACGTACGCCGATCAGGCCGCCTTCGCGAGTACGCTCCTGAACCGACCGCTCGACCAGCTCTTCGTGCTCGAAGCCATGGCGGCGCTCGCGGCACGCGCGGGCGATCCGCTCGCGGGAATCGTCGACGCGTCGCGCACGGCGATCGTCGGTTACTCGATGGGTGGTTACGGCGCGATCAACGCCGTCGGCGGCGGTTTTTCGGCGGCGAGCATCGGGTACGAATACGCACCGCCGAACGGCGCCCTCCGCACCCGGCAGATGGGGGAGGCTACCTACCTCGCCGGTCGCGACGATCGCGTTCGCGCCGTGGTCGCGATCGGTCCCTGGGGCATGGAGGCCGGCTTCTGGGACGCGGAGGGGCTCGAGGCGCTCAGCACGCCCATGCTCCTGATGGCCGGCGAGCTCGACGACGTCTCCGGGTACGAGCGTGGCGTGCACGCGATCTTCGCGGGGGCGCGTAACGCGGAGCGCACGCTGCTGACGTTCGAGGGGGCGAACCACAACGCCGCGGCGCCGATGCCGGTGCCGATCGAGGTGGCGCACGACCCGCGGGCGTTCGAGCACCATGCCGACGCAGTGTGGGACACCCGTCGCATGAACGACGTCGCCCACCACTTCGTGGCTGCCTTCCTCGCGATCCACCTGCGCGGCGAGTCGGAACTGGCGGCGTACTTCGACCTGGTCGAGCGCGCGGTCGACGGCGTCGTGCGCCTCGACGAGGGCGGTGCGCCTGCGGCCGGGCACACCCACTGGCGGGGCTTCCCGGCGCGGACCGCGGCGGGTTTGCGCCTCGAGCGCAGGCGCCCGGCGTAGCGGCCGGGCGCGCGAGCGCCGGTCGGGTCAGATGGTGCCGGGCGCTTCGTGTCGCACGAGGAAGTCGCGCACGGTGGCGACGAACTTCTCGTTCTCCTCGAGCTGCGGCGAATGGCCAGATTCCTCGAAGATCACCAGCTCGGCATGCGCGATGCCGGCCGCGATCTCCTCGGCCGCGGCCACCGGGGTGATCCAGTCGTGGCGCCCGACCACGATCAGCGTGGGGACGCGGATCTCGTGGAGGCGCCCCGTGAGGTCGTACCCAGGTAGGTTGCGCGAGAAGGCCTGATCGTGCGTCTCGGCCCTGAACGTTGCGGCGGCGAGGCGCGCGCGAACCTTCTCGGGATCGGCGTGAGCGTCGTAGAGCGGTGCGATGGTCGCGTACGCAGCCCGGAACGCCTCATCGCTCCCCACGCGTCCCTCGAAGAGCGTGTCGAGCAGTTCCTCGGTGATGTCGGGGAACTCGTTCGCGCGCTCGAGCGCGTTCCGGCGCGCGAGCGCCTCGAAGTGCCGCGAGGCGCTGGTGTCGCGCAGGATCAGGTGGCTCACGCGCTCGGGGTGCGCCAGCACGTACTCGAGCGCCACGTAGCCCCCGTACGAGCCCCCCTTCACCACGATCTGCTCGTCGCCGAAGTGTGATCGCAGGCCGTCGAGATCGGCGACCCACTGGTCGTGCGAGTACGGTGGGATGGCGTCCGATTCGCCCGAGCCGCGGGCGTCCCAGGTGACGATGCGGTAGGCGTCCGCCAGCGGCGCGAACGCGCGCTTCGGCGTGGCGTGCGTACCGAGTCCGGGCGCGCCATGGTGGGCGTAGATCGCGCGGCCGCGCCCTTGGACGTCGACGCGGAGACGTGCGCCGTTCACCTTCACGAACAACATGGGACTCCTTCCGTGGGCAGGGGACACTCCGAAGGCGGGTGCTCGCGCTTCTACGACGCCGTCTCCGCCCAGAGCGAGGCGGCGGCATGCGGCCCGATCACGCCGCGGCGGGCCGCGATCGTCGCCACGACGAGGAGCGCCGCGGCGCTCAGACCTGCGGCGCTGAGGTAACTCGCCACCGCCAGGTGGTAGGGGTGCTCGTCGAAGAGGTCGTAGGCGTGCACCGGGCGCCGCGGCGGCCGTTCGGCCGCTCCCTCCGCTGCGCTCAGCATGGCGTCGATCCTGCCGACGAGTTGCGTGAGGCCCATCGCGCCGAAGTCCTGATCGGCGCGAGCGGCGTCGTCGAGCCACGGCGTGTCGACCGAGGTCGCGTCCGGCGCAAGCGTCGCGAGGTCGAGGGCGGCAGCGGTCGCGACGTGTGCGGCCGCGCGAGTGTCGTCGTGCCAGGCGCTGCGGGCATCGCGACCGTGGAAGCGCGCGGCGTGCGTGTCGTCGAGCCACGCATCGGGTGGCTTCTGGGCGAGCGCCGCGAAGCGCGCCGACATGCGGTGTAGGTCGTCGACCGCTCCGGCTGCCAGCTCGGGCGCCGAGCGACCGGCGTGCTCCTGCGACACGCTCCAGCCGAAACCGGGCTCCCGGCCGCGCTCGGACCGCGGCGGCCGGTGGGCGAGTGCGGCCACGAGCAGGTCGGCGCCCGCACCCCACCCGAGGAGGAGCGGCCCGAGTCCGAATTCCGGGTGCGATCCGAACAGGACCACCCGGCCGTCACCGAACGCTGCCTCGATGCCGGTGGCGGCACCGGCCGCTATGCAGCGCTCGATCGTCGTCGGTGTTCGCGACTCGGCGCCCTCTGGCAGGAAGGCTTCCGCCGCCGTGAAGGCGTCGGTCGGCGCGGTGGGCCAGGCGAACGCCCGGACGCCGGGCGGGGCGGCGCGGAGGTCGAAGAGGGGGCCGTTGTAGTGGATGAGTTCGACCTGCTCGGGAAGCCCCCGCGCGTAGGGGTGCTCCCGGTCGACGCGGACTCGGATGCGTCCGACGCCCGGCGAGGAGAGTCCGCCGAGGGTGGCGTCGCCCGGGTTCGCCAAGGGGACGTCGAGCATGCGCAGGGCGCGGGCGAAGGGGAGTGCCGCGTCGGCGGCGCCCGCGAGCGCGAGCGGGAGCACCGAACCCGCACACGACGCTACGTAGGTGCCGCCTCGTCGGACCCAGGCGCGGATGGCCGCCGTGCCATCGGCGCCGAGGGGTGCCAACAGTCCGGCCATGGCGGTCGCGCCGCCGCCCGGCACGATGAGCGCGTCGACGCCCTCGAGCCGTCCGGCGGCGACGTCGTAGGCGCGCACCGGGCGGACCTCGGCGCCGTGCGCGGCGGCCAAGGCGAGGTGGTGCCACGGCGCGCCGCCGCTGCCATAGACCCCGATCACGTATCCGGCGAGGGCGCTCGCTTTAGGCTTCAGCGCGCCCATACCTCGTCCAGCACACGCATGATGTTCCCGCCGACGGCTTTGCCGATGTCGGCGTCGGAGTAGCCGTGCGTGACCAGCCAACGCACGATGTTCGGGAACGCTTCGGCCGGATTCTCGATGCCGTCGACGTAGTCGACCATCGGGAAGGGAGACGTCCCCTTCGATGCGCCGAGGCTGAGCGCCTCGCGCAGGGCGCCGTGGAGCCCGACGTGGTCGCCGAAGAGCACGTCGGGTCCGAACGCCACGTGATCGATGCCGACGAGGTCGACGCAGTATTCGAAGTGCTGCATGAACGATTCGATCGAGTGCGTCGTGTCCGCGCGGGTGATGGTCGTGTGGGGGGCGGCCTCGATGCCGATCACGCCACCCTTCTCGGCGCACGCGCGGATCACCTCGTCGGGCTTGAGGCGCGGCGAGTCCCAGAGGGCGCGCGCGCCGGCGTGCGTGATGAATATGGGCCCTGCGGACGCCTCGATCGTGTCCATCGAGGTGCGGTCGTTGGCGTGTGAGACGTCGATGGCGATCCCGAGCTGGTTCATGCGCCGCACGGCGCGCCGACCGAAGGCCGTGAGCCCGAAGTCGGCCGGCTCCTTGAGGCCGGCGCCGAGCGCGTTCCCCTCGCTGTAGCAGATGCCGAGGGAGCGCACGCCGAGCCCGTAGAGGACGTCGATGCGGTCGACCTCGTTCTCGATCATGGCCGAGCCCTCGAGCGAGATCACGAAGGCGACGCCACCCTCGGCCTTGGCGCGTCGGATGTCGTCGGTGGTGAGGGCGACGCGGACCATCTCCTGGTGGGCGATGTCGGAGAGGCGCATGCCGATGTCGAAGATCACGTCGTCCCATTTCCAGCCGGCGCGCGACGTGATCATGGCGGTGCCGTCCATCATGCCGTCGAAGACGCAATCGAGACCGCTCGCCGCGATGCCCTCGTAGCCCGTGAACTCGCGCCCCCAGCGGCGGAACTCCAGGAATCCCGCGAGGTCCTTCGGGGCCACGAAGAGATGGTCGTGGAGCGAGATGACGAGGTGCTCCTCGAAGAGACGGCGGACGTGCGCCTCCTGCTCGTCGGTCGTCGCCACCTTCTTGCTCGGCACGCGGTCGATCTGCTCCACGAGCTCGACGCGGGGGAGGTCGGCCGGATCGAGGTATTGGTAGGCTCGGTAGCCGTCGTACTTCTTAGGGGGCATGGTTCTCCGTCCTGCGACGTCAGGACCGGGGGTCCAGCACGTCGCGGAGCGCGTTTCCGAGGAGGTTGAAGGCGAGCACGGTGAGAGCGATGAAGAGTCCGGGCCACACGGCCAGGATCGGCTCGCGCCAGATATAGCCCTGGGCGTTCTGGAGCATGTTTCCCCACGATGCGAGCGGCGGTTGGATGCCGAGGCCGAGGTACGAGAGCGCGGCTTCCGTGAGGATCGCCCAGCCGACGCCGAGCGTGGCCAACACGGTTGCCTGCGGCATGACCTGCGGCAGGATGTGCCGCACCATGACGCGCAGGTGTGAGCCACCGAGCGCGCGGGACGCCTCGATGAACTCGTGGGTGCGGAAGCGCTTGAACTCCGCGTGCGCGACGCGCGCCATCTGCGCCCAGAAGCCGATGCCGACGGTGACGATGATGGTGAAGGGGGCGTTGCCGAAGCTCGTCACGATCACCAGGATCAGGAAGAAGGCCGGGATCGCCATGAAGGCGTCGACGAGTCGCATGAGGACCCCTTCGACGCGGCCGCCGAAGTATCCGGCGGTGCCGCCCACGCTGAGTCCGAGGCCGAGCCCGACGAGCATCGCGAAGAGGCCGACGGCCATGGAGACGCGTCCGCCGGCGAGGATGCGGGCGAAGACGTCGCGACCGAGCTCGTCGGTCCCGAGCCAATGGAGGGCGGAGGGCGCCTGCAAGATGGCACGGGCGTTCGCTCGAGAGGGCGAGTGCGGCAGCAGCTCCGGGCCGATCGTCACGCTCGCCACGAGCACCACGAGCAGCGCGAAGGCCGCGATCCCGAGCGGTTGACGGAGGATCTTGCGCAGGATGCGGGGTCGCGTGCCGCGCGCGGTGCCGGCGGAGGCGACGTCAATCATGGCGGATCCTGGGGTCGACGACCGCGTAGAGCATGTCGACCGCGATGTTGGTCACGATGACGAGCGCGCCCGCGAGCAGCGTCACGCCGAGGATGACGGGGTAGTCGCGGCCGTTGGCGGCCTCGATGGCGAGCCGGCCGATACCGGCCCATCCGAACACGCTCTCGATCACCACGGAGCCGCTGAACAGGACGGTGGCGACGAGGCCCAGCATGGCCACGACCGGTACGAGGGCGTTGCGAACGGTGTGTTTGAGGAGCACGCTCGGTTCGAGCAGCCCTTTGGCGCGCGCGGTCCGCACGTAGTCGGACGCCATCACCTCGAGCACGGCCGCGCGCGTGACGCGCGCGACGTTGGGCATCAGGCTGAAGGCGAGCACGCCCGCCGGGAGGACGAGGTGCCGGACGCGGTCGCCGAGATCGAAGCCGCGGCCGATCGAGGCGCTCCCCGTGGCCGGCAGCCAGCCGAGGTTGACGGCGAAGACGATGATCACCACGATGCCGAGCCAGAAGTTCGGTACCGACATCCCGAGCGTGGCGATGCTGTTGACGAGGTGGTCGGGCCAGCGGTCGCGCCGCAGCGCCGCGATCACGCCGAGCGCGACGCCGAAGAGGGCCGCGAGCGCCAGCGACGTCAGTCCGAGCACGAGCGTCGGCCCGATCCGCTGCCGGAGCAGCGCGGCGACCGGGAGCCCCTGGTTGATCGAGGTGCCGAGGTCGCCGCGCACGGCGCCCGCGAGCCAGCGCACGTAGCGCTCGTGCACCGGGCGGTCGAGGCCGAAGCGCGCGAGACGCGCTTGTCGCTCGGCGGCGGTCGATTGGAAGTCGATGAGCGACGAGGGTCCGCCGGGCGCGAGATTGACGAGGAAGAACGTCATCGCCGACACCAGGAAGAGGACCGCCGCGCCCTGCAGAAGGCGCCGAGCGACGAACACGATCATGCGGGCCGACGCTCCTTCCGGGTGAGCACACTCGCGAGCGGGCGGCGGTGCCGTTCAGCGGGCGATGTACCAATCGACCGCGTGCTGGAAGGCGGCGGCGGCAGTGATCTCGGGGAAGCCCTCGAGCGCGACGTTCTTCGCGGTGAGGATGTCGGGGTACCAGAGGTAGAGGTAGGGGAGGTCGTCGGCGAGGAACTCCTGCATGGCGGCGTAGGCCTCGACCTGCTCGTCGAGTGTGAGCGCGCGGCGACCGGCGCGCATGAGCTCGTCGAGCTCTTCGCTGCAGTAGTTGGGGATGTTGTTCCCCGACTGCGCGGCCGAGCAGGAGAAGTACGGGGCGACGTCGGCGGTGGGGGGCATGCTCCACCAGGCGAGGGTGGCTTCATAGTTGCGGTTCACGACGACGTCTTGGATGTAGGCGTTCCACTCCATGATCGCCACGTCGGCGACCACGCCGATGTCTTCCCAGTACTGCTGCACGAGCAGCGTGGCGGGGACGAGGTCGCCGAACTGGCCGGTCGGCATGGCGATCTCGAGCCGTTGGCCGTCCTTGGTGCGAACGCCGTCGGCGCCGAGCGTCCAGCCGGCTTCGTCGAGGAGCGCGGCGGCCGCTTCGGGGTCGTAGTCGTAGGTGCTGACGTCGCCGTGGTAGAGCGCGCCGAGCATCGGCGCCACGGGGCCCGTCGCCACCTCGCCGAAGCCGTCGAGGAGCGCGTCGATCATCGCCTGGCGGTCGATCGCGAGCAGCAGGGCCTGCTTCACGCGGACGTCCGCGAAGCGCTCGTCGTCGTGGTTCGGGGCGACGAAGAAGAAGAGGTTCTGCGACTGCCGCAGTACCTCGAGTCGGCCGGTCGCCTCGATGCCGGGTGCTTGGTTGGGGCTGAGGCGTGTGACCACGTCGAGTTCGCCGGCGCGGGCCTGCGCGACTTGCGTGTTCGGGTCGGGGATCACGCGGAAGACGAGTCCCGCGAGCATCGGCTCGCCGGCCCAGTGGAGCGGGTTCGGGACGAGCCGGACGAAGGAGCCGGGTACGAACTCGGCCACCATGTACGGTCCCGTCGTCACGGGCGTGGCCTTGTTGAAGCTCGCCACCGTGAGCGGATTCTCGGCGTCACCGAGCACGTGCTCGGGGAGTATGCCTGCGAAGGAGGCGAGGTAGTAGGGCAGCGCCGAGAACGGCGTGTTGAGCACGAAGCGCACGGTGTGGTCGTCGACCACTTCGACGCGATCGATGGGCGCGTACTGCGAGGCGCTCTGAGCGCCGAGCTCGGCGTTCTTGACGACGTCGTTGAACGTGAAGGCGACGTCGTGGGCGCCGAAGGGAGCGCCGTCGGACCACTGCACGCCCTGTCGGAGTTCGAAGGTCCAGGCGAGGCCGCCCTCGTCGGCGCTCCAGGCGACCGCGAGCGCGGGTACGGGCGTCAGGTCTTCGGGGGAGTAGCGCGTGAGCTGGTCGAAGAGGATGGTGTTGATGAGGTTCGACTCGATCACCGCGCCCGGGGTCCAGGGATTGAGGGTGGGATCGGCGTTCGTCGCGAGGTTCAAGACCGCGCTCGTATCGGCCTCCTGGGCGGTCGCGGCGCCGAGGGTGCCGGCGGCTGCGAGGCCGACGACCAGGACGAGACGGTGGACGAGAGGGTGAATGCGCATACGGGTCCTCCTTCAGGAACGCGCCGCGAGCGACAGGCGACTCGAGATCGCTGCCGCGGCGGTGCGGACGAGCTGGGCGAAGTGGTCGAGGGTCGCGTCGTCGATGCGGAACGACGGCCCCCCGACGCTGATGCCGGCGACCACGAGGCCGTCGGGCCCGAAGATCGGTGCTCCCACGCCACGGGCGCTGGCGTCGAAGTCCTCGTCGGAGCGGGAGTGGCCCCGCTCCCGGATGATGCGGAGCTCGCAGGCGAGCGCGTCGCGGTCGAGGACCGTGTGCTCCGTGTAGGCGGGGAGCTCGTGCAACCGCTGCAGGACCGCTACTCGCTCCGACTCGGGGAGCCAGGCGAGGATCGCCTTGGGAACGGCGCCGGCGTGCAGCGGGAGCGAGCGGCCGAGCACCGACATGAGGCGGACGCTCTGCGTGCTCTCACGTCGGTCGACGCAGACGGCGCGGTCACCGGTGCGGACGAAGAGGTGGACGGTCTCGGCGGTCTCGGAGCTGAGCGCATCGAGGAAGGGTCCGGCGACGGCGAGGAGCGAACCGCTCTGGGAACGGACCGCCGCGGTGGCGAGCGCCGCTGCGGCGGGTCCGGGTTCGTAGCGTCCCTCGCCGGCGTCCACCAGGTAGGCCGCGGCCTCGAGGGTCTTGAGAGACCGGTAGGCCTGGTTGCGCTCGAGGTCGAGGCGTGCGACCACGTCGGCCAGTCCGAGTCGGTGCGGCGGCGTGGTGAAGGCCTGGAGCACCTGCAGCGTGCGCAGCGCCGACGTCAGGACGTAGGGATTGCGGTCCGGCGGGGGGTCGTGTGGCTCGTGCGGCAGTGTCGCGGCATCTCGCATCATGATATGAGTTCGGACTGTAAGACGGTGCCGGTACGTTGTCAATGGGTATGCGTCGGGGCGAAAGAAGTTCCGGGCATGGTGGTGAGGGACCGCGGCGGCGCCATCGCGGCCCGGCCTCCGCAACGCAGCCGCTTGACACGCGCGACGGGTGTATCTACACTTCGACGCCATGGAGCCGACGTTCGATCTCGAAGAGACGAAGGCGTGCACGTGTCTGGCGGCTCGCAAGGAAGCACGGTCACTCACCCGACGCTTCGAGCGCGCACTGCGGCCGCACGGCTTGCGAGCAACGCAATTCTCGATCCTCGCCGCCCTCGCGCTGAGGGGCCCGACACGACTCGGGGCACTCGCTGAGATGCTCGGCCTCGAGCGCACCACGCTCACCCGAGGCGTGGCCCTCCTCGAGCGCTCAGGGTGGGTCGCATCGGCGTCGTCGCCCGACGCCCGCGAGCGGACGCTCCTCCTCACGGCGGCCGGGCGGCGGTGTCTCGACGGCGCATTTCCGGCGTGGAAGCGCGTTCAGGACGACGTGCTCGCCGAGCGCGTCGCTGGCGTTGCGTCGTCGCTCGGCGTTGGCGTCCAAGAACCTGCCTGAGACTCCTGCGGAGTTCGGGCTCGGCGGCGTTGAGGACTCGCCGGCCGGCTGGCCCCAGCGCCCGACGTACGGCTGAGCCGACGTGCTCAGCCTTCCCGGGCGATGGCCGCCGCGATAGCCTCCCAGTCGCCTCGAAAGGCCTCGCACGCCTCCGCTACCAGCGGTTGCGTGAAGTACCGCACCACGTCGCGCTCCCAGACGAAGCACGCGCGAACACCGAGGCGGGCATAGAGTGGGATCTCCGTCGCGTCGTAGATGCCGGTGCAGAGGTCGACGTCGTACCCCTGCTCGTCGATGATCTCCTGCATGCGAGCGATCTCGTCGTGCTTCGAGGCGACGCCGGCCCGTTGGAGCATGCCGCCGTACGGGGCGATCATCGTCGCCCCCGCGGCGACGGCGAACGTCATCCACGTTGCGGTGGGGACCGCCGTCGCCATCGGCTCGAGTCCCTGATCGGCGAGGGTTCGGAGCACGCCGAGCCCAGCGTTCGTCGCGGGCACCTTGATGCCGATGCGCGTCGAATCGATCGACAGCATGTCGTCGGCTTCCGCGAGCATGGCATCGGCCGACGCATCGCGCAATTGATACCAGGCCCTCGGGACCAAGGCGATGAGATCGGTGAAGAGCGAGCGCGGCGCTCGTCCCTCGGCGGCGACCACCGCCGGATTCGTGATCACGCCGCGCCAGATCCCGAGGGCGAGGTGCGTCTCTACGGCGCGCGGATTCGCGCTGGCGAGCCAGAAATTCATTGCATGCTCCTTTCGCGTCCGAAGAGGGCGGCGCCGACGCTGCCCGAGAAGGGGCCGAGGGCGGCGCGTACGACCGGCACGACGAGACCGTTCGGTCGCCACGAGACTTCGTCGAGCTCGATCGCGAGCGGCTCGAAGAGGGGCGCGCCGGCCGCGGCCAGGCCTCCGCCGAGGATCACGAGTTCCGGATCGAAGACGTTCACGAGCGACGCGACCCCGACGGCCAGTGCGCGCACCATACGGCGCCACGCCGTCGTGGCTGCCGCCTCGCCCCGCCGCACGGCCGCCACCAGCTCCTCGTTGGAGGCGTAGCGGCCCGCGGTGCGCACGCCCACGTAGGCGTCGCCGACGTGCCATTCGAGCGACCCCGGGGTGGGGAAGACGCTCGGGAGTCCGTAGGGGTCGAGGCTGATGTGGCCGAGATGACCGGCGCGACGATTCTTCCCCTCGAGGAGCCGCCCGCCCTGAATGACGCCGCCGCCGACCCCGGTGCCGAGCGTCAGCATGACGATATCGTCGGCGCCACGCCCGGCGCCGAGGCAGGCCTCGCCGAGCACTGCGGCGTGGGCGTCGTTGAGCACGGTGATCGTTGGCGCATGCCGGGCGCCGTCGTCGCGGTCGAGGGACTCCGTCCAGTCGACTCCCTCGAGGCCGGCGAGCTTGGCTGGTAGGGAGACGATGCGCCGGTGCGCGGCGTCGACGATGCCGGGCGTCGCCACGGTGACGGTGAGGTCGGTGCCTCCATCACCTCGCGCCACCGCGATCGCTCTGCGGACGAGGTCGATCCTGACGGCGCGGTTGGCCGACGGATCGGATGAGCGGTCCGGGAGGTCGTGACGCGTGCTCGACACGATCGCGTCGTCGTCGAGGAGTGAGACCTTGGCCGAGGACCCGCCGATGTCGATGCCGAGGTGCCACATACAGGGAGACGCTCCCACCCGACGCGGCCAGGTGTCGGCCGCGTCGCATCATGTTCGGCGATGATACGCGCCACGTGTCGCCGCTCGCCGCGGCGCTCGGCGGTGCGAGGAGCGTGGTTTCGCGATCCGAACGAACCGCGCGGATCGCGCTCGCATGCGATGCTCCTCCTCGTGCACGTCGAGCGTGCACGGTCACGCCGCGGGGCTGCAGCGGTCGGTGTAGGGAGGTACGTCGGGAGTGGAAGGCGCGACGCTCGTCCTCGTCATCCTCAGTGCCGGGCTCGCGAGTCAGTGGGTGGCGTGGCGCCTCAAGCTGCCCGCGATCGTGGTGCTGATCGGGTCCGGACTCCTCCTGGGGCCGGTCACCGGTGTCATCGATCTCGGTGTGCCCCAGGCGGAACTCGCCGACCTCATCGGGCTCGGGGTGGCGATCATCCTCTTCGAGGGCGGCATGGCTCTCCGGCTCGGCGAGTTCCGACGCGTAGGCCACGGCATCGGCCGCTTGACGGTCTTGGCTCCCGGCCTGTCGTGGCTGTTCGGAAGCCTCGCCGCCCACTACGTCGCCGGCTTGAGCTGGCCGGTGTCGCTCGTGCTCGGCGCGATCTTGGTGGTGACGGGACCGACCGTGATCCTGCCGCTCATTCGGCAGGCGAGGATGAATAAGGACTCGGCGTCGCTGCTGAAGTGGGAAGGGATCGTGAACGATCCGATCGGCGTGCTGATGGCGGTGCTGACGTTCCAGTACTTCACGGTCACCGGTGGCGGTGCCATGGCGACCATGGTGAGCCTCGCGTCGGCGCTCGCCGCGGGCGCGGTGTTCGGAGGGGCAGGCGGTTGGCTCACGGGGCGCCTCTTCGGTCGTGGTTCGGTTCCCGAGCACCTGAAGCCGCCGATCCTGATGGTGCTCGTGCTCGTCGTCTACTGGGCCAGCAACCTCGTGCAGCACGAGGCGGGGCTCCTCAGCGTCACGGTCATGGGCCTGGTGATCGGCAACATGAAGCTCGTCGAGCGGGAATCGCTGCGACACTTCAAGGAGAACCTCACCGTGGTGCTCCTGTCGGTGCTCTTCATCGTCATCCCGTCACAGATCACCATGGACCAGATCGCCCTCCTCGATTGGCGGGCCGCGCTCTTCGTCCTCGTGACGCTCGTGGTGGTGCGGCCGCTCGCCATCGCGTTCGCGACGATCGGAGCGCCCATGCGGAAGGAGGACCGGCTGTTGCTCGCGTGGATCGCGCCACGCGGCATCGTGGCCGCGGCCACCGCCGGCATCTTCGGTCCGGCCCTGGTCACGGCGGGGTACGCGGATGCCGACCGCCTCCTCCCGATCGTCTTCCTGATCATCATCGTGACGGTCGTGGCGCACGGACTCACGATCGGTTCGTTCACGCGTCGCCTCGATCTCGCTGCGCGGAATGCGCACGGCGTGCTGGTCGTCGGCGCGTCGCGGTGGACGAGTGCCTTCGCTCAGGTGCTCACCAGGCTCGAGGTGGGGGTCCTCGTGGCCGACGGAGCCTACGGGCGCCTCCGACCGTTGCGGATGGCCGGCATCGCCGTCTACTACGGTGAGATCCTCTCGGAGCACGCCGAACACGAGCTGGAGACGCAACATCTGGGGCAATTGCTGTGCGCCACCGACAACGACTTCTACAACGCGCTCGTGTGCAAGTCCTGGGGGCACGAGTTCGGCTACCATCGCGCCTTCCAATTGGCGACGCACCAGGAACGAGACCCCGAAGCGCGGCGCATGACGGTGCAGCAGCGTGGTCGCATCGCATTCGACCCCTCGGCGGATCACGAGACGCTCGACGCTCGCCTCCGCGACGGGTGGACGATCCGCACCACGAAGCTTCGCGAAGGCAACGACCTGGGGGAGGTCGAGCGCCGGCTCGGGACGCGCGGAAGCGACTGGTTCCTGCTCGGTGGGACGATGCCGAGCGGTGAGTTCCGGCTCCACTCGATCGAGCGACCGATCAAGCCGGTCGCCGGGTGGACGCTGCTCTACTTCGCCCCGGAACAGATGCGCGCGTAGGCCCGAGCACTCCCCTCAGGACCGCGCGCTTCGGCGCGATAGCTGCTAGCGTGGCGTGATGACCGACGAACCCTTCGTGTGGAGCCCGGAACGGTACGGCGAGCACGCGCGCTTCGTCTCCGACCTCGGCATGTCCGTCGTGGACCTGCTGGCGCCGCGACCGGGAGAGCGGATCCTCGATCTCGGCTGCGGCGACGGAGCCCTGACGCTCCACATCGTGGCTGCAGGCAGCACCGTCGTCGGCGTCGACTCGAGCCCCGACATGGTCGCGGCAGCACGCGCTCGTGGCCTCGACGCGCGGGTCGAATCAGGTACTGCGCTGCCGTACGCGGCAGCCTTCGACGCCGTCTTCTCGAACGCGGCGCTCCACTGGATGCTCGATCTCGAGCGCGTGATCGTCGAGGTCCACCGCTCACTCGTGGCGGGCGGGCGCTTCGTGGGGGAGTTCGGTGCCCACGGCAACGTGGCCACGATCGTCGAGGCGCTCCACACGGCGCTCGACCGGCGCGGAATCTCGGTGGCGAGCCCGTGGCGGTTCCCGCACCCGGCGGAGTTCGAGGCGCTCCTCCGGGCGTCGGGATTCGACGTCGGAGCTGTCTCGTCGTTCCCCCGGCCGGCAGCGTTGCCGGGCGACGTCGGAGCATGGCTCGAGACCCTCGCGGGGCCGTACCTCGTGGCGGTGCCGCGCCGCGAGCGGGCGTTCTTCGTGGCGGAGGTCGTCGACGCGCTCCGCCCCGACCTGTGCGACGATGCCGGAGGCTGGAGCGCCGACTACGTGCGGTTGCGCTTCTCCGCAACGAAGCCGACGGCTCCGGACTGACCACACGCTCCGGGAGGTTCGTGACGGGGCCGTCCGAGGACCCGCGTACGACTACGGCGGCCGGTCCCACGCCCGGCGAACCCGTTCAGGACCAGGGGAGTTCGGTCCGGCGCTGCCAGTACTCGGATGCCCCCTCGGCCGACGCGACCAGTGCTCGCTCGGCTTCGTCATCCCAGGCGACCGAAAGCGCGGCGACGTTGGAGGCGACGTGCGACACCGTCGCGGCGCCGCTGAGGACGACGTCGGCCCACGGACGCGCGAGCGCGGCAGCGAGCGCGAAGCCATCGAGCGTGGTGGAGAGCCGTGCGGCTTGCTGGCGTAGGCGTGTCTCCGTCGCCGGCGCGAGCGTAGACGCCCCATGCTTCGACAGGCGGCCGTTCGCGAGGGTCTCCTTGAGGATCACGCCGACCCCGTCGGCATGCGCGGCCTCGAGTGCGCGGGTCGCGGATGGCTCGAGGGGGTTCCAGGTCGCCTGGACTGCGTCGAAGAGGCGCACGCCATCCACGCACACGCCGAGCGCGCGCTCGATCGTGCGCGCTCCATCGGGTCCGCTCGTCGAGAACCCGATGGGCGTCCCGGCGCCCTTGAGCCGTGCGAGCGATTCGAGGAGACGAGGTCGGTCGAGCGCGCCGCTCTCGAGGGTGAGCGAGTGCACCTGGTAGAGGTCGAGGTGCTCCCCGAGGTGCGCGCGGCTCTCCGGCAACTGCCGTTCGAACGTCGCGAGATCGTGGTCCTTGATCTCGTGGGTCTCCGCGTCGACCTGCCAGTTCGCCGTGTAGGTGTATCCCCACTTCGAGCCGACCACCACGTCGCGCGGATCGATGCGCCGGCTGGTGAGCCACGCGCCGAGGAACGCTTCGGCTCGCCCGTAGGAGCGCGCCGTGTCGACGTATCGGACACCCAGTCGCCAGGCCTCGTCGAGCACGTCGTGCGCCCGGCGCTCCATCTCGCGAACGCTCCGATCCGCACCGAGATCGGCGTCGCGAGCGAGGTTGATGTATTCCGGGCGCCCGAGCGCGGCGAGGCCGAGCCCGAGGGGGGAGACCGGGAGCTTCGTGGCGCCGAGGAGGCGGCCGTCGGTCCGTGCGGTGTGATCCGTCATCAGCGTACGGTAGCCGAGCGGGGTCACGCCACGTGCACGTCCGTTCGTTCGAAGTCGCTGCCGACGAAGAGCAAGGG
>JACCWH010000122.1 GCA_013697735.1 Trueperaceae bacterium | reverse complement strand
CTACCAGGCGTACGCCTTCGGCGCCTCACCCCCAGGGCCCGGGAAGATCTCGTCGAGCTTCGTGAGCACGTCGTCGTCGAGCGTGATCTCCGTGGCGCGCACCGCGCTCTCGAGCTGCGCCATGGTGCGCGGTCCGATGATCGGCGCACTCACGACCGGGTTGCGCAGCAGCCACGCGAGCGCGACGGCGGCAGGCTCCTCACCCATCTCGGCACAGAGCGCCTCGTAGCGTTCGAGCTGCGGTCGCTTCGCCTCGACCTTCTCGCGGAACGCGTCGGCCATCCGGCGGCCCCCCTCGATCTTCTTCAGTACCCCGCCGAGCAGGCCGGAGCCGAGCGGGCTCCACGGGATGAGGCCGAGGCCGTAGTGACGGCAGGCGGGGATCACCTCGAGTTCGACGGTGCGGTTGTCGAGGTGGTAGATGCTCTGCTCGCTCACGAGCCCTAGGCGCCCGTGCCTCGACGCCTCCTGGCAGGCGGTGGCGATGTCCCAGCCGGCGAAGTTGCTCGAGCCGACGTAGACGACCTTCCCCTGCTGCACGAGGGCGTCGAACGCCTGCCAGATCTCGTCCCAGGGGCAGTCGCGGTCGACGTGGTGCATCTGGTAGAGGTCGATGTGGTCCGTCTGCAGACGCCGCAGGCTCCCCTCGGCGTGCTTGCGGATCTTGTACGCGGAGAGGTTGCGCCCGTCCGTGTTCGGTTCGCGGCGGTTGCGCTCGATCTCCATGGTGTTGAACACCTTCGTCGCCAGCACCACCGCGTCGCGGCGTCCATCGCCGAGCGCGAACCAGTTGCCGAGGATCGTCTCGGTGTCGCCGCGTTCACCCTCCCAACCGTAGACGTCGGCCGTGTCGAAGAAGTTGATGCCGAGCTCGAGCGCCCGGTCCATGATCGCGAAGGCGTCGTCCTGCTCGGTGTGCCAGCCGAAGTTCATCGTGCCGAGGCACAAGTCGCTCACGAGCACGCCGTGCCGGCCGAGTCGTCGATGGGTGATGGTCATGATGGCTCCTCCTCGCGGGGCGCCCCCCGAAGCATCATTGCCCATGGACGCTCCGGTCGCCGGGGTACAAGCGCCCTGATCTGCGCCCTGCTCGTTCCGGTCGTGATCGCTCTCGCCCGGCTCGCCGCCGCGCGAACCGCCGCAACCTGATCAAGGAGCGCACCACCACAGGGGCGTCGAGGCCGCAGCTACGGTAGCATCGAGGATGCACGACGCCGCGACCGAGGCGTCCGCGGAGCGTTCCGCGGCGGCCACACGTCCCTGCGTCGGTACGGAGGTCAACCATGATCCGAAGCCTTACCGCCCTCGCCCTCGCGCTCGTCCTGAGTGTCGCTGCCGCCCAGAACCTCGTCGTCTATACCAGCGTCGACGAGGAGAACGCGCGCAGCATCCTCGACGCCTTCTCGGCCGAGACGGGCATCGACGTCCAGATGGTGTTCCTCTCCTCCGGCCCCGCCCTCTCGCGCATCGAGGCCGAGGCCGCGCGACCGCAGGCCGACGTCTGGTTCGGTGCCCCGAGCGAGAACCACATCCTCGCCAAGGAGCGCGATCTCACGCAGCCGTACGTCTCCGCCAACGCCGACGCCCTCGTGAGCGAGTTCAAGGACGCCGACGGCTTCTGGCACGCCATCTACACGAACCCGCTCGCGCTCGGCGTGCGCACCGACGTGCTCGAGCAGCGCGGCGCCGAGGTGCCTCGCTCCTGGGCCGACCTGACCGATCCGCAGTACCAGGGCCTCATCCAGATGCCCTCCCCGCAGTCGTCGGGCACCGCCTACGCGTTCATCCTCACCATGATCGAGATCCTGGGCGAGGACGCCGCGTTCGAGTACTTGGCCGCTCTCAACCCGAACGTGCAGACGTACACGCAGTCCGGCACCGCCCCCTCGGGCGCGCTCGGCGTCGGGGAGACGGTCGTGGCGCTCCAGTTCTCGCCCGGCTTCCTCAAGCTCGTCGACGAGGGCTTCCCGGTCGAGGTCGTCTTCCCGAGCGAAGGCGTCGGCTACGAGGTCGCCGCCATGTCGATCCTGCGCGGGGCGAACAACCTCGAAGAGGCCCAGACGCTGGTCGACTGGATGACGAGCGAGGTCGGCCAAGGGCAGCTCTCCGCCGTTCGCACCTACTTCCTGCCGATCCGCGGCGACGTCTCGGCCGGCGAGGGTATCCCCTCACTCGACGAGATCAACCTGATCTCCTACGACGGCGGCTTCGCCGCCGAGAACCGCACGCGCCTCGTCGACCGCTGGGTCGAAGAGGTCCTCGGGCAGTAATCACTCGCGGGAGGGGCCGGCGCCGTGCCGACCCCTCCCCGTGGTGACGCCGAGTTCCTACGGTGCGAGCCGCCAAGCGCCAGATCGAGATCCTCGCCCGCGACCCCCTCCTGCTGGCGGTGGTCGTCGTCATCTTCGCGGCGATCGCGACGTTCGTCGTGTACCCGCTCGCCAAGGTCTTCCTGGCCAGCGTGCTGGTGCGCGGCACGTGGACGCTCGAGCACTACGAGCTGCTGACCACCCGGCGCCTCTACCGCAACGCGCTCGTGAACAGCCTGCAGGTTGCGACGTTCGTCGGCGTCGTCGGCACCGCGCTCGGCTTCCTGATCGCCTTCGTGGTCACGCGCACGGACGTGCCGTTCAAGCGCGTGCTGCACATGCTCACGCTGCTGCCGATCATCTCGCCGCCGTTCGTCGGCGCGATCTCGATCCTCTTCCTCTTCGGCTTCAACGGCCTGGTCACCAAGCAGCTGCTGCAGCTGCAGGACTTCAACATCTACGGTCGCTGGGGCGTCATCGCCTCGCAGATCTTCACGTTCGCACCGCTCGCCTATCTTTCGCTCCGCGGGGTGCTGCAATCGATCAGCCCCACGCTCGAGGACGCGGCCTTCAACATCGGCGCCGGAAAGTGGCAGGCGTTCTGGAAGGTCACGTTCCCGCTCGCGCTCCCCGGGATCTTCAGCGCGTTCCTCGTCGTGTTCATCGAATCGATCTCCGACTTCGGCAACCCGCTCGTGCTCGCGGGCGCCGCCTTCCCCATGCTGGCGCCGCAGGCGTACCTCGAGATCACGGGGTCGTTCAACCTCGCGCGGGGCGCCATGCTCGCCACCATCCTCCTGCTCCCCTCGCTCACGGCGTTCGCCATCCAGCGCTACTGGGTGTCGCGTCGGCAGTACGTGACGGTGACCGGCAAGCCAACCGCCTCCACCTCGAAGCTCGTCACGCCGTTCGCCAAGTGGACGCTCTTCGGCATCGTCGCGTCGTTCGCGCTGCTCGTCGTCGCGTTCTACGCCGTCATAGTGGTGGGCGCGTTCACGCGCGTGTGGGGGTTCGACTACTCCTTCACGCTGCAGCACATGAACTACGTCTTCTCGGTCGGCCTCGACTCCGTGCGCGACACGCTCCTGATCGCGATCGTCTCCACGCCCGTGTCGGGCCTTCTGGGGATGCTGATCGCGTTCCTCGTCGTGCGGCGCACCTTCCCCGGCAAGGCCGCGCTCGAGTTCGGCTCCATCCTCTCGTACGCCGTGCCCGGCACGGTCGTCGGGATCGGCTACATCTTGGCGTTCAACGCCCCGCCGCTCATCCTCACGGGGACGTTCGCGATCCTCGTGCTCGCGTTCGTGTTCCGCTACGTGCCGGTTGGGATCCAGAACGGGATCGCGGTGCTCAAGCAGATCGACCCCTCCATCGAGGAGGCCGCGCAGAACCTCGGCGCGGACGGGGTCACCACCTTCCGCAAGATCACGCTCCCCCTCATCGCGCCCGCCTTCTTCTCCGGGCTCGTCTACGCCTTCGTACGGGCCATGACCGCGATCTCAGCGGCCATCTTCCTCGTCTCGGCGAACTGGAACCTGATGACCGTGCAGATCCTGAATCAGGTCGGCTCCGGGCGCCTCGGCGTCGCCGCCGCGTTCTCGATCCTGACGATCGTCCTGGTCATGATCGCCATCGCCATCATCGGCTTCCTGGTCGAGCGCACGGGCAAGACCACGTCCACCATCCGCTTCTGAGGTGATCAGCATGGCATCGCAAGAGCCCCGGCACGTCGACGAGCACGAGGCGGACCTCCGCATCGTGGGGTTGGGCAAGACGTTCGTCAGCCCCGAAGACCCCTCCGAAGGCGTCGTGGCGGTCGACGACGTGAACCTCTCCTTCCGCAAGGGCCAGCTCGTGACGCTGCTCGGACCCTCGGGGTGCGGTAAGACGACGCTGCTGCGCATGATCGCCGGTTTCGAGGAGCCCACGGCCGGCGACATCTTCTTCGGCAGCGCGCGCGTCAACGAGCTCGCTCCAAACCGACGCGACGCCGCGATGGTGTTCCAGAGCTATGCGATCTTCCCGCACCTCGACGTGTTCGACAACATCGCGTTCGGTCTGCGACTCAAGCACCTCGATCGCCGCACCATCCAGGACCGGGTCGACACGGTCGCCGGGCTCGTCGGGCTCGAGGGGATGACCAAGCGTCCGCCGAGCCAACTCTCGGGGGGCCAGCAGCAGCGCGTGGCCCTCGCGCGCTGCATCGTGATGGAGCCGCGGCTCCTCCTCTTCGACGAGCCCCTGTCGAACCTCGACGCCAAGCTCCGCGACCAGATGCGTGTCGAGATCCGGGACCTGCAGCAGCGTCTCGGCATCACGAGCGTCTACGTCACCCACGATCAGGTCGAGGCCATGGCGCTCTCGGACGTCGTCGTCGTGATGAACGCCGGGCGCGTCGAGCAGGTCGGGAACCCGATCGAGGTCTACGCCCGCCCCGCCAGCCGCTTCGTGGCCGACTTCATCGGCAAGGCCAACTTCCTCGAGGGGCGTGCGCTCGACGGCACCGCGATCGAGGTCGCGGGCGTGCGGGTCGACGTTCCGAACGGCGTGCCGCACCCGGCCGGATCGGCGGTCACGGCGGTGGTCCGTCCCGAGGCGCTGACGCTGCACCAGACGGGCGGCGGGAGCCTGCGCGGCCGCGTCGCACGCACCGCCTTCCTAGGGAGCCTCGGCGAGGTCGTGGTGGACGTGCCGGGGCAAGGGAGTTGGCTCATCGACGTTCCGAACGCGGCCGAGGTGGGGCTTCCGGGCGTCGACGACGAGGTCGGGGTGACGCCGTCGGCGCGCTCCGTACACGTGTTGCCGGCCTAGCCGTCGCCGGTCCGCGCTGCGTGTGGCGGCCGTCGGGCGCGTAGGCTGAGTGGGAAGACCCACGACGCATCGGACCACCGAGGAGACCACCGTGGACCACGACTTCGAGAAGCTCGGCGCCTTCTACCTCGGCGGCGAGCTCGACGCGACCAGCGGCGAGCGCAGCGGCATGCTGCTGCTCGACGCACGCGATCTGACCACCCACGGCGTGATCATCGGCATGACCGGCAGCGGCAAGACCGGGCTCGGTGTCGGGCTCATCGAGGAGGCGGCCATCGATCGGATCCCGGTGATCGCGATCGACCCGAAGGGCGACCTGCCGAACCTGCTGCTCACGTTCCCGGACCTTGCGCCGAGCGACTTCCGGCCCTGGCTGAACGAGGACGTCGCCCGGCAGCGTGGCGTCGACCCAGACACCTACGCGGCCCAGCAGGCCGAGAGCTGGCGCGCGGGCCTGGCGCTGTGGGGGCAGGACGGCGAACGCGTGCGGCGCCTGCGTGAGCACGCCGAGTTCTCGGTCTATACGCCCGGCAGCGCGGCCGGCATCCCGGTGTCGGTGCTGCGCTCGTTCGACGCCCCGCCGCAGGCGTCGATCGATGACGCCGACGCGTTCCGCGAGCGCGTCCAGAGCTCGGTGACGGGCCTGCTCGGTCTCCTTGGCGTCGACGCCGATCCGGTGCGTAGCCGCGAGCACATCCTCCTGAGCACCATCCTCGACGACGCATGGCGCCACGGGCGTAGCCTCGACCTGGGATCGTTGATCCAGGCCATCCAGCAGCCGACCTTCACGCGCCTGGGCGTCATGGAGCTGGAGTCGTTCTATCCGGCGAAGGACCGCTTCGCGCTGGCGATGCAACTGAACGCCCTGCTCGCCTCGCCTGGCTTCCGGGCGTGGATGGAGGGCGAGCCGCTGGACATCGCCTCGCTGCTCTACACCCAGACCGGCAAGCCGCGCGTCTCGATCTTCTCGATCGCGCACCTCGGCGACGCCGAGCGGATGTTCTTCGTCACGATGCTGCTCTCGGCCGTGCTGGCGTGGACGCGGTCGCAGCCGGGGACCACCACGCTGCGCGCGCTCCTCTACATGGACGAGGTGTTCGGGTTCTTCCCGCCCACCGCCAATCCGCCATCGAAAGGGCCGATGCTGACGCTGCTCAAGCAGGCGCGCGCGTATGGACTCGGGGTGGTGGTGGCCACGCAGAACCCTGTCGACCTCGACTACAAGGGGCTCGGCAACACCGGCACCTGGTTCATCGGCCGCTTGCAGACCGATCGCGACAAGGCGCGCGTGCTCGACGCGCTCGACGGAGCGATGGCCGGCTCGAACCCGGTCCCGCGCGCGGATCTCGATCGCCTCATCTCGGGCCTGAGCCAACGCACCTTCCTGATGCACAGCGTGCATCGTGACGCGCCGACGTTGTTCCAGACGCGCTGGGCGATGAGCTACCTGGCGGGCCCGATGACGCTGGCGCAGATCCGGACGCTCGACCCGGCGAGCGGGGCCACGTCGGCGGACCTCGCCGCGTCCGCAGCGCCCCCTCCCGGGGCCCCGCCCGCTCCCGCTCCCGCCTCAGCCCGTCCGCTGCTGCCGCCAGACGTGCGTCAATTCTTCGTGGCGCCCGTCGCGCGCTCCGAGGGGCTGACGTACCGACCAGCGGTGCTGGGCGTGGCGGAGGCGCGGTACGCGCAGGCGCGCCTCGGGGTCGATCAGAGCCGTTCGCTGCAGCTGCTCGCGCCGCTCGACGCGGGGCCGATCCCGTTCTCGGCCGAACGCGTCGAAGCGGTGGATCTCCCGCTCGACCTCCTCGACGGTGAGCCGGTCGCGGGCGCGGCGTACGCGGCCCTGCCCGCCGAGGCTACGCGGGCACGGAGCTACACGCTCTGGTCGCGTGAACTGGTGCGCTGGATCCAATCGAGCCAGCCGATCGTCGTGTACGAGTCGAAGGAGATGAAGCTCGTGTCGAACGCGGGCGAGTCGGAACGCGACTTCCGGATACGGCTCTCGGAGCGCTCGCGCGAGGCGCGCGACGCGCAGGCCGACCACATCCGGCAGCGCTACGAGTCGCGCTTCCGCACACTCCAGGACCGGCTTCGGCGGGCCGAGCAGGCGGCCACGCGGCGCGCGGCGCAGTCGCAACAGGCGATCCTGAACACCGGCGTAGCCGTGCTGGGCGGCCTCCTCGGAGCGATGATGGGAGGCAACGCGAAGGGCCAGCTCGGACGCGCCAGCACGGCCGCGCGGGGCGCCGGCCGGGTGGCGCAGACGAGGCAGGAGAACACCATGGCGGGCGAGACGGTGGCGGCGGTCCGGGCGCAGGTCGACGAGCTCGAGCACGAACTCCGGGCCGAGCTGCACCGGCTCGAGGACGCCCCCGTCGGCGAGGCGCCCCTCGATGAGGTGGCGGTGCGACCGAACCTCAACGCCATCTCGATGCGGGTCGTGGCGCTCGCCTGGCTACCGTACGGACCGACCGGGCCGCTCTGGAAATGAGCCTCGGGGTCATGCCGCTTCAGGGGATCAGCAGCACCTTGCCCGGCACCCGCTGCGTGACGGCGTCGAAGGCGCGCTGCCAGTCATGGAGGGCGAACGTGGAGCCGACGACCGCCGCGAGCGAGACCGCTCCGGTTTCGGCCAGCGCCAAGGCGCGGTACCAGGAGCTCGGGGTGGTGGCGAAGGAGCCGCTGACGCGCAGCTCCTTGTAGCAGACCTGATCCATGTCGAGGCTGATGGCCGTTCCGTAGAGCCCGACCTGCACGTAGCGGCCCGCCTTCTTCACCAACCGGAGCAGCAGGCCCGCCGCGGGTGCGGCGCCCGAGCACTCGATGGCGACGTCGGCCGGACCACCCAGCGCGTCGGCGACGGCCACGTCGAGCGTGTCCGCGGCCTCGACGGCGAGCACGGCGTCCGCGCCGAGGCGCCGCGCCAACGCGAGGCGCGCCGTGTCGGCAGCGGTGCCGAGCATGACCACCCGGGCGCCCGACGCCTTGGCAACCTGCAGCGCCAGCAAGCCGATCGGCCCCGGCCCGGTGATCACGACGCGGTCTCCCGCCTGCACGTCGTTGAGCTCGAGCATGCCGCGCACGACGCACGCGAGCGGCTCGACGAGGGCCGCCTCGGGGAAGCCGAGCGCGTCGGGCAGTGCGTGAAGGTTCGTCGCCGGCACCAACACCCGCTTCGCGAAGCCGCCTGGCTCGAAGGAGCCGATCGATCGGCGCCGAGCGCAGAGGTTGGGGCGCCCCGTCCGGCAGGACTCGCACCGGCCGCACACGGAGAAGTAGGTCTCCGAGACGACGCGTTGGCCGACGTGCCAGCCGAGCACCCCCTCGCCGACCGCGGCGATGGTGCCGGCCACCTCGTGCCCGAGCGTCACGGGCGGTTCGGAGCGGTACTCGTCCTTCATGATGTGCAGGTCCGTGCCGCATATGCCAGCCGCAGCCACGTCGAGCACGACGTGACCCGGCCGAACCTCCGGCTCGGGCACCTCGCGGAGTTCGAGACGCTCCTCGCCGATCGCGATCTTCTGGAGGGCCAGCATGCCTCAGCCTTTCACGGCGCCCATCGTCAGTCCCGTGACGATCCAGCGCTGGATGACGAGGGTGAGGACGACGACCGGCAGCGTGATCAGCACCGCCGCCGCGCCGAGCCCGCCGAAGTCGATCTGTCCGTAGGAGATGAAGTTGAAGACCGCCACCGGGACCGGCCGCGTGTTGGGCCCCGACAGCACGAGGCTGAAGAGGAACTGGTTCCAGCTGAAGATGAAGGCGAGGATGCTCGCCGCCACGATGCCGGGCGTGGAGAGCGGCAGGATGATTCGGACGAAGGCGCCGATCCGCGACGCGCCGTCGACGAACGCCGACTCCTCGAGTTCCTGGGGAACGTTCTCGAAGAAGCTGATCATGATCCAGATGATGAGCGGCATGCCGACGATCAGGTGCGTGAGCGTCAGCGCCACGTAGGTGTCGATGAGTCCCAGCGCCCGGAACGCCAGGTACCAGGGCACGAGGTAGGTGATGTAGGGCGTCAGCCGGGCGACGAGGATGGCGAGCGCGAGGCCCTCCTGCTTGAAGCGCGCGATCGAGTAGGCGGCCGGCAGCCCGAGCAAGAGGCCGATGCCGGTGGAGAGCGCCGCGATGACGAACGAGTTCCAGGTGAACTCGAGGAAGTTGTTGCGCGCGATGACGTTCTGATAGTTCTCGAGCGTCGGAGTGAAGATCCAGACGGGCACGCGGCTGACGTTGTCGACCTGGGTGCGGAGGCTGGTGAGGATCATCCAATAGAACGGGAACAGCATCACGACGAGGACGGCGAGGATCAGGAGATAGGTACCGACCGTCCTGACGGTCTTGGCCCGCCGCGCGCGCCGACCGGCGTCGTCTGCGGGGGCGCGACTCGTGGTGGCCGAGGAGCCGCTCACGTCCGACGCCTCACGATGTTGAGGAGGTACGCGATCGCCAGCACGATCGTCATCAGGAAGATCAGCAGCGTCGCCGCGTAGCCGGCGTGGAAGAACTGGAAGCCGGTCTTGAATGCGAGCACGTTGAGCGTCTCGGAGGCGATGCCGGGACCTCCCTCGGTGATCACGTAGATGATGTCGAACGTCTTGAGCGCATCGACGCTCCGGAGGATGAGCGCCACCACGATGGCCGAGCGGATGCCGGGCAGCGTGATGTGCCAGAACGACTGCCAGCCGCTCGCGCCGTCGATGCGCGCCGCCTCGTAGTGCTCGATCGGGACGCCTTGCAGCGCCGCGAGCAGGATGAGCGCGATCATCGGCGACCACTGCCAGGTGTCGACGAGCACCAGCGACGGGATGGCGAGACTGCGCTGGGCGACCCAGAGCGAGCGCTCCAGACCGAGACTCTCGAGGAAGTAGTTCAGGACACCCAGGCTGGGGTTGAACATGAGCGCCCAGATGAGTGCGATGGCGACCGGCGTCGCCACCATCGGGAGCAAGATGATCGTGCGCGCGAGCGGCCTGCCGAAGAATTCGCGGTTGAACAGCACCGCGATGCCGAGCCCGAGGAGGAGCTGGAGCGGCACGGCCGTGAAGGTGAAATAGAAGGTGTTGCGGATGCCGTTCCAGACGCGGGCGTCCCCGAAGGCGCGGGTGTAGTTCTCGACGCCGATGAAGATCGGGCGGCCCCCGACGAAGTAGTCGTAGGTGGAGAGCACGAAGTTGGTGAGGACGGGGGCGACGATCAGCACCACGATCGCCAGGACGGCGGGCAGGGGGAACACGTACCGTGCGTAGCGGTCGATGAAATCAGCTGCGCTCTTCACGGGGCCTCTCCGGGACGCGGGGTCGGGAGGATGGCTCCCCCCGACCCCGACTCACGAACCTCTGTGACTCAGCGCCCTGCGCGCTCGACGATACGGTCCATCTCCTCAGCGGCCTGCTGGAGGACCTGCGCGACGTCCTGGCCCTCGAGGGCCGCGACGATCGCCAGGCCGTAGGCGTCGCGCACTTCGGCGACCGGCACCACGGGCGGGTTCCAGAACGGCTGACCCATGTCGAAGGAACGCTGCGAGGCGTCGATCCAGTCGGCGGGAGCCGTCGCCTGGAACTGCTCGTCGTCCCATGCGGACGCGCGCGCGGCGGGTACGCCCGCCATGAGCGTGTCGATCTGGTTCTCCTTCGAGAGCGCCCATTGGATGAAGTACCACGCCGCCTCGGGGTTCTGCGAGGCGTGGTTGATGGCGAGGCCCCAGACGAGGACGCCGGGCACGCTGCCCGCGGGTCCCGCAGGGAGCGGCGCGTAGCGGGTGTTCTCGCGCACGACGTCGAGCGCCTGGGCCGGATCCTCCATGATCGACCGGAACACGTTGGCGTCGAAGATCATCGCCACCTGGTCCTGCGCGTAGAGGCTCGTGACCTCGGCCCAGTGGAGCGTCGCCGGTCCGGGCGGGCCGTAGTCGCGCAGCAGGTCGGCGTAGTAGCGGAGCGCCTCCTGGCTCTCCTGGCTGGCGAGCGCGGAGCGGCCGTCCGCGTCGAGCCACTCCCCACCGAACGAGTAGAGGAGGTTGACGATCTGGCTGGTGGCGGCCGCGCCACGGCCGCGCATGGCGAAGCCGGCGCGTTCGGGCTCGTCGAGCGCCGCGGCGTACTCGCGCAGCTCCTCGAGGGTCTCGGGCGGGCCCTCGAGCCCCGCTTGCTCGAACAGATCCTCGCGGTAGAAGAGCAGGCTCGACTCGATCTGCAGCGGCAGACCGTACAGGCGCCCGTCCTCCTCGAAGGTGGAGAGCGCGCCGCCGAAGAAATCGTCCACGTCTAGTTCGGGCATCGTGAGGCTGGGATCGGCGATCAGGTCGTCGATGAACCGGATCCAGTTCGCGCCGAGATACTGCGCACCGACCTGGCCCGGCATCACCATGTAGCCGTCGAGGGTCGATGCGCCGCTGCTGACCTCGAGGATGCGCCGCTGGCGGAACTGATCCTCGGGGAACACTTCGAGCGTCACGTTGATGCCGGTCAGTGCCTCGAACTCCGGCACGAGCGGCTCCAGCCAGTCGGTGAAGGGGTGGCGGTTCATCATGAACCGGATGTCCGTCCCTTCGTAGCGCTCCCAATCGAATTCCTGTGCGGTCGCCGCCGCGAACGACAGCAGCAGCGTAGCGAGGGCGAGTGTCCTCAACGGGTGAACGATCATGGTGACCTCCTTGTCGCCGTGCGACGCTTGCACGGACGGACGCGATGTGTGGGTCATCAAGCTACCACGGTGTCGTCCAGGGGCGGCGTGACGTGCGGCGACCGTGGCCGCTGCAGCTCGCGCGGCGCGCATCGCCGCCTCTTGACGAAGCCATGACGCAACCCCACTAGCGTGAGGGCGTTCATGCGATCGCCCCGCCCGAGAGCCTCGGGACGAAGCGTCGCAGCCATTGGAGGACTGCATGCGTACACGTGTCATATCCCTCGCGCTGACCCTGAGTCTCGCCCTCGTCTCTGCCGGTACGGCCCAGAACGTCGAGCTCCTCGGCGCGGGCGCGACCTTTCCGGCGCCGCTCGTCACCGCCATGGCGGACGACTACCGCGACCTGACCGACGGCCGCGTCACCGTGAACTACCAGTCGATCGGGTCCGGCGGCGGCATCCGTCAGTTCACGGAGCAGACCGTGATGTTCGGGATGACCGAGGCGTTCCTCAGCGATGAGGCGCTCGCCGCGATCGCCGACGCGGGCGGCGGCGTCGCCTTCAACATGCCGATCACGCTCGGTGACGTGGTCGTCACCTACAACCTCCCCGGCGTCGCCACGGGCGTCGTCTTCGACGGCGACACGATCGCCGAGATCTTCCTCGGCACCATCACGAGCTGGGCCGATCCGCAGATCGCCCTCCTGAACCCCGACGTCCGCTTCCCGCCCCTGCCGATCACCGTCGTCCACCGCTCCGACGGCTCCGGCACCACGAACATCTTCACGAACTACCTGACGAAGGTGTCGCCGAGCTGGGCAGATCGCGTCGGCTTCGCCACCTCGGTGAACTGGCCGACCGGCATCGGCGGCAACGGTAACGAGGGCGTCGCGGGCGTCGTCCAGAACACGCCCGGGGCGATCGGCTACAACAGCCTCGTCTACGCAGCGCTGAACGACATCGCCTACGGCTTCGTCGAGAACAACTCGGGCAACGTGATCGAACCGAGCCTCGCCGCAACCTCCCTCGCTGCCGACATCACACTCCCGGCCGACACGCGCGTGCTCGTGACGGACACGGACGCGCAGGACGGCTATCCCATCGCTGGGTTCGCGTGGATGCTCATGTACGAGAACCTCGACGCAAACAACGCGATCACCTCGCGTGCGCAGGCCGAGGAGCTGCTCAAGTTCGTCCTCTGGGCGATCACGGATGGCCAGGACCTCTCGGAGCCGCTCTCGTTCGCGCGGATCCCCGCTGCGGTGCTCGCGCTCAACCTCGACATGATCCGCGCCATCAAGTGGCAGGGCGAGGACCTGGGCGCGCAGGTGCTCGCGGACGCCGGCTACTAGGCCTTTCGCGGAGCCCCCGGGTCGGGATCGACGCCGTTTCTCGGCGTCGGTCCCGACCTTCTTCATGACACGCCCATGACATGGCGCGGGGAGAGTGAAGGCCACGTGCAGCGACCCCTGACCACCAGCGAGATCATCCGCCGCCCGACCGGCGCCCTCTACCGAGGGCTCGGCGACCGCGGCTTCCAAGCGCTCGTCGTGCTCCTCGGTTCCACGATCGTGGTGCTCGCCCTGCTGCTCGC
>JACCWH010000050.1 GCA_013697735.1 Trueperaceae bacterium | reverse complement strand
CCCCCACGGTCGAGCGTGCTCACGCCGATCAGGCGGGGTTGGCACCATCGGAGATCGCGTCGATCGCGGCGTCGACGCTCGCGGCGGGCGTCGCGTACCGGAAGCCGAAGGGCGCGGCGGGTGTTGCGACGGCGATTCCAGCGGGGACCACGTAGTCCTCGTCCGGGAGGATCGTCACTCGGAAGGTGAGGCTGGATTCGTTCTCACCGTCGGCGCCCTCCTCACCGTCGCCCTTCATGAGGACGTTCGGGTAGAACTGGATCAACGCCATGCCGCCCGCCTCGGCGTTCGGCTTCACCAGGAGGAGCTGGCCGGGGGTGCCGAGGAACTCCTCGGTGGCGTAGAAGGCGCCCGCACCGATCACGCCATCGCCCGCGGGACCACCCGAGTGCAGCGCGACGGTCGCCTGGTCGAAGACGCTGATGGACTCGAACGTGAACTCCAGGGAGGCTTCGGTCGTGACCTTCTTGATCACGGCGAGGCGCCCCAGGCGAGCGCTCTTGATCTCCAGCTCGGTGAGGTCTTGCTCGCGCTGGGGGGCGCGCACGTGGCCGAAGTCGTGCCAGGCGTTCGCATCCCCACGGAAGTAGGACCGGAGGCCGAGGACCGCCACGGGATCCGCGGAGGGAGCCGTGGCGGCGTTTGTGACTACGAAGGGCATGGGTGCTCCTCTATGTCGCGCGTTGCAGTCGGTAGGTGAACTGCACGCGGTGGAAGGATCCCTCGTCGAGCGCGACGATGCGTTGACGACGGAAGGGGCTGGGAGCGCGGAGCGCGTGATCGAGGGACGCGCGGATTCCCTCCGCGACACTGCGGGCGGCTTCGAGGCTGATGTTGCCGACGTCGACGATGATCGAGTAGTGCTGCACGGGGGCGGCGTCGCCGTCCTCGGTGGGCGCGTAGAGCTTCACCCACGTGCGCCCGTTCGAGAGGTGCGTCGCGAGATCCGGCGCGCGATCGGGCGGGTAGTAGTCGGCGCTCGCGGGGGTGGCGGCCACCAGTCGGGTGTGGAGGTAGGTGTAGACGTCGGCTTTCATGCCGGGTCGAGGCCGATCTCGTAGTGGTTGGGTTCCCCCTCCTCGTCGTCCCAGAGGTACGCCGAGACGACGACGAGGGCGCCGTAGGGGGTGGCGAGGAGGCGATCGTGGATGGCGAGGGCGTCGTAGCTGAAGCCGACGTAGGCGCCGGTGTTGCGCACGAGGGTGCCGCCCTCGAAGCGGGGTCCGCCCGACTCTTGGATGTCGATGTTGACGGTGAGGGTCGTCGTGGAGGGCGGCGACTGGAGCCCCGTCGGTCCCATGGTCCCGAAGAGGGTCCGCGAGGCGACGTAAGGCTTCAGTCGCTCCTCGATCAGCTCCATCAGCGCTCCACCACCGTGTAGTGGATCGACGTCGCCTCGGGTCGGACTGTGTGGCCGAGGGCGAACATCTCGGTAGCGTAATCACTGAAGGCGCGCGAACTCGCGCGGCGCGAGGTCGTGATCGCTTCGGTGCCGAACGTCTTCGATCGGCGCCCTTGCGTGGTCGAGCCGACCCGTGCGCCAGCGTGCTCGGCCGCTAGGTCGTGCAGGCGGCTTTCGATCAGGGCGACGAGAGCGCGCTTGAGGCGCTTGCGTCTGGGGGTGTTCGCCACCGTGTCCAGGGCGAGGGCGTCGTACGCCGCCACCCCGATCAGGTCGCGGACGTGGTCCACGGCCCGGTCGATCGCCACCTCGATCTCGTAGGCGAGATCCCCATCTGGGGGGAGTCCCAGCTTCGAGCGGGTCCAGCGGGGGAAGTCCGTGGCGAGGACGAGGCTCACTCAGTCGACTCCTTCGCGAGGATCCCGGCGACGATCTCGTTGACGTCCTCGCTCTCGACGCCCTTCTCGGCCGCCAGGTCCCGGATCGACTTGATCAGGGTGGGCATGTTGCCTTTGGCGGGGAGCCCGAGGGCTTCGACGGTGACGAGCAGCTCGTCGCGGTTCAGGTCCGTGAGGTACACCGGCTCCTCTGCCGAAGCGTTGGCCGTGAGTGTGGCCGAGACTTCGAGGGCGGCACTATCTTCGGTCGCCCGAGTGGCCTCCGCGCCCTCTTTCGGGGTGGCGTCGGGGTTCGAGTCCCCGATCAGTCCCCGCGAGCGCGCGGCTGCCATCTCGTCGTCCGTGGGCCCCCGATCGAGGACGGTGATGCGGCGGGGTGCGGCTCGGAGGGTCGCCGCGATGCGGTCGCGATCGACCGCGAAGACGCCCGTGACGTCCACGGAGCGCCCCGCGGTGGTGCCGACCCGAGCGACCAGCTTCGCTTCGACCACTACGATTTCAGCCATGCCCTACCTCTCTCCGCCCCGGGGGGCTATTGCGACTCTCAGGCCTGCGGCGTGAGGTTGAAGACCACGATCCGGCGTGCTTCGCGAATCACCGGCAGAGCGTTCATGACGCCCTGACCGATCAGCCGCCAGGGCTGATCCTCGGGGGTGTAGACGCGCATCCAGCGCCCGGACGAGCCGCCGCCCTCGACGGTGGGCGCCACGTGCGTGTAGCCGTACGCGTACTCGGGCAGCTCGGTGGAGCCGACCTCGAAGCGGATGCCCGTGGGTTGCCCCATGATGATCACTCGGTCGTCGTCCATCGCCGGGACGTGCTTCATCGCGTCCGCGGAGTCGGGATCGAAGAGCGTGAAGTTGCGGTCGTAGGTGACGATCTCCACCTGCGAGCGGTAGTCCTCGGGCACGACGTTCGCGTACCCGATCTGCGCAACTTGCTTGAGGGAGTAGCTGGCCGTGTAGCGCGAGCGAGCCAACTCCGTGACCTGGAGCTTATTTTCCGGGTTCGCCATGATCCGGTTGAGGGTGTTCGTGGTCATGACGATCACGCGCACTTGGCGGTCGAGCAGGCGACGAGCGTGCTCGATGTCGGCCCAGAAGGTCGAGTTGGGGCCGCCCCAGTCGCCACCGGCGTCGGCCGCGCGGGCGATCACGTGCCCGGCGGGGTAGTTGTAGTCGGCCTGGAGCCGCTTGCCGTTGAAGGTCCAGTCGAGCGAGCCGTCCTGGATCGCGCGACCGCGGGCGTACTCCAGACCGTCGCGGAGCGACTGGCCGATGATCTTGTCCGAGAAGTTGAGGAGGGTCTCGACCATCGCTTGGGGCGAGGACGAGCCCATGTCGATCTTCCTGGCAAGCTCCTGGAGCTTGATCATCTGGTTCTCGCCGAGCGCGGCCTCGATCGACCACTTCACGACGTCTTCCTTGAAGTCGCTCGCGACCACGACCCCGCCGGGCGCGTACGGCGAGTCCCGACCGACGATGCCAGCCATCGTCGAGTAGACGACCATCTGGGAGTCGTCGATCCGGTAGGTGTCGCGCGCTTGCTCGGGCAGGAACGTGGCCCACAGCATTTCGCCATCGGGCACGCCGTTGGCGAGCTGGTGCATCACGTCGCCGTCGAGATTGTTGATGTAGTGCCGGAGATCGAAGCGCATTAGTCGAGCCTCGAATCAGCGTAGACCTGGAAGACGAAGCGCGACCCGAGGGCCGTCTTGTCACCCGCGGTGGGGGGCGTCGCCATGAGGTTCTCGTAGAACACGCCGCCGACGTAGGCGCCGTGAAACCCCTTATTTTGGCCGGGGGTATCGCTGACGTCCGACACGAGGATGGCGCTGGCGGGCGCGTCGGGCGTACCGCCGGTGTCGGCGGCTTGCGCGAGCTGCGTCGTGGGGTCGATGTGGAGCAGCGTACCGGACAGCATCTTCTTGACGCCGTTCCCGTCCGCGGTGACGGTGGCCCAGTCGATCTGGACGCCGGTACCGTAGAGCATCACGCTGCCTTCGTGAGCGACGAACTTCGGTCGCCCGATGTTGTACGTGGGCATGGTTAGGACTTACCTCCTGTGAGTGCGCGTGTGACGACGTTCGTCGACTTCACGGCCTCCGCGTTGCGCTTCGCGACGAAGTCGGCTTGCACGTCCCCGGGCTTGAGTCGTGGGGGCGTGGGGAGGCGGCCGCCTGCGGGCGTGAACGTGGGGGGCGGGCGACGACTGTCGCCGGGAGCGACGTCGAGGGCGGGAAGCCAATCCGCGAAAGCGTGCTCGAAGTGCTCGCGCACGGCGACCCGAGATTCCTTGCCGTCTTGGGTGAGCGCGATGGAGTAGGCGACGACGCCGTCCTTCTCCTCGGCGTCGATCTTGACGCCACGCAGCTCGACCAGCTCGGCGAAGGTCTTGGGGTTGAAGCCCTCGGCTTCAGCCACGGCGGTGAGGAACGTCTGCCGAGCGATCTTCTCGCCCTTCAACGCCGACGCCTTGAGGGCGTCCACGTCGAGCTTGGTCAGCTCCTCCCAGCGCTTCACGTCGTCGCCCTTGAGGAGGACGGCGTCGTCGCCTGGGACGCGCTTCGTCAGCTCGTCGCGCTCTTTCGTCATGGCCTCTAAGGCCGTTTCGGCTTCGCGCTTCGCTTCACGCTGCTTGAAGGAGGCCGATTCGTACGCATCGCGGTACGCCTCGGCGTACCACGCGTCGATCTCGTCGCCCTTCAGGCCTGCGGGGGGCTTGCCGACCTTGATCGTCATGGTTGGGTCTCCGGTCTGGGCCATCGGCCCGCACGCCACCGGCGTGGTTGGGGTTGACGCTACGCGGGGCCGTCCATGACGCCGCCATGGGTGTCCCTGCCTGGATCGCGTGGAGGATACGTGACGACCGTGAAGTTGTAAAGGCGGTTGCCGCACAGCTACCGCCCCCGAGCGAGGTATCCCGAGGGCGGTAGGTCGTTCCAGGGAGCGTGAGCGAGTCACGCCCGTGAAGGGTACCGCTACTCCGGTTCCTTGGCGAGGCGCTTGCGTGTCTCGTCGGCCCACTTCGCATCCCCCCACAGGGGGGTCGGGGCCCAGAACTCCGCGAAGTAGGGGTGGCCGCGGATCCCGAAGAGCTGGACCGCCTCGCCGTACGTGCGCCCGCTCTTCATCAGCCGAACGATGTGGCCGAGAGAGATCAGTAGCTCGCCCTCGTTATTCTCGTCGATCATGTCGAGGCCGCTCTCGACCTTGCCGGGGTACGTCTCGGCGTAGTACGCGCGCATCTTGGCGGTCCACGCGAGCCACCGGGCCTCCTCCTCGGGGGATCGTTCCCGTTTCGCCATCAGGTCCTCTCCTCGCTATCGTTCAGGCGGCCGCGGTTGATCCAATCGTGGATCGCTTGCGCGCTGAAGTCGCCGAAGTCCTCGCGGTGGCTGCGCACGAGGCGCATCATCCGGTAGTCCCCACGGTGCTCCTCGTGCAGCGCCTTGAAGCTCGCGGCCTCACGATCGAACATCTCCTCGGTGAGGGTGCCCGTGTAGGCGGCTTTGCCGATGCGCACTTTCATGTCGGTCAACGCAGCAAAGAGTAACTCCATGGTTTCGTTTTCGTTGCCGTATTCGATCACTATCGTCCTCCATAACGCAGGTAGCGGAACTCGACGTCGGGGTTGGCGCTACGGATCTGTTCGAGCTGTCTCCGCGTGCCACCGATCAACGCTGCCGCCTCCACTTCCGGCTCCGCGTCGACGTCCAGAACAGCATACATCCCACCGAAGGCGACCGCTTGATAACCGTAACGCGCGGCGAGGTACGTGGGTGTGTAGAGGGCGGCCTCGGCGGGGGTGAGGCGCGGTGTGATGGTCCGGTCGAGCGCCAGGAGGTCGGCCAGCTCGATCACGTTCGCCCCCTCACGCACGCTCGGCCAGTGGGCGGCGGGGCCGATGCCGAGGTCGTCGAGGATGCTCGGCCGGGTGAAGCCCTGCTCCTCGATAGCGCGCTCCAGGAGTTGCACGGGGGTGTAGACGTCAGCGAAGATGTTGCGCTTCGCTTCGGGGGGGACGTCCGGGAAGAGGGGATCGCGGGCGTACATGTCGTCGAGCTGACCGGGGAAGGCCTCCTCGACCGACGTGCGGCGCTGTTCGGTGGTGAGGAAGAAGTCGAGGAGGCGTTGGCCGACGAGGATGTCGCTCGCCGGGAGGGGTTCGAGCGAGAAGATGTCCTCCTCCTCGATCTGGACCAACCCCTCGAAGCGCGACGCGTTGACCGGCGCGCCGTTGAGGTCGACGAAGAGGGCGCGCTCCTCGCCCTCGTCGTCGTCCCACCCCTCCCAGTTGCGCTGGAAGACTTCCTCCGGGTCGTACCGCTCGACGACGATCAGCGCGCCGTGTTCGAGGACGTCGCGCAGCGTGACCTTCGAGATGTCCGTATCGAGCTTCTGGCCGACGTGGTAGCGCATCGCGATCAGGTTGACGATGAAAGCGTCGAGGCGGTCCTCCTGGACGAAGAAGGCGGCGCCGGGGATCACCTGGCCGGGGTAGTCGCTGTAGACCGACTCGGTGAGGTCGCCCGTGCGGGGGAGCAGGCCCTCCTCCTCGATTCGCAGCGCCATGTCGATGCGGGTGCCGTGATAGAGCGCTGCGTCGCCGTACGAGAAGGTTTCGTTGATCTCCGTGTCGAAGCGCAGGGGGTGTGAGCGCAACCCCGCGAGGGGTGAGCCGGGGGGGATCGCGCCCGGGCGGGGGTGCGGGTTGTAGCGGGCGGCGAACTCGGCAGTAGCCGCGGTGAGTCGCGCCCGATCGTCGCTCGCCATCCAGACGTTGAGGCCGTTGGGGAGCTGGTGCACGTGCATGACGTAGGCGAAGTTGCTCTCTAGGGCGGCGCGTTCGGCGGGCGTGTCGAGCAGGTTGCCGATCGGTTGGCCCGTCGCTGGGGTCACGTGAACGTTCTGGGTGTAGGCGACGAGCAGGCCGCCCGGGCGGAGCGTCTCCTTCAGGCCCGCGAACCACGCGACCGGATCCTGGGGTGGGCCGGGGAGGGGCGACAGATGCCGGGAGAGAGCGCTGACCGTCACTCCACCGCGGCGCTCTGCGGTGGGGGTCGGCGGTTGAACGGCGTCGATATTGACCACGACGATGCCGGTGCCCTCCTCCATCGCGGTGAGGGCGGCCTGGTGGGCCGCGCCGTGAACGAGGGCGAGCGCGATTTCGTCGGTTTCGGGGATGGGCAAGGGGGGGAGGCGGGGGACGGTGAGGGGGTCGTGGGTCCCAGCCGACCAGCGCGTCACGGGTCGCTCGGGGGGGGCGAGCGTGACCGCCGGGACCGGCGGCTTGGCGCCGCGATTGACTCGCCGCAACTCACCGGGTGCGGGCCAGATGATCGGGGTGCCCGCCTCGACCAGGACGAGATCCACGATGTTCGCGAGGAGGGGATGCTCGCGACGGAAGCGATCGGCGTCGATCGCCATCGCGGTGAAGCTCTCCGCGATCATTTCGTTCACCGCTTTGTCCGGGTAGAGCGGCGGTGGTGGGACGAGGTTCGCAAACGTGGCGATCTCGCGGTACTGCCTATCGACCTCACGCTCGTGGATGTAGGTGTTGAAGACGTAATCGGAGGGAAAGAGCACGCGGAGGGCCGTGTGCGATGGCACGCTCAGGTCGACCGCTACTACCTGGGCGACCCAATCCCGGATGGCGTCGTCGTGCGGGCCCGCGCTCGTGCGAGCGTGCGCCACGCCCTCCTTGACCTCGTGAAGCACCCTGGTCGTGGCGATGTGCGCGTGTTCGTGGATGATCACGCCCATCACGTCGTTCGATGTGTCCCAGCGCCCGATGGGGCGATAGCCCGGGAGGTCCGTGTGATCGTTGGGGGCGACGGCGTCGGGGTAGGTGGGTGACGGGTTGACGAAGGGTTTACTACCGGACATCAACCGATCGAGGTTGACGAAGCCGAGTAGCGGGGTGCCCCTGACGGCCAGGACCGCCGCGGACTCGTCGAAGACCGCGCGCAAGCCGGTGAGCTGCTCCATGGGCCCGCGCCCGTAGAGGGTGTCGAGGTCGAACATGCGACGGAGCTGCAGGAAGACGCTCTCGGTGTTGAACGGCTCGGTTCCCGCACCGACGATCGCGGCGAAGGGGGTGGTCGTGCGGTTGCCGAGGTTGATCAGCGTGCCGAGGCCCTGCAGGCCAACCTCGTCGAGCCCCATCGCGACGGGAACGCCAGCGCGGCGGACGAGGGGTGGCCGCGCCGCGCGTTCCGTGACGATGGTGGGAAAGGCCTGGTCTTGCCGCAGGACGGGATCGGCGTTCCAGCGTTCGAGGTCGAGCCCCGCGCGAGCGTCGCGGAGGAGATCATCGGCGGCGACGGCGGCGTCCGCTCGGTAGTTGGTGGTCGTGATCACGCCATCGAGGCCGGGGGGGAGGCTGACTTCAAGGCGCGAACCGTAGGTCGGGTCGAGGATCCGGTCGACCTGATCGCGGATCCGGTCGGAGGCGCCGACCGTGATGCCGGTGGCGCGCAGGTGGATGTCGAGCCCCAGCTCGTCGATGGCCGTGCGAACGATCCCGGCCATGTAGTGGTTCGGGCTCGTGAAGGCCCCCTGTCGGGTGGCGAGGTCGTCGGTCCCGTGGATGTAGTATTCGAGCCGCTCGACCACGTTGCGATAGCGGTTCCAGGCGTCAGTGTCGCCGCTCGCTTGCGTGCGACCCATCGAACGCTCGGCGACGACCTTCATCTGCGTGAGGACCATCTCGATCTGCACCGGGTCGACCGGCTCGAAGAAGACGCGCATCAACCGCTCGGCGATCTCGCCGTCGTACACGTTGAGGGCGAGCTGCGCGCGGCTCCGACCACCCATGCGGTGCCGGTTGACGGTGTACGCCGCCTCGGCCACGCTCGCGACCAGGCCGATCACTTCAGCGCGGGTCAGGATCGCTTGGGCGGCCCCCAAGCCGGTGATCACGCTCTGGACCGGCTCGTCGATGGCGTGCGGCACTTGGATCTGGACGCCGATGCGGCCGAGCTGGTGGCCGGGCGGCGAGAGCATGACCGAGAAGGAGTTGGCGAGGGTGTCGAGGTGAACATCGCGCAATCCCGACCCGCGCCACAGCTCGGCGGGGCTCAGGTGCCGCGCCACGGGAGTGTTGAGGAGGTGGTAGAAGGTCGCCGCGACATCCGCGTGAGGTTGCCCCATGGGGGCGCGGGGGCCTGCGATCATGTCGAGCACCGCCAGGCGTTGCACGTCGGCGAGGCCGGGATCGGCGAGCCACACGTCGCGTTGTGATTGCGAGAGCCACAGGTCGATGGTGCCGGATTCGCGCTGTTGCAGGAGGCTCATGTCGCCGCCCGAGCGCGTTGGGAAGGCGGGGCCGATCGCCGCCTCCCAAGCGCGTTGGGCTTCGGGATCAGCCGTGGTGAGCACGCGCTCGGGGAGGCGCACGATCGGCTGGGAGAGGGGGCGCATTGGGATCAGGTGCGTGGCGCGCTCGCGCACGACATCGAGCGTCACCCGACCGCCCCAGGTTCCCTGCATGACGATCTCACCGAGGGCGCGGTACTCGCCGTGCCGGGCGAGGTCGTCGATCATCACCCAGCGACCCATGTCGCTCCCGAGCGCGTGCGCCTCGACGCGGCGCAAGGTGGCGTCGTCGACGATGCCAGCGTTCCCGGTCGGGCCCTGCAGGAAGTAGTGGGCGTTGGTGAGCCCCGAGCGCAACGCGCTCACCATGTTGGGGTCGTGCGGCGCCCACGCGAAGATCGAGCCCAGCTCGGACATGCCGCGGATCCGCGCGGGATCCGCGAGGTCGAGGGTGAGGAGGTGGCTGAAGGAGAGCGTGTCGAACGAGATCTGGACGTTGCTCGCTTCGGCGGTCACGGCGCGGACCACGCGGTAGGCCTCGCCGATCGACTCGATCATCTGCGCGGGCGTGACGCGCAAGTATGCGCTCGCGCCGAAGTCGATCACCGTCGTCGGGAGCGTCTCGCCCGTTCCGAGCGTGCTCGTCAGGAGCACGTGCATGGAGAGCCGTTCGGGGTTGGTATCAGCGTTCGGCGTGGCGGCGGGGTCAAACTCGGGGTTCGGCGTGGCGGCGCTCAGCTCGAACTCGTACTGGACGCCGCGACTCCCGACCGTTCCCGCGTGGACCGGCTCGGCGGCGAGCTGGAACGTGGCGGGCCAGCTCTTCGGGGGGAGGATCATGCGCTCGATGGCGGCGGGCGGGACATTCAGGGTCGCCACCATCCCCTCCATCGTGTGTGCCGCGCGCTCGCGTAGCCTGCCCACGGTGTGTGTGGCCGCGGAACCGCCCTGGAGCGTGGGCGTGGTCTGCCAGACGTGCCGAGCGATGAACTCGAAGGAGGCCTGGTCGACGCCCGCCGGGGCGACACCGACATTCGGCATGAGCCCGCGCTGGAGGAGGGGGTCCGGCTCCCACACGGGGAGTTGGGCGTCGGGAACGGCGGGCGTCTGTTGCGCGAGTGCGCGGGCGACCTTGGCGCGGTTGAGGGAGAAGGTCATGTGGCGCGAGCCGGTGATCTGTTCGGTGTAGTCGAGGAGGTCCGTCCACGGCTGACCGCGCCGCACGTACCCGTTGAAGCGGTCGAGCTGGTCGGGATCGTTCATGTCGAACGTGCCCGACCAGCTTTGGCCCATGAGGACGTCGGCGCCCTGGAGGTGGTCGGCGATGTCCCAGAGCATGCGCGGCTCGTCGGGGTAGCCGGTGATGCCCTCCTGGTCGAGGAAGTCGGCGGTGAGCGCCTCGATCGGCGAGTTGTGAGCGCCCATGAGCGCGTTCGCGGCGTCGTCGACGGCGTCGTCGATGTCGGCTTGGGTGACGGCGAGATCGACCTCCCGGAAGATCTCCGCGACGCGGTCGGGGTCGGTGGGGACCAGGACGCTCAGTTGGTCCTGGAAGAGGCCGGGGCCGCTCACGCTCTCGTAGAGGTCGACCAGCTCGTCGGCGTACTCCGCGATCGCCGCGCCGCGGAGGGTGGCGGCGATCTCGTTCGGATCGACGTGCTGCGCGATTGCGGCGACGGCGTCGAAGCCCAGGTGCTGCGCCATGCGGTCGCCCAGGTCGGAGATGTTGCCGTCGGGGAGGAAGCCGAAGCGCGCCCAGACGTAACCGCCGCGAGAGAGGGAGGCGGAGACGCCGACTCGCGCGATGCCCATGTGGTCGTAGATGTCCCAGAAGCCCGAGAAGACGGCGCGGGCGACGCCACGCAGGGGGCTCGCCGAGTCGCGGCTGACCCGGTAGTAGCCGTGGTAGACGCTGTGATCGCCGTGCCGGGAGAAGTCGAAGGTGCGCCGCATCTCCATGCTGACGCCGGTCACGCCCGCCGTCGTCCTCAGATCCAACTCGACGTGCCCCTGGTGCCCGATGCGCCAGTTCCAGGTGTAGGCGCCGACCATTTCGGGCGGCGCGAACTGGTAGAGGTACTCGACGAACTGCTCGGGTCGGATGTTGATGCGCTGATTCCAGACGGCGACCTGCACATCATCCATCGTCTGCCCGAAGACGTCCTGGAACTCCTGGGCGGTCGTCGGGGCGTCACCCCATTCGCTGCGCATTTGGGTGATGCGCGCCTCAGTCGGCCAGCCGCTCCGATCGGGCAGCGGCGCGGCCGCGGGCGCGGCGTCGGGGAAGGTGATGTCGCCCTGGACGTCGGCGCCCTGGGGGATCGCCATGGCCTCGATGCGGATCTCTTCGGCTCGATCGAGGAGGCCGCGAATGATCGGCCCTCCCCCCGAGCTGGAGAGCGCGTCGTAGAGGCGCCGCCGAGGCGACGACCGCACCGGGAGGATGAGGGAGAGGGGTGTGGTCTGCAGGGCAAAGGCGGCGCTCGGCGTGATCGCCCAAGTTGGTTCGAGCGCGGCGGCGATGGGCAGGTAGGTCCCGACGTCGTCCGAGTCACTTAGGTAGGCTTCGAGGAGTTGCGCGTTGCGTGGGCTCCCCGCGAGCCCCTCGGTGATCGTTTCGCGCAGGTGGATATCCAACCGGATACGCTGGTACGCGGGCACCTGCAGGCCCATGCCCAGCCCGCCGCGGAGCCTCTCGATGCTGTCGACGTCAACGTTGATCCCGTTGAAGCCAAGCTCGTCGCGGAAGACGCGTTCGATCACGCCCAGGAGGTCGATGGACTCCTGGATCCGCTCGGGGTTCGAGAAGCGGACCTTGTCGACGTACGACCGCCCGCCCTCATGCCGGAGCTGGATCGTGGTGCCGAAGGCGTCGCCCTCCACCCGGAAGTAGTAGTCCATGTAGAGGGCGCGGCCGGTCTCGCTGAAGGAGATGATCGCGGTGTCGAGGTCGCGCCCGGCGTAGACGTTCGGGTTGATGTCGGCGAGCGCGCTGCGGAGCCGCTCGACGAGGGAGGCTGGCGTATCGGCGCCCGCGAAGACGTCCCAACGCTGGGCGTTGACGTCGATGTCGCCATTGCGCACGTTCGGCCCGGCGAACTCGCTTTCGACGAGCTGGTAACGGACTTGGTCCTCGTGCGTGATGGCGGGTGGCGGATCCGGCGGGGGGGCGTAGCTTCTGATCGTGACCTCGGATAGGTCGATCTGTTGGCGCTCCATCACCAGGGGCAAGCGGCGCGTGTAGGCGTTGAAGCGCTGCATCGCCTCCAGATCCGTGAGGTCGAGCACCCCGCGCCATCCCACGCCCGCGCCGCCGAGGAGCGCTTCGCGGCCGATGGGTAGGTCGGCGATCGCCCAGAGCGCTCGCGGGTGGCGATTGGCGAGCGCGGCCTCGATCAGGTTGACCTCGGCGACGGTCAGGTTGATGCGGTTCTGTTCGAGCCACACCCTGACGTTGCGATCACGAACGGCCTGCCAATCCGGGATCTGCGGCGTGAAGCCGAAGCGCGCCCAGGTGTAAGCACCGCCGTCGTCGCCGCGGGCGGAGGCGTTCGTCTCGATCGCCTTGAAGCCGAGCGCCTCGTACAGGTAGACGCTGTTCGCGAGGAACGATCGCGCGAGCCCCTCGCCCTGGCGGTCGGGAATCACTCGGAGGGTGTCGTGGCTCACGCGGACCCCGTCGTCGCGCAGGGTGAAGGTGCGCGTGGCGGTGAAGGCGTCGGTGGTGATCGAGAGGTTGATGGTGTTCGCGCGGCCGGTGATGCCGACGCGTTGCAGGTTCACGGGGAGACCGAAGAGCATGTGCTCGACGGCTTGCATCGGTGGGAGGGGGAAGAGTGAACGCCAGGCGTCGACGAGGTCCTGCGCCGCGCTCGGTTCGAGGGGTACGCCGACGGGGAGGTTGGCCCAGGCGGTGATCTCGTCGTCCGCGTACGCGAGGGGCTTCGACCACGATGGCATCTCCCGGAAGTCGACCACCCAGCGCCCGCGTTCCTCCTGGACCGCGAACGGGCGCAGTGTCGCGCCGGGGGGGAGGAAGACTTCCCCCGGAGCCCCACCGAGGGTGGCGGCGTCGATGGCGCTCACGGGCCAGACGCGGTACTCGACCTCGTGCCTGGCCCCGGGGGCGAGCGCGCGGCCGTCGGGGGTGACGGTGCCGATCAGGTTCGGCCGAGGCCGAGCGATCTGCCCGCCCGCCTGCCAGGTCGTCAGCTCGGCGGAGATCGTGGTCGGTAGGCCGTCACCGAAGACTTGCGTGAGGATCTCGTTGCCGGTCCACTTCTCTCCCGGCTTCGGCCGGAAGACACCGTGGCCGGTGACGGGGCGACCGCCCACCATCGCGTCCTTGAGGAGCGTGCGGATCTTGTCGTCGAACTCGGCGGGCGAGAGGGGCGGACCGAGCTTCGCGCCCGCTTGGCGCGCGAGCACCATCGCGCGTTCCAACTCGACCGCGTTCTCGATGATCTCGGGCGTGAGGGTGCTCACTGCTCGCGTGTCCGCGACGAGAGCCGCGGGGGGGCCTCGCCTGCTACCCGCGCCTGGGGGGCCACCAACGCGGCCGCCGTACGGCCGGGGGGCGAACATCGTTCGGAGGCGTTCGCGGCCCACGAGGTAGTAGTGGCGCGCGAGGTGGTGCGTCATGGCTTGCAGGAGGACGCCGCGGGGGGTGTTCTGGATCAACGCGGCGGCGTCGACGGCGGTCTTGATCACGTAATCGCGGCCGTGCCGCAGCGTGAAGTTGAGGGCGGTGCGCCCGATCAGGCGCCCCCAGCGTGGCGAGCTGCCGAGCAGGTGCGCTTTGGTTCCACCGGCGAGGTAGTCGACGAGGTACTGCTTGAAGAGCGTGAGGACGGGGTGATCGTTGGGGTCGGCGATCTCCCGGTCGAGCATGGTGGCGGCCACGTCGACGCCGACGCCCCTGGCGTAGTCGGTGAGGGCGCGACGCCGATCGGCTTGCTTCTTGCGCTTGGGTTCGTCGAGGAAGATCGGGCGGCGCCTGCACGCGCAGAACGGGTGGAAGGGGGGCTCGGGCGTGTCGAGCAGGGTCGGGTAGGGCCCGCCGTCAGCGTGCCCCGGGCACTCGCAATCCCAATCGTCGCGTTCGGGCGCGAGGAGGATCTCGTAGCCGTCGATCATTCCGGCGGCCTCTAGCTCCTCGTCAACGGCGTTATCGAGCGCTTGCGTGAAGAAGGCCGACTCGGTCACGGCGATGCGGCGCGCGACGTACGTGGGGTCGCCACGCAAGCCGGAGGAGGGGCCGTCGGTGTACCACGTGCGGAGGTTGTCGAGGATGCGGTTGGAGGGGTAGCCGGGCGTCTCGCCGAAGCCGCTCCCGAGCGTGTACTCCTTGCGTAGGTAGTCGATGATCGACTCGCGCTCGCTCTGCCCGGCGCCCCACAGGCGCGTCGACAGCTCTGGCCCGTCCGTGAAGCGGCGGGCCAGGTGCGTTTCGGCGGCAGCGAGGTTGGCGGGGCGAACGCCTGACCCGAAGAGGGCATGGAAGGCGCTGCCGATTTCGTCGTCGATCTTCGTCGGGTCGGCCATCGGGCCGAAGGGTACGCCCTGGGCGGGGCGTTGCGCGAGGTGCCTCGCTCTCCCTACGGTTTCAAGCCACCCCGGCGCACGCGAGCGCTGTGTCGCCCTCGGCGGAACGCGTCCATCAGATCGGCGAGGTAGATGATCACGGTGAGCCCGAGGGTGGCCCCGAGGAAGCCGCCGAGGAGGGCGGGCCAGAAGGCGCTCACGTGCTCACCGGGTGCTGGCGCGGCCACCCGCGGCCGAGGGTGATCGTGGGGTCGCTCTTCGATCTGCGCAGGTAGGCCTCGAAGTCGGTCGTCTGCGTTTCGGCCCAGGCCACCTGGCGCTCGTGCAGGTGCAGTGCTGGAATCCGCAGAGCATCCGGGTGCTGCGCGGCCATCGCCAGCGCGAGGCGACCGGCGGCGATGGCGTCCGCGGTGGCGGAGTGCGCCTCTTCCGGGGCCAGCTCGACGCCGTAGGTGGGGGCGAGGATGCCGAGCTGCCGCTTGCCCTTCCGGTACTTCTCGATGCGCCGGTCGAGCACGAGGGGGTCGATGATCGGCGGGTAGTCGCCAGTGTGGTCGACCTCGCCCGCGCTCACTCCGGCGACGCGGGCCAGTTCGGCCTCGAAGACGGTGATGTCGTACGGCGCGTTGAAGATCGCTAGCGGCTTTCCGGTGATGGCGGCATTGTGGATCCTCGCGCTCAGGATGGTGAGGGCCTGCGCGAGGCTCTTTCCCTCGGCGAGGGCCACCTCGGTGCTGATGCCGTGCACGGCGGTGGCGCCCTCGGGGATCTCGAAGCCGTCGGGTTTCACCAGGCCGCTCTCGGCGTTAGCGTCGCCGTCGGGGTGGACGACCGCCCACGCCCAGGTGACGATGCGCGCTTCGTGCGGGTCGACGCCGGTGGTCTCCAGGTCGAAGGCGACGATTGGCCTGTCAGGCCAGTTGGCGTCGAGGAAGTGATCCTCGCGGCGGCCAGCGTCGAAGAAGGCGAGCCCGCGCTGGTGCGCCATCAGGACTCGCCCGCGGCCTTCATGGTGGCTTCGGCGTACTGGACGGCGTCCCCGCCGATGTCGACGAGGAGGAGATCGCCCTCCCTCCCGGCCAAGAGGCCAGTGAGGGCGGCTTGGATGTAGGCGTCACGTCGCGCCTGATCGGCTTCGATTCGTTCTGCTTGTGTCTTCGTCATGCGATCCTCCGGCGGCGAGTGTAGCGCGTTACGGTGCCACGGATAAGGCCCCCGACTTCTGGAGGAAACGAGGGGCCTGATCCGGTATGTAACGCCGCTACCAAACGACGGGTCTCGGAGGACCGAGTCGATGGTACGCGCCTGCGGCGGGATCGTCAACGAGGCTGAGGGCGTCAGCACGGGGAGTGCGGTGGGGCGCCCGAGGGCGCCCGAGGGGGTCAGGGGGTGGTGACGGGCTCGTGCGTGCAGCGCCAGGCGGCGCCGGTCGCGTCGCGGTAGACGTAGAGGATGGCGGCGCCCTGGTCCGCTCGCGCGTTCGCGACGATCGCGCGGGCGGCGTCGAGGTGTTCGGGCTGAAACAGGCTGCCGTGCCAGTGGACGAGGTGGGCGGCGCGAATGTCGTCGACGAAGAGGTCCGAGTCGAGGTCGCGCACGGTTGAGAGGATCGACATGAGGGGTATGAGGCGGTGCAAGACGTGGTGGGAACGGTTGCCGCCGGGGCCGACGCGGTCGTCTTCGGCGCTCATGGCCCCGATCACGGCGGTGGTGGCGTCGTCGACGGTGGCGCCGTGGAAGAGGCGGGAGTTGGCAACCGCGGCGTCGCGCCCAGCGCGCCCAGCGCGTGAGGCGCCGAACGCCGTGCGGGCGTCGTCGCGTGCCCTCTTGAACTGGGCGACGAGCGAGGTCGACGCCTGCGCGGCTTTGGCCTCCTCGTGGGCGTTGCCGAGGTCGCGCAGGACCAGCGTGTCGTCGATGGTGCCGCCGACGGTGAAGACGATGTGGGCGACGGCCTTCTCGATCAGGGTGGCTTCGGGGCCGGTCAGGTAGACCTCCGCGGGGGAGCGGAGGCGCCAGGAGAGCGTGCGGAACACTTCCTCGATGGCGAGCACCGGGTAGGCCTCGTCCGCCTCGGTGAGGGTTTCGGAGTAGGTGGCGAGGGAGCAGGCGATGGCGGAGGCGCGCGCTCGGCCGACCGAGAGGGTGATCGGTAGGGTGATGGGGGCGAAGATTTTGTCGGTGTTCGTCATGGTGTTTCCTCCGATTGCAAGCCTATACCCTAAACTCCCCCGGTGTCAACCGCTTTGCGGGACGACCGGGGGAGTGGGGGGAGATCAGCGGCTCAGGTGGCGCGTCAGAGCCCCCAGGAGCGCCAGGCGGTCGACCTGGCGCGCCAGGGGCGACGTGGAGCCGTCGAGGAGCGCCACGGCGATCGTAGCGAGCGCTGGGTGGTCGTCGCCGGGTCTCCAGCCCGAGTCGATCCGCGCCTGGCGCAGCACATCGGCGACGAGGCGATCGCCGACGATCGCCAGCCAGATCCCGGCCTCGTAGGCGCCCGCGACGTGGGCGCGAGCGTAGCGCACGAGGGCGTAACGCTGTTGCGCCTCGTGCTCGGCCTGCTCCTCGTTGATGGCGATGTGCAGCCCCGACATGTAGCGGGCGGTCTGGTAGGCCACCGAGGCCCGGGGGATCTCGACGCGGCGCAGCACGGCGCCCTCTTTCGTGGCCTCGAAGCGCGTCGCGTCGCTCGCGCGGACGTAGCTGTAGTCGTAGGCGGCGGGGGCGGTGGTGTACCAGACCTCGTAGACCGAGTCGCCCTTCTCGTCCATCACGTTCCGCCAGGCGCCCTCGGCGGCGCGATTGTGGAGGGTGTTGTCGTCGTCGCCGAGGAGCTGCAGCGAGCCGATCGTCTTGCCGCCATCCATGATCGCGAAGTGGTCGCGGGCGCCGCCGTCGACGTACGACTCCAGGTAGATCGCGCGGGTGTCGGCCCCGAGGAGTCCATACTGCTTCAGGCTCGCGAGGAGCCCGGCCTCGTGGACGGTGCCGTCGACGTTCATGCGCACGAGGATGTCCTTGGGCTCTGGGGCGCGGGTGGGGTAGCCGGTGCGGACGCGGGCGATGGTGTTGTAGTTCTGGGTCATGGTGTTTCCTCCGAGATCATCCTATACCCTAAACTGCGCACGTGTCAACCGTATCGCGGCACACGAGTAGGGCGCCCCGTGGGGCGCCCGGTCGAGCCGCGGTGATCCTACTCGCCGCGTTGGATGTACGAGGGGACCTCCGCGTGCGTGCCGGTCTGGCGAGCCGTGGGAGAGTCCTTGGCGGCCTCGTGCGAGTAGGCGTCGACCTTCCTGGCGACGAGCGCGATTGCATCCCAACCGACGAGCCTCGTGTCGGACGCGTCGATCCGGTAGCCGCGCTCACCGTCACCGCGGAGCGCGAAGGCGTCGGCGTTGAAACCGTAGTAGGCGCTCGCGCGGGCGAGGTAGCGCGATGCGAAGGCGAGGGAGAGGCGCCGGTTGGCGAAGATGAAGTGCTGGCCGAAGAGGACGGGCTCGCCCTTGACGTAGCTCTGGACGCTGTAGCCGAGGTCCAGGGAGGCCTCGAAGCCGCCGCCCGCGAAGCGCTGCACGAGCGCGTCGACCTGCTTCACGGTCGGGCCGTCGGCCCAGGCGACGGTGATCGCCGAGCCGCGCGACTGGCGCACGGTGAAGGTGGTGGCCGGGAAGGCCTCGCGCAGGCTGGTGCGGATCATCTTCGCTTGCTCGGTTCCGGTGATGTAGCGCGCAGCGTTCGTCATGGTGTTTCCTCCGCCCGCATCCTATACCCTAAACCTCGCGAGTGTCAACCGCTTCGCGCCACATGCCAGATCAGGTAGCCGACCGCGCCCAGCGCGGTGAGGGCGACGACAATCGCGCCCGCCCACTCGGAGTGCGTCCAGGGACGCACGTAGACGTGGAGGGAGGTCGCCTTACGCCGGAGGCGGCTACGCCTCTTCATCGTCGGCCCCCGCCGACTTGGCGGCCTTCTTGGCGGTCTTCGCGCTCGACTTGGCGGCCTTCGCGCTGGCACTCGCGAACTTCACCGAGTCACCCGGCGGCGTCCAGATCGCCCAGTCGACGCGCTCGCCGGTGGTGGTCAGGTGGGCCACCATGCCCGGGGTCTCGCTCTCGGCACCCTCCTCGCCCAGGACCGCCTCGCCCTGCGCCAGGGCCGCCTTCAGCGCGCTCATGATGATCGACTCTTCGACCCGCACGATGGGGCGCGTCGCCTCGTCCGCTTTCAGGGCCGCGATCGCGGCGACCTCGTCGAGGATCTGGATCGTCTGCACGGACTTGCGGATCTGCAAGCGCCCACCCGGGAGGTCGATCGTCTTCTTCTTGTCGAGCGCGTAGCGTGCTCGGTGCCAGACTTCGAGGCTCGACGTGAGGAAGGCGATGGTGTCCGCGTGGCGCGCGACGTTGCGCGTGAAGGCGTGCTCGATGCGGGCGATCTCGCGGGCGCGCCACTCGGTCTGTTCGAGCTTCATCTCCTCGGCGGTGTCGATCCGGCGGCTGGCCCAGGAGGCCAGGTCGAGCGAGTCGATCACGAAGCCCTCGCTCGACCAGCCGGGGGCGCTCGGCCACTCCTCGGCGTCGGGGCGATCGTGAGCGGCTAGGGCGTACTCCATGCCGTCGTCGAACATGGCGTCGAGGGCGTCGAAGTCGATGGTAGCGGTGGTAGCGGTGTCTTGCATGGATCCTCCTGTGGTCGAGCGGTCACTGCAGCGGATTCGTACAGAGCCATCAGAAGCCCCCCTCGCCGGGTTTCGGCGTGAGGGGGGCGGCGGGATCGAAGAGCAGCGCGGTGCGCCGTTCGACGTCGTCGGCGTCGTACGCCCAGACGCGAGCGTTGTAGGTCACGACCGCGATCGTCTCACCCTCGGAATCGGAGATGATCCCGTCGCCCATCTGGCTCGGTGTGTAGTCGCCGAAGTCGCGCAGTTCGGCGTAGTGGCGTGAGGCCGCCCGGATGTCGGCGACCTCGAAGACGAAGGTTCGGTGCATGTCGATGCGGGCGATGGCCATGCGGAGCACCGCGATCACCGCCCCTTCCGGGGGGTGATCGTTTCGATGTAGTAGCGCCCGGCTGCTTGCCAGTGGAGCGTGAGCGCGGGGTGGCCGTACGTGCCGGAGCCGAGGCCGCGAGCGGAGAAGGCGTAGACGTGGTGGTCGTCTTCCCAGCATCCGCTGGGGGTTTCGCCGAGGGCGACGATGCGGGCCTTGAGGGCTTCGAGGGTGGGGCGGTCGGTGTTGGCGGTCTCGGTGCGTGGCATGGTGTTTCCTCCGAGATCATCCTATACCCTAAACCCTCGGCATGTCAACCCTATTGCGTGACGACTCGCGGCTCCGGGCCCTCTTGCGAACCGAGCAGCCCACCACGCAACATCTCGTCGTACCCATCGCGGAACGCCTCGGGCAGATCATCGAGCCCCACCACGCGCTCGGCCTCTTCGAGCTTCTTCGCCAACTCGACCTCGCCCACGCGCACGAGCACGCGGCGGATGTAGCGCAGCGACTCCTCGACGTACACGTCGGGCATCCTCGCGAGGTGACGGCGCACCGTCGCCTCGTTGAACTCGGCGCCCATCTCGCTCATGGCGTCGTACACGAGGGCGACCGAGCGGTCGGCGAGGCGAGCCTTGAAGGCGTGCGTCTCTTCCTCGTGGATCTTGAGAGTGAGCGTGAGGGCGGCGGCGTAGTGGAGGTCGTCAACGAGCTTCGGCATTCGGCTCCCTCTTGTCGATGGCACCGTTGGCGCCGCGCTTCGCGGCCGTGACGGCGCGCGCTTCGTCGTCCTCGCTGATCTCTTGCGCGGCTGCCTGCTCGTCGCGAATCCGCTCGACCTCCTTGCTCGCTTCGCTCTCGGTGAAGCCCCTGCGGATCAGGTACGTCTGCAGGCTCAGGTTGCCGCTGTTGCGGTCGAGTTGATCCATCTGCGCTTCGCGGGTCTTGTCGCGGTCGATGTCCAGCTCGAAGATCACCTCGACGTCGAGCTGCTCGAAGCCCTCCATGTCGAGGATGGCGGCGACGTTCCTATCGTTGCGCGCCATCGCGAAGGCGGTCTGGTAGACGCTGCGGATGGCGGCCCCGAGGGCCTCGGCTTTGCCTTGTAGGCGTGGGCCGAGGAGCTGCGCGGTGTCCATGTGCTTGCTCTCGCCGCTCGTATCGTTCGATTGCTTCATCTTCGAGATCGCCACGGAGCGCGTGAGGGTCGCGAGGTCCTCGATGTCGCCGTTGTACTTCGCGAGTAGGAACTCGCCCGCGTCGCTCGGGAGTTGCCCGACGTCGCCGCCGTCAGGCACGTCCCAGACGATGTGGGGACCGCTCTTGAGTGGACGGACGTCCTCGACTTGGCCGGTGATCGGATTGCGGTGCCAGCCGCCCGCGGGGATCAAACCCTTGCGGTAACGCTGGGGGAAGGCGACGGTGTTGCCGTGCGCGTTCATGTCGTACACGTCCTTGTTGATCGTCGCTTGGATGTCGAGCGCGTCGATCACGTCGGGCTTGCCGTTGTTCCAGCACTCGACGAGCGGCACGACGCCCCACGTGTGCGGGTCGATGCCGGTGCCGCTCACGCCGCGGGTGGGGTCGATCACCCAGCCGGAGCCGGTGTGCACGAGCCACTCGATCCGGTCGGGGTAGAGGAGTTGCGCGTGCCGCGTCTCGACGGTGTCGTCGGGGTCCTCGACGTCGCGTTCGTTCCAGTACACGACTGCGGCGGTGATGAGGTCGGGGTCGTCGCCGTCATGCCACGCTTCGGCGCGTTCGGTGCCGCCCTCGAAGCGGGGGTAGGGGATCACGTGGATCCCGGGCGTTCGCTCGAACTCTGCGACCTCACCGTCCGCGTTGAGGTAGGGGAATCCCCCGGGGTCGTACGCGACTTTGATGAAGCTGCGGCCGTACCAGCCTTGCCACAGCACGATGTCGGCTTGGCGGGGGCGGATCTTGCGTTGGTAGAAGTCCTCGACCTTCGTCTGTAGCGCCTTGTCTTCGCCGAGGTCGGGGTCGAGTTGCACGCGTGTGCCGTCGGGCTGTAGGCGCACGACGTTGATGCGGGGGCGGGCGAGGCCGAGGAAACCGACGGGCTCCTCGATCACCTTCGCGAGGAAGTTCCGCGGTTTCCAGTGGCGGAGGAAGTCGACTTGGCCGATCTCGCTCGCTGAGAGCACTCGCGCGGGGTGGTGGGGGCTGCTTTCGGGCGTCGACTTCTCGTCCTCCCAGCCGACGAAGGCTTGCTCTAGCGTCGAGAGCATGACGATCTCGCCGTGGTGGCTCTTGCGGATCTTGCGAACGATCTCGGGCGCACCGGAGCGTCGGGTCATGAGGGGAAGGCCTCCATGGCGCTCCAGATGGGCTCGCCGGGGTTGAGGAAGTTGAACGCGTCCGCGGATGCATCGCCGATGTCGTCATGCGCGCCGAAGGGGAGTTGGCACATGTGATCGAGCCATGTGCTGTTCCAGGGGGCGCGGACGATCCAGACGTTACCCACTTCGGCCTGCGCGGAGAGCCCCGACCAGCGCACGCGCTTGTCGCCGCTGGGTATGACGGCGGTCGCGTGGTAGCCGCGGAGTACCTTCACGACCCAGTTGAACACTTGCGATTTGCCCGCCTGCCCGGGGTCCTGCGGGATCGTGATGCGCACGCGTTGACCGTCCTCCCTCGCGAAGGATTGGGCCCGTTGCTCGACCGCGTGCGGGGTGAGTCGATCCTGCCACGCGTGGAGGATAACGACTCTGCCACGCTTGTCAACGCCCATCTTTACGCACGCCGTCCAGTCGGGGTCGGGGCTTTTCGCCGCCTTCTCGGTGGCCGCGAAGTCCCAGGAGCGTACGGTTTGCACGAAGTCGGCGGGGTTGACGTCGTCGGCGTCGATGAAGCGATCGTCGAACCAGTGCCGCTGGAAGTCCGCGGCGCCGTCCTCGATCGGCTTCATCTCGTACTCCTGGTGGTAGGCGCGGTCGCCCATGCCAGCCACGAACTTCACGCCCTCGGGTAGTTGCTCGCTGGGCGTGTCGTGCGCATAGCGCAGCTCGCGGAGGAGGTCGACGTCGAAGACGGCCCAGAAGCCGTAACGCCTGCGGTCCAGCTCCTCGTCGGGGAGCCCCTCGGGCCACAGGTTCTCGCCCGTGAGGGCGTCGTGGATGGGGATCACGCCGCCGCTCCACTCGTCGACGAGGGTGCCGATCATCGTGAAGTGCGCGAGGGGGGTGCCGATCGCGTGGATGCTCATCGCTTCGTTGCCTGGGCCTGCCAGGCCCATGAGGTCTTCCTTCACCCACTTGATGAGCTTGCGCGTGCGGTCGGGGTTGGCGGCCGTGTCCTTATTCTCGATGTCGTCCAGGACGAGGTGATCGGGGCGGTGCGCGTCGCGGACCATGCCGCGGATGGCGGATCCGGGCGTCTTCGCGATGAAGGTCACGCCACCCTCGGTGGTGAACTCCGCTTGCGTCTCTTTGCGCTTGCGCTTGCGCATGATCTTCAGGCGGCGGTGGTCCTGGGGGCGGAGGTGCGGGTAGTCGAAGAGCAGTCGATCGTTCTCGACCACTTGGTTGAGGATCCGCGCGAGGTGCGCTTCGGCTTCGGGTGAGACGTAGACGATGAAGCGCTTGCGCCCGAGCGCGGCGAGGCGGAGGGTGTTCGCTACGCCGATGAGCGTCGACTTCGCCGAGCCGCGCGACGCCATTGCGGCCGCGCGTAGGGAGTCGCCGTTGCCGAAGCTGGCGACGATGCGGCGGTGGATCTCGCCCGGCTCCAGGTACGCGAGGTCGGGGAGGTAGTAGCTGGCCCACTCGACGAGGGAGCACTCGCCGCTCTTGAGGCGCGCTCGTTGGGCGGAGGTCCAGGAGCGGCTAGTTGGCGAGTCGGCTGTGAACGTCCTGAGTGCGCTCGTCAGCCGGGTCGCGACGTCCAAGGACGATGGAGGACCAGCCGTGCTCGATCGCGGCGAGGATAGCTGCGCGAAGAGCGACGTCCCCAATGTTCTCTCGTATGGCGCCTTCAGTGACACCGACGATCTCCCCCAACGCGCGCTCTAGGTCGCGTACGGGGATCGCTCCGGCGTCGCGTCGCTCCAGCACTCGGTCGGCCATCGCGACGACGTCGCGGAGCATCTTCACGGCGTTGGCGAGGTCGATGATCTTCTTCGGTCGATCGACGAAGGCGAGGGGGTCGGGTTGGCGCTCCATCAGCTCGGTGTAGCGCTCCCACTCTTCGCTCGCGCGGGCGTCGATCAGCTCGTGCAGGTGAAGCTGTTGCGCTTCTCGGTAGGAGGGATCGAAGCTCGCTGACCAGCGTAGGAGGGCGTGCTCCATCTCGTCGGCGCGGTTGATGAAGTTGATCGTGACCGCGCGGGCGAGCGCCAGCTCCTCGGTGATGTCGGCGATGTCGCTGCGACTCTTCAGCTCGACGATCAGGTCGGCGAGGTCCGTGCGCTTGACCAGCTCCTCGTAGGGCGTGTCCCGCGCGGCTTCCTCCTCGATCTGCCTGGCGGCGGCGCGGCGGTGCGTGATCGTGCTGCCCCCATGCCGCTTGCAGCGGCCGTAACCGACGTGGTCGGTGCCCCAGCCCGCGTGCATCTTGCAGGTTCCTTCGCCCTGGCGCTTCCTCGCTCCGCACTTCGGGTGCTCCTTCGGGTGCTTCGCCGCCTTCTCTCGCGCGGTGCGCTTGGCTCGCGCGACGCGCTTCTCCGCCACGGTGAGGGGCGCCTTGGCTTTCGGTTTCACGATGGTGCGGCGATGGGCGGCTGATCGGTCATGGCTCCCCCTGGCAGCGCATGATAGCCGCGTTTCACCGTTTCGCGTGCGGCGCTACGGTCGTTTCGGGCGCTCCCAGTGTCGCGGTGTCGCGAATCTCTCACGACGCGATCGCGCCCCGGTCGTCTGGGCGCGCGTCGCGGAGCGCCGAGACGCCGTCGCGGAGGGCTTCGGCGTAGAGGTCGAACTTCTCGCTTCGGACGTGCAGCACCATGCCGCCCGGGCCAATCGCGTTGATGAGCCCGACCGCGTCGAGGGTGGCGCCCATCGGGCGATCGAAGGGGTAGCCGTAGTGCTGCCAGCGGCCATCGTCGCCCACGCGGTACATCTGAACCGGGTCGCGGGCGTCGCCGGAGGACGGTATGACCACCACGCCGTCGCTCGGTTCGGCGTTCTTGATCAGTCTTCGGACGCTGGCTTTGCTCATTGGTGCCCCCTGGTGCGGCGGAGGTCGAGCAGGCCGATGGTGAGCACGGTGAGGATCCCGGTGGCGCCCGTGCCGAGGGCGGCGGCGGCGAGGTTGGCGCTGTTCGCGTAGATCAGGACGAAGACGATGGCGAGGGTGAGGGCGCTGGCGAGCGCGGCGATGGTGAAGGATTGGGATGGTGTGTTCATGGTTCTCCCTTGGCGACTCTGGCGAAGGCTCGCAGTAGGTACGGGTGCTCTTGGACGGCGCTCAGGAGGAGGGCGCGCACGCGTTGTGGGATGCGGCGGGCGTCGACGATCTCGGGTGTGGCGCGCGGTGATTTGTCGGTCCACTTGTAGCGGCCGCCGCGGAGCGCGACGCAGGCGGGGCTGCAATAGCGGCGTTCGGCGAGGCTGCGCTCGGATTCCCTCGCTCGGCGCACGATGGCTTGGTGGCAGGTGCGGCAGCGTGGCATCAGAAGGGGATCGTCTCTTCGCCCAGGAGGGCGCGGTCGATCAGGTAGCGCAAGGCCGTCAGCTCGTTGGTGGTGAGCGCTACGCGCCAGGCGGTCCCGCCGCCGAAGAACAGGCGGTAGCGGGGTTCGTGGTCGCTCCGGTCGATGGTGAACGATGCGGATCCCCCCAGCTCGGCGTCGCTCTCGATCAGGGCTCGCCAGACGCCCTCCGTGGGCGACGAGATGTAGACCTTGGGCGGCGTCGCTGCATTCGTATGCGGCTCCCCCGGGTCTACACGCGGGGTTTCGGGAGCCTTTTCTGCATCTTTATCCATCAGCACGGGTCCCCATTCGCTCGCCAGGTGTTCGCAAGGTCGACGATCGTCGCCGTGACGTTGATTCCGAAGCCGTCCCACGTCGGCTTCACGCCCAGGCGGGCGCACATGAAGAGCAGGCCGTCTGCGGCGCTCAGGGGCGCCTGGGGCTCGTCCCGAGGTTGGGGGGGCTCTGGGGGCGCTGGTGTGGGCTCTGGGGCCGCCTGGGGCTCCTCACGCGTTTCAGGGGCGAGGCCGAAGTGGTTCTGCACCACCTCGGCGAGCGTCAGCACGGCGTGAGTGTTGAGGTAGGAGAAGTTCACCTTGCCGTGAGCCTTCAGCACGATCGCGCCCTCGTCGATGAGGCGGCCGGAGACCGCGTGGTGCCCGGAGATCTGCGCGGCAACGAAGCCGATTGCCCGGCGACGCAGCGGATTCGCGTAGTCGAGGCCGAGGACGCTGACGATCTCGCTGATGCGGTACCGATGCGTCTCGGCGATGGGAAGCTCGTCCTGGGTAGATTCGGCTTGGATAGGTTCGGCTTGGGTGGGCTCGTCGTCCGCCACGGCGTGAACCTCGTCGATCTCGGCGCCCGTCTCCTCGCTGGTGAAGCGGTACATGAGATCGCGGCAGGCTTCGATCGTGCTCAGGTTGGGCTTTTCGTTGCGCAGCATAGTGAGTAGGCGCTTGAGGGCTTGGGGGCGGTGGCGCCATTGCACGCGGCCGACGTTATCGACGACGGCGACGAAGAGCATCGGCGGGATGCCCGCGGCGGCGACTTGGCCGAGGAGCTGCTTGATGCTGTTGACGTGGACGGGGGTGGTGCGGGGGATCTTGCCTGCGTGCGGCCCGGCGTAGATTTGCGTTGATCGCAACTCCATGACGACCTGTTGGTGGCCGCCGGTCGAGCGGAGCCTCTTGGCGCCAAAGCGGCTGAGGGCGCGTTGTAGGGAGCGCCAGTCGGTGCTGGCGACGCCGTAGGTCGATAGTCCAGCCGTCTGCATCATGGCGTCACGCGAGGGTCAGGGTGGGCGGTAGCGGCTTCTTGCATTGGTTCCTCCGGGGTCGAGCCTAGCGCCTTGGGGGGGGCCACGTCAACCGTATCGCGTGACGCTTACTCGGCGAGCAGTTCCTCGGCGCGCTCCGCGAGCAGCTCGTCGACGTAGGCGGTGATGTCCTTGCGCGCGATCGGGTAGGAGCGGCCGAGGCGTTCCAGCGCCCACAGGTACCGCTGACGCTTCGAGGCCACGATGCGAGAGGGGAGCGTCCTGGGATCCAGCGCCTCCCCCTCGCTCACACCATCAGCTCGCCGACGTCGAAGGCGAAGCCCCAGGCGTCGTGGACGCTGATCGTTTCGTCGCTGTACGTGACGGGTGCGTCGCGAAGCACCCAAGCGTACTTCGGGACTTCGATCTGGCCGAGGAGGAACGCCTTGCCTTTCGCTGTGATGGCCCAGTAGCCGCTCGCTCCCTCGATGTCGCTGTGGTCCTCGATCAGCTCCCAGTGGCGGAGCTTGGAGTAGTCGCCGCCGCGCATGTGTTGGCCGGTGATCTGCCGCACGTCGACGCCGATGCCCGTGCCCGCGTGGAACGAGGGAACGGCCTGCCGCGCGAGTTGGTAGAGGTCTCGGAGGAAACGGACTTGCGAGTTGGTGATCTTGCGTCGGTAGACCTTGACGAAGGCGTCGCAGCATGGGCAGTGGACGCCGGTGAAGCGTTCGACCTCCACGTATCGTCGGGCTTGGGAGAGCGTGGTAGCGGGCGTAATGTCCATGTGTTGATCGCCGTTTCCCTGTGGTCCTGGGCGATTTCGGCGCGGGTTATGAGCGACTTGTGGGGCCGCTTTGACGCGCTTTGTGGCCGTTGCCGACGTTGCAGGCGGTGCATCCGTAGCGCCCGATTGGTTGCAGGTGGCGCGAGCAGATGGGGCGGCCGTCGTCAGGAACCATGGGTATGCCGGGCTCGAAGGGGCTGGCGGTGTTGATCGTCATGGGGTCGCCGGTTGGTCGGGTGCGGCTCTTCCAGGCGAGGTCTTTCATGTGCCCCCCTTCGGGGCTGGCGTGGCGGTCCTCCTCCACGTCAGCCTACATCACGCTTTGCGGTGGCACGCAGGGGCCTATCGGCTCGTGCGCCTCCCCGGAGACCGCGTGATCGCCTTCGACGGTACTACTCCGTGCCGTCACCGCGGTCGGGCGGGGTGTCGCGGTAGCGTGAATCTATCCCCCCGAGAGGAGCGCATCATGACAGATCGTACGCAGACCGACCGCCCGAAGCCCGACCAGGACACGAATCAACCACCGCCCGATACGGGCACGGTTCCGCATCCCAATCCCGACACGGGCGAGGACGGCGACACGGGCGAGGCCGAGGACGGGGACGCCAGGATGGGTCGGCGCTATCACTCCGTTATGGCGTACTCGTAGCGGGCCTGCCCGTAGCGCTGTTCGGATCGCGGCCACCGCTCGCCCGTAACGGCGGGCGGTGTGCTGTTGCCACGGCGCCCCTATTGGGGGTGCTGGCGTTTGCGTACGTCTGTGGGTCCTTGCGGGCATTTCGTGATCGTGTCGACCCTGCTCTGCGGTGGGAGGGTGTGGAGTCGGCAGTCGGTGGGTGGGAGGCCTGGCGGGATTGTCGGGGGCGCGGGTGTCGGTTGGGGGTTGGGGGTGCGGGTCGTTGGTGTTCTGATCTCTCGCGCTCGGGGGGGCGGCAGGGTGGGTGTGGGCTGGGTGATGGTCGCGATGGGGCGGTGGATCCGTGGGATTTCGATGGTGCGGTGGTTGGGTGCGGGTGTGGTGTGGGGCGTGGTGCTGGGCGTGCAGGCTGCGAGGGTGAGGGCGAGCGTGAGGAGGGTGGTGATGGTGCGGTGGGTATGCATGTGGTCTCCTTGGTGGTGGTCGCGGTTACTCGGTGACGCCCTCGTAGCGCAGTTCGGATCGCGGCCATCGTTCGCTGGTGGCGCTTGGGGGGGTGTTGCTCCCGAGCATTCCGGGGAGTTTGATGCCGAGGACTCCGGCGACGATGGCGAGGGCGACGCCGACGATGAGGAGGGCTCGGGTGGTGGTTGTGTGGCCGCGTCGGTCACTGTCGGCGTGGGCGTGGCTGGTGTCTCGATCGAAGGTGGTTTTGACCCAGCGCATGTCGTTCGCGAGGAGGATGGCGAACTGTTCGAGCGCTGCGACGCGGTCTTCGATGGTGGTCGGGGCGCTGGTGTCGGTGGTGGGGGGGCGTTCAGCGTCCACGCCAGCCTCGTGCGGTGAGGTGGGGGCGTAGTTCGGGGATGAACGCGAGGAAGAAGTCGAGGGGGTCGAGGCGGTAGCCGCCCGTCCAGCGTGGGCCGATCCGCAACTCCATGTGCACGTGCGCTCCGGTGCTGGTGGAGCCGGTGGAGCCGATCGCGGCGATCGTTTGGCCCGACGTGACGCGTTGTCCTTCGGTGACGAGCACGCGTTGGTGGTGCTTGAGGCCGATGAAGAACGTTTCGCCTTGCGCGATGGTGTGGACTTGTCCTGCGAGTGACGTCGCCCAAAACGTGGCGGGCGCTTGGATTGCGAGCACGACGACCCAGCCGGTCGTGTGGCTGTAGTAGACCCTGTGCACGACGCCGTTGGCGGGTGCGAGGACGGCTCTGCCCGTGGCGCCGCCGTAGGGCACGACGTCGACGCCTTGGTGGCGTCTGGCGGCGTTGTAGTGGGCGCCGCTCGTCGCTCCGAAGGCGCCGGTGATGCGTGGATTCTCGACTGGGAATGTGATTCCGGCCCATGCGAGCACGATGCCGATCACCACCGGAACGCCGTTCATGTGCGCCTCCTTGCCCGCGCTCTCTTGGGAGCGTCGGCAGGGGGGCCAACCCGGCGCGTGGGGCGCCGGGCGGTTGTGGTGGCAACGTGTGGCCTCCCGGCCTCACGCTACGAATGTGGGGGGGTGGGTGGCGTGGGGAATCGTTCGTCGCGGGCGCTTCGTGAACGGTGGCTGAAGCTTATCCCTGGGCGCGGCAGGTGTAGATGCGTGCGGCGCGTGGATCGAACGTTGGGCGGGTGAAGCCGGTCGCGTGGCAGGAGATGGCTGCGCCGGTGGCTGTGAGGGTGTGGCGCGATCGTGCGTGGAGGTCGCCGAGGAGGCAGACGGTGTCACCCTCGCTGACGACGCAGCGGTCGTCGTCGATGGTGCCGCCGATCACGGTGAGGGTGACGTCGTAGGCGGCTTCGTTGACGGTGAGGAGGATCACTACGTCACCGTTCGTGCGGGTGGTGGTGGGGAGGAACGCGGGCGCGCAGGCTGTGAGCGCGAGGTACGCGAGGGCGAGGGCGAGGTGGTGGCGCATCAGACGACGTCCACGAGGCCGAGGCGGCGTAGTTCGCGGCCGATCTTGAGGTCCGCGGCGACGCGGGCTGCTTTGGTGACGCTGCCTGTCTGTTGGCCTGCGGCTTGCATGTCTCGGAGCGCTTCGTTTATGACGACCATCACTTCCGTCCAGCGGGCGTCGTCGTCGTGCCATTTGGCGGCGCTGACCATGGCGGCGAGGGTGCGTGTGGTCGGTCGCCATGCTTCGGGTAGGAACGTGGCGAGGGTGAGGAGGAGTTGCGTGAGTGCTGTTTTCATGGTGTGCGCCTCAGTATCTCGGCTTCGAGCCGATCGAGTTGCTCTTCGCGGAGCGTGAAGTCGCTGACGTGCGCGTCGTCGGCTTTCGTTTCGTTGAGTGTGGCTTCGACCATGCTGGTGAGTACCTGATCGACGTTGTCGCCGAGCGCTCGGTTGAGGGCGGTGAGGCCTGCAGCGCCGAGTTGTCGGCGGGCGAGGGTGATGGCGCGGTCGAGTGCGACTTGGGCTTCGTCGAGGGTGAGGCGGCCGTCCGCGCTGGCGGCGCGGAGGTCGTTCACGAGCGTTTGGTTGACGGCGGCGACGGCGGTTTCGACTGCGTCGGCTGCGCTGGCGATGGTGGCGTGCAGCCAGGCGGCCTGTTGGGCTGCGCCCCAAGCTCGGATGGCGCCGATGGCGTACGCGGTGCCGATCGTCAGCGCGACGCTGAGGACGCTGAGGAGCGCGGGTAGGGCTGTGTCGTTCCAGAACTCGGTGAGCACGGCGACCTCCTGGGGTGATTCGTTACCGACTGTGGCATGAGGCGCTCAGGGCGTAGCGGGGCGGCTTTCACCCCTACCGGAGGGTGCCTGGGGCGACTGGGGCCCGCCACGGGCTTCTGGGCGGCCTGTGGCGGGGTGTGTCACGTCTGCACGAGGTCGACGACGGGGGCTTCGGCGATCGCTTCGTCGGCGTAACGCCATTCGAGGTGCACCAGCTCGATCGGGTCGAGGTGGCGTAGCCCATACGGCTCTACGGGGATGGTGCGGTAGAGCCATCGCCAGGACGACACTTCCCAGATGGCGCGCTTAGTGTCCTTGCGGATCATGGCGAGATCCGCGGCGAGGCCGAAGCGGTGCCGTGAGTCGAGGGTCCAGGTGACGGGCGGTGAGCGGAGGTACGGCGCTTCGCGGCTTTGCGCGTAGAGCCACGCTTGGCGTTCGAGCGTGCGTCGCGTTTCGGTGACGCGGAAGTCGACGTGCTCCACGCGTGCTCTCGCTTCGGTGAGCCACGCTTCGAGAGCGTTGCGGAACATTGGATGGAGGCTGCCGAGCGTGCGGTCGATGGGGGGGCTGGTCACGCGATCTTTTCCTTGGGCTCGGCCCACTTGACGAGCGCCGAAGCGCGCTCGTACAGCGTCGCCATGGGGCGGGGTCTGTCGACGGCTTCGGTCCAGGCGACGGGCGAGTATCGGCCGCAGAGGCCGCAATAGACGACGTCTGGATCGTGCGTGGCGAAGACGTGCGCGCGGCATTGGTACCAGCCTCGGTACGTCCACCCGACGAGGTGGAGGCAGTAGCGGCGAGGTTCGTATGGTTTCCTTTCGGATCGAGCAGGCATAGCACACTCCCGAGGGTCACTCGACTCGGGCGGTTTCAAGCGGCAGGAGTACGACGTGCATCCTTCTGCCACTACCGCCCGTGAAGCGTGCCCGTAGGGTCGTTCCGTCGGGCTGGATGAGCTGAACCGTCTGGCCCCGCTCTATCTTCTCAAACTTCCAGTACCCAGGATAGGGAAGAATCCCCTCACATCGTAGGCGGATTCTGTCGCCATCCTCGTGAATGATGCTGACCCTCACCTCGTGCGTTTTGCCTCCCGTTCGCGCGACGAAGCGCATTCTCACTGTCGGCCGCCTCTCGCGCTCGCGTGCTAGTCGCCGTGGATGGTGATGCGGTAGTCGAGGTAGTCGAGGAAGACGATTCCTTTGGGTTGGTCGAGGCTGTAGACGACGACGCGGGCGCCGTAGCGGCCGGGGAGGAGGTCGGGTACCTCGGCGAGCACCGCTCCCTCGATCACGACTTTGTCGTCGACGTCGTGGTCTTGGTCGCCCCACTTGATGAGGTTGGGTGTGATCGCGGAGTCGAGTGTGGGGCCGCGATCGAGGTCGATGGTGATGCGCGTGATGCCGTTGTAGCGGGCGAGGTTGAGGTTGGCTCCGCCTTCGAGTAGCTCGAAGGCTTGCTCGTTGTCGTGCTGGAGGTAGAAGGTGTGGAGGATCATGGTGTCTCATTCTGGCCGGGGCCGGTAGTACGGCCACCGAGGCCTGGGGCGGCGTTACGCGCGCCAAGTGAGGCGTTGGTGTTCCTGCCTTGGGGGTTGAGGATGAGGCCGAGGGGGGAGGTCTCGGCGACGCCACCGATGGCGGTGAGGGTGGCGAGGGCCTGCAGCTCGGCGTGAGCGTAACGCACGATGTTGGCGCGAGCGTAGAGGGTGGCGAGGGCCTGCACGTCCGCGCTGGCGAGGACGTGCTTGGTGGGGGTCGCTTGTAGTTGGGCGGTGGCGTCGAGCTGGGCGAGCGCGTGACGTGCGCGGAGCGCGGTGGCTTGCAGGGTGAGGGCGGCGCTTAGGGTGGCACCGCCGCGCTTGACGACGCTGGCGTTGGTGGCGAGGAGCGCCGTGGCGCTCAGGTGCGCTTCGGCGTTCTGGATGGGGGTTCCGACGGTGGCGTCGGCGGTGAGGATCGCTTCGGCGAGGAGGTCGAGTTGCGCGGACCCCACGCGGGTGGCGAGGGCGTAGAGGGTGGCGGTGGCGTCGAGGGTGAGGGTCGCCGGGCGGACGCGCGTGGGGGACGCGGCCAGCTCGGCTTCGGTGGTGAGGGCGACGCTGGTGGTGCGGGCGCGGGTGGGGACCGCGGTGAGGGTGAGGGTGGCTTGCAGGTCGGCGGCGTCGGTGGGGCTGGCGGGGAGGGCGTAAAGCGCTGCCTCTGCGGTGAGGGTGGCGCTGGTGGTGCGGATCGTCGTGGCGGTGGCGTCGAGGGTCGCGCTCGCGGTGAGGGTGAGGGTGGCCGCGACGACGCGGGTGGGGACCGCGGTGAGGGTGAGGGTGGCGTCGAGGGCGGCGCTCGCGAGGGAGACGCCGACGCTGTTTGCTTCGAGGGTGAGGGTGGCTTGCAGGTCGGCGGCGACGAGTCGCGCTCGGAGCGCGTTGGCGGTGAGGGTGGCGGTGGGGTCGAGCGCGAGGGTCGCGTGCCGGACTCGGAGCGCGTTGGCGGTGAGGGTGGCGGTCGCTTGGAGGGCGAGCGCGCCCGAGCGAACGCGCGTGGCCTGTGAGGCCATCGTCCCCACTGCGGTGAGGGTGGCGGTGGCGCCACGAACGGCGAGCGCGTTGGCGGTGAGGTCGGTGGCCGCGATCAGGGCGGCGCTCGCGAAGATGATGCCGACCGTGCTGGCGGTGAGGTCGGCTTCGGCGGTGAGGGTGGCGGTGGCGTAGCGAACGGCGAGCGCGTTGGCGCTCGCTACGGCGAGCGCGCTCAGGTCGGCACTCGCAGCGACGACGCGGGTGGGGGTGGCGGTGAGGGTCGCGCTCGCTTGCAGTTCCGCGCTGACGTGCTGGACTCGCGTGGCGGACGCGGCGATGGTGAGGGCGGCGCTCAGGTGCGCGGAGCCAAACACCTCGCCGGGTTCGTCGAGGACCAGCGTCGACTGGATCTCGGCGAGCGCGTCGCTGTTGTAGTGCAGGGTGCTCGAAGAAGAGATGTTGAGGCGCTGCGCCCACCAGTGCGTATCGGGCGGAGCGAACCGGGAGTGCATGTCGAGTGAGCCGTCGACGTCCAGGCCGGTGGCGGGCGACGTGTCGACCAGCACGAGGGCGGGGTGATCCACGCGCCACAGGACGCGCCTGTCGTTCGTGGCGCCGCGCTCCGTGATGTACAGCCGGTCGCCAGCGATCACGCCGCCGCGGTGAACGGTGTTAGCGAACGTGCGCGTGGTGGAGAGGGCGCCGGAGGCGAGGAGCGCGCTTTCGGCGAGGTCGAACTCGGCGTACATGCCGCTCTCCGCGGTGGCGGTGCCGCTGCGGCCGGTGAGGGCGCGAACGGTGAACGGCGAGGTAGCACCGACCTCCAGCGCGATCACCACGGGCGAGCCTGTCTCGCTCGCGGGCTTGGAGGTGGTCCCGACTTGCGTGCGGGTGAGCGTGTTCGTGGCGATCGCGTACTTGTAGACCGCGTAGATGAGCGGGTGCCCAGAACCGCTGCGCTGTTCGATCACCGGCCAGTGCACGACGCCGCTGATTGCGCGCGGCGCGCCGACCGCTAGCAGAACGCGGTTGGTGTCGGTCGTATCGACATAGCGGCCGGTCCAGCCGCCGCCGAACACGCGCCGCGTGACGACGACCCGCAAGCGGTTCGTGTCGGAGTGAAAGCCGAGGTTGTAGAAGCTGTCCGAGACGGCGATCGCGTTCGCGGTCGCTGCCGTGTTGTCGATCGCGGTTACGTCACCGTTGATGGCGGCGTAGCTGGTGTTCTCTTCCTCCAGCACGGCGCCGGTGGCGCGATCGAACACCTTGAAGTACAGCTCGGTCGAGTCGAAGGCGGGGGTACTGATGAGCGCGATCTTGTCGACCGCGTCGACCCACGATCGCCCGCGCGGGTTGGAGGGGGTCGGGATCGTGAGCGTGAGGATGGGGTCGTACACGCCGGTCGGCTTGCGCTCGTAGAGGGTCGCCGACGTGATCGGCGCGATGGATCCCTCGGAGATGATGAGGTCACGCGAGTAGGCCATCGCTTCCCCCTACCCCGGCGACCGGAGCGGCGTGAGTGTCGCCGGTAAGAGGGTGGCGAGTTTGGTTCCGCGCCGCGTGATCCACGTCTCCAGGAAGTACGGGCCGGAGAAGGGTCCCGAGACGATCGGGCGGACGATGTAGTCGTCACCGTTCCACGAGAAGCCCGTATCGCTCGCGCCCGCGGGGGCGAGCGTGAGCGAGGGGGTGTCGACGAAGGGGCTTCGGAGCGCCCGCACGTACTCGGTGCGGGTGGCGGGCAAGTTCGCGAGGTTGGGTTGCGCGCCGGTGAGCGCGTAGTCGATGCTCCCCATGACCCACGGGTGGGAGAGCGCGCGCACGGCGGTGACGTCAGAGTGTCCCGGATCCGCGAAGTGGATCCCGTCGAGCACGCCCACGGGGATCGCTGGGTTGCCGACTTGGTAGTTACTACCCAGCGCGGTGCCCGCCACGTAATCGTACACGCGCAAGAGGTTGCGCTCTACGCCGGTATTGACGGTGCTCTCGACGATCCCCACGCGACCGGCGCTGGTGCGAAACGGCACGATGTTGTCGGCGTTCCGCTTGCCGTTGTCGGACGTGAAGTACCCGGTCACGAGGAGGCCGGAGAGGTAATCGCGCACGAGGCTCGGTGTGGTGGTGAGCCGAATGATCGCCCACCCGCTTGAGAACGCCGAGGAGAGGAAGATCCACGCGGGGCGCCCGTCGCTCGCGACGAAGCCGCGCATGGCGCGGGGGGCCCACGGCACGGTCGATCCACCGTTGTCACCGTAGGTGTTCGTGGCGAGGATGCTGCTCCCGGCGATCGCCGCCTCGAACGTGAGGGCGTGGCCGGTCGTGAGGCGGTAGCAGCGGTAGGAGACGATCTTCGTGGTCGAGGGGTTGAAGGTCGCGGAGTTTCGGTCGCCGCACCCGACGAGGATGAACTGCGCTCCGTCGGCGATCACCGGGTAGGCGTACCCGCGGCGGTTTCCGGCGTTCGATTCGATCGTGTTGCCAGAGTCCGCCCACGAGTCCAGCCCGCCCTGTTGCGCGACGTTCGCCCACGCTAGGGTGGTGAGGTCGAAACGGTCGACCGAGAAGCCGTAGCGGGCGCCTTGCGTGGCGGTCGCGTCGAACCACGTGTAGGAGAGGTACAGCCCACCGTTCCACTCCACGAGGCCACAGCCGCCATCGACTCGGACGGCGTTCGTGGGCCAGCCCGGTAGGCGGGCGGTGGTGAGGGTGTAGGGCGCCTCCTCGGGCAGCGTGACTTGGATGGTCGCGAACGGCGGGTAATCGGCCTCGCCCGCGGCCGCGATCTTGCCGATGGCGAGGACGCCCGTGTAGACGCCGCCCGCCGCGCGTTTGCGGCCGAACGGGACGCTGTACGCGGTGATCGAGTTGAGGGCGACCAGCGTGCGGGATTGGATCGTCCACTGGGCGGGGGTCGTGGTCGCTCGGATGAGGCCCGCGGGGTAGACCTCCTCGACCATGTAGCGGTTCGCGACCGCCGTGAACGTGAGGGCGGCCTGCAAGTTCGCACGCGGTGGCAGTACCACGGTTCCGGTGGCGGCGAGGGTCGCCGTAGCGGTGAGCGCGGCGGCGATGTAGCGGCTGGGGTCGGTCACGTAATCGACGTAGCCGCTGGCGCCGTTCACGGTCATTGACAGGCTGTCGCTGCCGTGAGACGACACCTTGCGTGCCTCCACCACCAGCCGGAGGCGGTTGAAGTTGAGGGGGTTCCACGTCGCGGCGAGCGTGAGGTTGAAGGTTTTGGTCCCGGGCGTGCTGAACTCCGCGGAGTACGCGCTCGCCGCCGTGAACGTCGTGCCGTTGTAGTGCTCCAGCCGGAAACGCGCGAGCGACGTCGACGTGATGCTGCCGATCACGACGGATACGGGAAAGACCGTGTTGCTCGGCATGTCCGCGGCGGCTTGCGGCAGTTCGATCTGCCAGGAGAACTTCACGTCGTACGCGGAGTTGCTGTAGTTGCCGGTGGCAAGCGAGGCGTTGACGTCGGTTGTGTCGCTCAGGTCGTAGATGAGTCCGCCCGACCCGATGTTGACTTGAGTGTCGCGGGTGTAGACGCGCGGCATTAGAGGATCCCCTCAGCGCGCGCGAGCGAGTCGGGCATCATGACGCCGATGAGCGTATGAACGCGGGCGGGCGGGCGGGCGTTCGCGAGGGGCATGGCGGTCTCGGGGGTCGGCCATACGAACGCGAACGCCTGCGGGGCGGCCGGGTTGGCGTACCACGAGAGGCTCTCGGGGTCGTTATAGAGTCCGTAGCTGTGAACGTCCTCCATAAGCCAGTAGTTGTCCATCCCCTTTAGTTCGTGCCGGTACGCACCGTTCCAAACGTGGACCCAGACGACGCCGTCGACCGGGAGCGCGCGCCATCGGCTGGTGGCCGAATCGACGGTGGAGAAGCGATCGTCCCCATGCCAATAGCGGACGCTCCAGCGGAGCGCGTTCACCTACAGGAAGGTGAGAGTCAAGTCGCCCGCTGCGAACTTGAGCTGGTCGCCGTTCCCGATCACGCGAGAGGAGGCGAGCAGGCCGTGGACGAGGACGTTGCCGCCGGTGATCGCGCTCATGATGGCGACGTGCGTCACGGTGCCCCACGAGGCGGTGGCGAGGGGGAACTCGACGGCGGCGGTGTTCGCCACGACGCCGCCCGTCTGCGTCCACCCGGCGGCGACGACCTGTTGGCGGGCGTACGCGCCGCCCGCAACCTCGCTCGTGAGCGTGCCCGCTTCGAGACCGTTGTCGCCGACGAACGCGGCCACGAAAAGGCTATTGCCGGGTGTCGCAAAAGCCGTGTTCTTGAAGATGTGCGCGGCGAGCGCGGATTCGAGGAAGTCGGACATTGCGGCCATGGGCCCTCCGTTGCGTTGACCGAGCCCTGGGGGAATCACCGTGATGGTGGTGTCGCCCGGCCGCTATCGCGGCGGAGGATAGCAGAGGCCCCCCGGGTGAGCGAGGGGCCTCTCGTGCTGCGCTTGTGTCAGTGATCGCGGGGCGGTTCGAGCGTGCGGTCCAGGTCGGCGAGGCGGTTCGAGATCTCGCGAAGTCGGCCGCTCAGTTCACGGAGGGCGACGGCGGCGGCGGCGGCGGCGCAGAGGAGCGCGATGCGCTTGGCTTCGGCCTGGGCGGCGTGCATCAGTAGCCCGCCCGCTCGGCGTCGCGATCGCGGGCGTCGGGGGCGAGTAGCTCCTGGCCGCTCGCGTTGTACCAGCGGCCACAGCCGCACTCGTTGTCGTTGGTCCAGAGCGAGGTGCGCTGGCCACACTCGCACTGGCCGATGGCGGGATCGACCTGGCGCTCGGCGCTGATGCGCACGCCGACGTCGCGGTAGTCGGCGTCGCGGCCAGCGAGCAGCTCGCGAGCGTTCTGGGCCGCGATCGGGGCGAGCGCGTTGAAGTCGACGTCCCCGTTGGGGTGGCACGAAAAGGAGTAGCTGGAGCTGGAGTGGGTGGCGTGCTGGAAGACGCGGTGAAGGTTCTCGATCTCGATGGTGCGGCGGCGGGCGACGATCTTCATCATGGTGTTTCCTCCGAGACCATCCTATACCCTAAACCTACTTGGCGTCAACTCCTTTGCGTGACGATCGCCACTCGCGCGGCAACCTCGGCGCGGCGGGTTGCGAGCTTCGCGGCAACCTCGGTCCAGGCCGCGTCGTCGGCATCGTTGGCGGCCAGCTCGGCGACCTGGGCGAGGCGGCGCTCGATCTCGCTCGCCTCGGCGCGCGCTTGGGCGGCGCGCATGGGGGTGACGTCGAGGACCTCGCACTTCGTCGGGCGGCTGTACTTCGCGAAGTCGTTATCGCCGACGCTCGGGTCGACGTTGGCGTCGAAGCGCACGCGGATCCCCTTCAGCCCATCCATCGGGACGGTGCCCTCGCCGAAGGCGATGCGGTTGGCGTCCTCCCAGAGGGATCCGGGGACGGTGCCGAAGACGGCGTGGCCGGAGTCGAGGGCGACGACCATCTTCCAGACGGGGCCGTTGAAGCCGTCGTAGCTCTTGACGCTCTTCAGGGTGCCTTCGAGCGCCTGGCGACCCGCGGTGAGGGGCTCCATAGCCGCGATGCGCTCGGCGATCGCCTTGGCCTGCGTGAGCTTCTCCTGGCCCTCTCGGGCGAGGCGGATCACGAAGGCGGTCTGCTTCTCGGAGATCGAGCCGTACCGGAAGAGCTTCGCGACGATGTCGCGGATGGTGTCGATGTTGAAGCCGACGAGGTGGCCGAGGACGCGGGCTTCGCGCTCGCCCTCTTCGGTGTCTTGCGCCCGGAGATCGTTGCGGATCTCCCAGGCCTCGGTGCTCCACTCGGCGGCGACGGCGAGGTCCGGGTGCGCGGCCATCAGCTTGCGGACGGCGGCGCTCTTCTTGCCGTACTCGCGCAGGGCGGCGACCTTCCGGCGCATGGTCGCCAGCTCGAAGGTGAAGCGGTCGGGGCAGTTGAAGCGGCCGGAGGCGCAGTCGTGGCCGACGGTGATCCAGCCTTCGCCGCGGTAGGAGAAGACGGCGCCGTAGGCGAAGCGCGAGCCGCAGTGATCGCACTGGCTCGCGCCGTAGACGCCGACGTGCGGGTGCGCGTCCATGAAGTCGACGGCCTCGGGATCGTTGAGGGCGTCGGCGGCTTCGACGTTGGAGCCGGTGTAGATCCAGCCGATGAAGGTGTAGTGCGTGGGCTCGAAGTTCTTGGGGCTGTGGGGATCGGTGCGCGTCGTCATGGTGTTTCCTCCACCAGCATCCTATACCCTAAACCCCGAGCGTGTCAACCCTATTGCGTGACGTCGTTCACGGCCCCCTCCGTCGCCGCTCGATGCGCTCGTCGACGAGATCCATCGTCTTCGCGTCGGCGCCCGACTCGTGCAGCATCCACCTGATCTGCGCGCGCTCGTGCTCGGTGAAGGTGCGCGGTGGCTGCCCCGTTACCCAGCGCCAGCGCGAGCTGCACCACACCCTCAGATAGAGCCAGCGCAGCCGAAGGTTCACGGCTTCACCTCCTCACCGAGACGATCGAGGACGACGGCGACCGCCTTGATTGCGGCAACGTCGCCCTCGGCCCTGGCTTCGTGAAACACCGGATGGTCCCACCGCCGCGTACCTGCGCCCATGGTGGCGGCGAGGGCCAGCCGTGACAGGTGATCCACGGTCAGCCCCAGGAACGCGAGCGCATCAGCGGTGGTGGCATTTACCCACTCGACATCGCCGAACTCGTAATCGGTACGAACGGCTAGGGTCTTGACCTTGGTCGGGCGCGGCTCGTCAGGCATCGCGTGGCTCCTCTGGCGGTCGAAAACGCTCAGCGCGAGCCTCGTACCGCCCACGCGCGATGCAGTCGGGGTGCAGGCGAGCGGCTTCCTCCTCGAACAGGGTGGATGCGATCCGCATGTCCTGCTCTGTCAGTCTCGGGTGGATCGCTCGCAGCAGGTCCGCGCGAGACGCCACGTATGACAGGACGGGGCCGCAAGGCGCGTGGTCGCCGTGGAAGAACACGTCGTGCCAATCGGAACCCTGCAACTGCTCGGGGGTAACGATCGTACGGCATCCTGCACAGACACGCAGCAGACCGCTCACGTTGGGCAGGTAGTCGGTCACGGCGCTCTCTCCTCGTCGAGACGATCGAGGACGGCTTCTAGCGCGACCTCCGTCTCCTCATCGACCCCGAGACCGCGATGCCGATACCGAAGCGCGGCGATCGCATAGGCCAGGTGATCCACGGTCAGCCCCAGGAACGCGAGCGCGTCGCCGACGTCGGCCTCTCGGTAGCCGCCGAGGTGGTGATCGTCCAGGTTCCACGGCTCAGGCACGAGCAGGGTCGGGCGCGCTTCGTCAGGCATCGGCGGCTTCCTGCTTCTCGATCGCGCGCTTCGCGGTGAGCGCCTTCGCCTCGGTCGTCCACTTCCCGAGGTTGACGACGTGGGAGCCCTGCCAGCGGAAGACCTGCCAGACGGGGGGTGAGGTCCCGTAGGGGTGGAAGAGTCGACGGATCAGGATGGGCTCGGGGGTGGTGGCGGTCTCGGGCATGGCGCTCACGCCCCCCCGCGGAGCACGTAGCCCCCGGCCTTACGGCGGACTTCGGGGCGCTCGGCGACGGCCATGGCGGTCGCGAGGGAGACTTTCCGCCGCGAAGATCCGTCGACGAGATAGGCGGAGCGATCGTACATGGTGCTGATGGTCAGGGTGGCGCCGTTGCTCATTGCTTCGAGGAGCTTGACTTGTGCGGGGCTGGGCTGCTTCATGGTGTTTCCTCCTAAGACCCATGCTATAACCTAAACCTCTGCGTGTCAACCCTATCGCGTGATAACGAGGGCGCCCGAAGGCGCCCCCGTCCAGGGCGGGTCCGGCCTCAGTATTCGCTCGGGAGCAGGAAGGTGGTGGCGCTGCGGTCGGCTTCGGTGATCACGTAGAGGCGCGCGTCGTGCACGGTGTAGACCGACATGATTCGCTCGCCGTTCGCGAGCGCGTCGACGTTGACCTGTCGGTCCTCGTCGCAGAGGTCGCCCCAGTCGCCGTTCGAGTGGCGGCGGATCAGGGTGGCGATCGTCAACTTGCTTCGGGGTCCGCCGAGGCGGTCGAGTAGGTCGATCGCGCCGGGGGTGGCGACGACTCGGCCGAGGGGTAGGGGGTGGGGCCCCGTGGGGCCCCCCTCGCCGTTATTCATCGACCGAATCCCAGCCACAGGTTCCAGTCGCGCCGGATCTTCGCGTCCTCGTAGCGCTTCAGCTCGGCCTCGTAGTAGGGGTTCGGCTCGATCTCGACGTGGCCCCCCTCCGCTTCGATCTGGTCGACGGCGGCGGCGTAAGGGTAGGACGAGGCGACGCTCGACCACTGGTAGCAGCGTCCGTCGCGGCGGATGCGGTAGCGCTTGCCCTTCGAGTCGACGGCGATCTTGATGGTCTTGGCTGGCTTCTTCATGGTTTCCTCCGCCCGCATTGTATAACCTAAACCTCCGCGTGTCAACCCCTTCGCGTGACACGGCTCAGAACCTTGAAGATCACCGACCAATCTTCCGGCGTCCACACGTAGACCTCCGCCGGAGTGAGGCGCCAAGCGGCGATCCAGGCGCGCTGGTCGGGGCGCAGGGTGCCGCCCTCGGCCTTCAGCTCGGCGACGACGATGCGCTCGTCGCGGAGCAGCACGGTGTCGGGGAAACCCTTGCCGTCGCCCGCCACCGCGGTGCCCCACTCCCCCCGGCGGTTCTGGGCGGGCCGAGCGTGGAACGATCGCCAGCCGTTCATGCTCGCGTACGTGAGGAACTGCGCTTGGAAGGCGCTCTCGGGGATCCGCGGTCCCCTCGCCCGCACGGGCCGCGGTCCCATCAGTTGTGCTCCGCGTAGCCCTGGTCGCTGTAGAGCGGCGGCTCGGCGGCTCGGGAGAGGCTGGCGTACCGCTGTTGGTCGCCGATCCAGTTGAGGAGGAAGGCCTGGCCGAAGGCGTCGCGCACCTTCAGCGGCAGGACCTCGACCTCCGCCACGGCGTCGGGGATGGGGCGCCAGAGCGCGAGCACGATGTCGGCGTCCTGCTCGATCGAGGAGGAGCCGTACCCCGAGCGCAAGGTCGGCGCCTTCAGTTCGTCCTCGCCGCGATTCATGTGGTGGATCGTCTGGATGGGCGAGAGCAGCTCCATCGACAGGCGCTTGAGGGAGCGCGTGATCACGGTGAAGCGATCGAGGTCGCGCACGCGGGTGTCGGCGAGGGTGATGAGCTTCATGTTGTCGATCCAGAGCGAGCGGCAGCCGTGATCGACGTACATGCGTCGGTACCAGGCGCGGACCTCGTCGAGGGTCTCGACGCCGCTCGGGGCGATGTGGATGGGTAGCGCGGCGAGGCGGCCCAGGTGATCGCTCATGCGCTGGAAGTCCCGGTCCTGCAGGCCGTTCTTGCGCATTCGGCCGAAGGAGACCCGGGACATGTTCGCGAGCGCGCGCAAGCCCATCTTGCCGGGCGTCATTTCGAGCTGCACGAGCGCCACGGGCGCCTGGGTGGCGACGTGCAGCGCGCTCTGCAGCCACAGCGCCGTCTTCCCGACACCCGGAGCACCCAGGATGATGTTGAGGGTGCCGGGCTCCCAGCCGCCGAAGAGCGCATTTAGTTCGGCGATGCCGGTGTCGAAGCCGACCAGGCCGTCCTCGCGCACGGCGTCGATCAGCGCCATGGCGTCGAGGACCATCTCCTTCGAGGAGACGAAGGCGGAGGAGGCGCCCGAGCGCGTGGTGCGCTCCAGGACCTCGCGCTCGACGCGGTCGACGAGGGCGGCGAGATCGTCCTCGGTCTCCACCGCCCGGGCGAGGGTCGCCAGGGTGAGCGAGAGAGCGCGGCGGCTGGCCGCCTCGACCATCGTGCGGCGGTAGTGCGGCAGGTTCGCGGCGACCGCCGAGTCGTCGAACCAGAGCAGGGCGAGCGCGGCGACGCCGCCCACGCGCGAGAGGGCGGGCGTGCCGGTGAGGGCGTCGGTCACGGTCGGCTGGTCGAGCGGTCGACCGGCTCGGTGCAGCGCAGCGAGGGCGGTGAAGAGCGCGCGGTTGCCGTCGTGACCGAAGTGCTCGGGCGTGAGGTCGTCGAAGAGGCTGGTAGCGCCGTGCTGGACGATGATCGAGAGCACCGCGCGTTCGACTTCGATGGGCTGGAGTTGGCTCATGGCGCCATGCGCTTTCGGCGGAGCTGTTGCACGTCGACCTCGATCGTGTCACCGATTCGGCGGCCGGGCGTGGAGTTGACGACGAAGTCGAGGCGAACGCGCACATAGCCCGCCTGTTCGTTCTGGACCACCGTGGCGTGGCCGTCCGCGAGATACCAACTCTCCCCTACCTGCGGCGCTTGCAAGCCCGCCACGGCGATCTGAGGGCTCCCTGCGGCCATGTCCGCTTTGCCCTCGACGTGCCGGAGGTAGTTGATCAGCCCGTACGGCGCGCCATCGCGGCGGCGCGAGCGCTCGGGAGCCTTCGAGCCGAGCCAGTACGGGTCGTCGCGCACGGCCGCGATTCCGCTCGCGAACATTTCGGGGAGCGCGGCGCCATGGCGCTTTTGCAGCGCGCGGATCTTCTTCTCGATCTCGGCGCTGCCGTTGCGGCTCTTCGCGAGCGCGCCGCATCGGGCGTTCCAGGTAGCGCGCACCGCTTCGACGGCAGCTCGCGCTTCAGCCTTTGCGCTCTCTGCCTGGACACCCTCGTCGGCTTTGCCGACAGATGTTGTGATCTTAGGTTCTAAGATCTTCGGTCTTTCAGTCTTCGTAGATCTTTCAGTCTTAGTAGGTTGCGGTTCACCGATGATCGAAAAACCGGACTTCGGTGTGGGCGGTTCACCGACAGTCGGAAAACCGGACTTCGGTGGCGGCGCCTGAGTCGCTGCCCGGTGATCGCGGACGATGTAGGTGTGCCCGTGCATTCGGCCGTCGTCCTCCTGGCGCGGTTGTCGGGACACGTAACCGATCGCCATCAGCTCCGCTAGCGCAGCTCTCGCCGCGTGCTTGCCAACCCTCAAGTACGTCACGCGTAGGTGTTCCATGCTGAACACCCAGTCGTCCGGGAAGGACAGCATCAGGATCAGTAGGAGTCGCGCCTGGGGCGACACGTCGGGATCTCGAATAATCTCGTTGGGGACGTGCGTGAAGGATGCGCGCAGCTCCTTGCGCATGATGCTCTTCACGAGTTGGGCTCGATGCGGACGGCGATCGGCTGTGTTACAGGCATGTGCTGTGTGTGCCACCCTTGCGGTACGCTGTAAGCCTGCTTGCCGCAGACCTGCAGGTGAGTCGGCCGGAGTCCACCCTCTCCGGCCGGTTCTATGTGGGGTCGAGGCGGCCCTGGACGTTGGTTTCGTCCTGGTGGAGCACCGCCCAGTAGAGCGGCCCGCCGTCTCGAATGCGTCGCGGCTCAGTGTATGCCGTGCGCAGTGAGGAACCGTAGACCTCTCGGTGCGCTGCGCTCACGGTCGCGATCACGGTCGGGTCGAGGGCGAGGTAGTGACCGCCGCGCTCTAGCGCGCTCACGCTGACCTCGCGTTGGCCGTGGCGGTTGTAGCGCACGGAGAGGCGGTAGCCGCCGATCGTGGCGCTCGCGGCGGTGAAGTGGCCGTCTGGTCCCTTCTTGAGTGCGTCGCGCTTCGACCTGGCGGCCTCTTCGAGGCGGCGCAGAGCGCGAGCGAGCTGCCTCGTGCTAGCGGAAGATGGCGCGGACATCGCAGCTCACGGCGCGCTCGATCGACTCGCGGATCACTCGGCGAGCGCTCACGACTCGGCGGAGGTGCGCGGGGATCCCCCAGGGTCGCGTGGGGGCGGCGACGCCGTAGACGAGCGACCAGCGCCACCAGGGGAGGGAGAGCGCGGCGAGCGCCAGCCCGTAGTCGTGCAGGACGTCGGTGGCGTGGTACGAGGCCCGGCGATGGTAGACGAGGGGCCAGCGGCGCATGGCTTCGCCCACGATGCGCTCGGTCATGCGATCGGCTTTCAACAGCTCCATTTGGTTCCTCCACCGCGCAGCGTAACGCGTGTTTCAGGCCTCGTGCCAATGTCGCGCATTTTGGTAGAATCGCGGTCGTGACGAGGCGCCTCTACACCGACCGAGAGCTACTGGCCGCCCTGCGGCAGGCCAAGCGCGCGCTGGGGCGGCCGCCGACGATGGACGACCTGGATCGGGGGATCCCCGGGCTCACGCTGCCCGCGGCGGCGACGGTGAAGGTCCGGTTCGGTTCGTGGTCGAGGGCGCTCGCGTTGGCGTTGCGCGTGCAGGTGCGGCGCGGCAACCCGGGCACGAGTGAGGCGAGGTTGCGGCGCGACATGAAGCTGCTCACGCGCGAGCTGGGGCGGCCGCCCTCCTCGACGGAGATGTCGCGGGATCCGCGCACCGTGCACGCCAACACGTTCATCCGCCGCTACGGTTCGTGGGCGGATTCGGTGCGCATGGCGAGCGAGTTGCGCATCGTGGGCGAGGGCTTGCGCTAGGGTGGAATAGGTTATACGCTATCCGTACCGCAAAGCGGTTACGGAGGAGTCATGCCCGCTACCAAACCCGAACGCCTCTTCGAGCGCTCCAAGCCCTTCACGGCCTCGGTCGCGCTCGTCGACGTCGACATCGACGTCCCCAGCCGAGCCCGCTCACTCGTCGGGCGATCCATCGAAACCTTCGGCCAGCTCACCCTGCCCCTGCTCCAGAGCGTCGCCTTCGAGAGCGACCTGGGCCTCGGCTGCGTCCGCTACCGCGTGATCGACGGCGCGAGGCGCATCGCCGTGATGCGAGCGCAAGGCTACGAGCGCATCATGGCCGCCATCCTTCCCGCCGACGTCGACGAGGCGGAGATCGCCGCGATGGCGACGAGCCTGAACCTGCTTCGTGCGCCGAATCCCCTGCGGGAAGCCGAGCACTTCCAGACGCTCCGCCGGGCGGGCTTCACCCTCGACGAGATCTCCCGGGACCTCGGGATCTCGCGCTCGACCATCGCCAAGCGCCTGAAGCTCGTCGAGGGCTTGCGCGAGGACCTCCTCGATCGGGTCTGGGCGGGCGAGGTCGCGATCGGCACGGCCGAGCGCATCGCGAACCTCACGCCAGCGCAACAGGAGAGGTTGGTCCTGCACACTCGCGGCGAGGCGAGGATCACCAGCGCGCACATCTCGGACGTGCTGCGCGTCTCGCGCGAGGGCGTGATGGCACGCGTCGACGAGGTGATGGGCGAAGCGCGGCTCTTCGCGCCCGCCGACATGCTCGAAGACGCCGCCGGATCCGCTCGCGCCGAGGGGCTCACCTTCGACGACGCGCTCGCCGCGCTACAGCGCGCCTTCGAGGTGGCGTGATGCCCGCCGAGGTCGGCGTCACGCGCGGCTGTGGCGACTCGCGCACGGCGGGGGGCGTCTACCTGGAGGTCGAGCGCATCGCGCAAGGCCAACCGATCGAGGCCTACCTCGTCGATCCGCTCGTGAGCGTCACGCCCGAGGAGTTGGGACTCGCCCAACTCGGCATCACCCTCTTCGATGATCCCGATGGTGTCACGCACGTGCTCGACTGGGTCGGCTCGAAGCACTACCCCTACCCCGCGGACTTCCTCGAAGAGGGGCGCCGCAAGGGCTTCAGCCGCCGGATCTCGTCAGCCGTCGAGGTCGAGCGCCTGGGGCCGGGCTCGTTGATCTACTTCGTGCACGCTCGCGGCTACCCGGCGCACTACGCGCTCCTGTCGGACTACTTCGCCACTACGCCGAGCGCGCTCGTGAGGAAGTGCGCTCACGTTCGGCGCGGCTCCGAAGCGCACTTCTCCGTCCCACCGAGCGTGGCGTGCTCGCGCACCCTCTGGGTCGATCCCCCCGGCAAGGCGGGCGACAACGAGCTGCGCTCACTGGGGCTCTCGTCGGTCGACTTGCGGCGCTTCGACGACTTCGCCTACGAGGTCCACGCTCCCGGGGTCGACCTCACTGGGCAACGCTCGTACCAGAGCGCGATCATCGCGCGGTTCCCGCTCTCCAACCTGACCGTGATCGCGAGTGTGGATGGTTCGCACGGCGGCACGCTCGACGATCTCCGCAGGCGCTCGCGCTTGCAGGTATTCGAGGCATCAGCATGAACGAATCGACTCCCGACACCGGCGGGCGACCGCCCGGACGTAACTTCGGCCCCGAGATGCGCGCGTTGCGCGTCGAGCACGCCATCTCGCAGACCTACCTAGCGCGCGTCCTGGGCGTCTCGCAGCCGTACGTGGCGCGCGTCGAGAAGGGCGTGCGCGGCGTGACGCCCCGCCAGGAGCGCCGCTTTCGCTTGGCGATCGCGCGCATTGCGAAGGAGCGAGCCCGTGGCTGACAAGAAGTATCCCCCCAAGATGCAGTTTCGTACCAACATTACCGAGCGGCTCGTCTTCACGTACGGCGACGGCAAGCGGATCCCCTCCACTAACCCCGAATACGATGATTCCTTCCTGTATAAAGTCACGGACGAGGAGGACAATGAGCGCGGTCTCTTCGCCACCCCGCGGTTGCACGAGGAGATCGGCAAGGCCGGGATCGGTAAGGGAGCGACGGCCGACATCACGAAGTGCGACATCCCCGGCTCGAAGTCGCTCGCCTGGAAGATCGACGTGATCGACCCAGGAACGGCAGTCGCGCCGCGACGCGAGCAGGCGCCACCACAGCCCCAGGCCGACGAGGCGCCGCTACGCGAGGCGCCAGGGGCTCGGAGTGCCTCGCGGCCCCGGCGAAGCGCTCAGGAGGCTCTCGCGGAGCTGGAGGCCGCCTACACCGCCTGCGTCGAGGCGTCCGCGCGAGTGTGGGAGAAGTTCGTGGGCGCTCCCGGCGAGGAGACGCTGCGCTCCACCGCCACCGCCTTCCTGATCCAGCTCGAACGCGACAACCTCGACCTCGCGATCTTCCTTCAGGCTCCCGGTGAGACGGCGGGCGCGCGAGCGCTGCGCACGTTGATCGAGCGCGTGATCAGCGAGCCGGGGCTGAACGCGGTGGCCGAGCACTTCGGCGAGCGCATCGACATGATCCCCGCGGACGCGGAGGCCCAGCGCACGCTCTACACCGAGCTGCTCGGCGCGGTGAAGGCGCAACTCGCCGACGAACCGCGCGAGGAGGAGGTGGAGGAGCCGATCGGCAAGCCGATCGACCAGGAGGTGCTCGCTGGGCTCGCGAGGATCAGGGAGTTGGCCGAGGAGTTGTACGGCGACGACGCCCACCAGGGCGGGCCGAATAACGAGCTGGGCGACCTCATCGACCGCATCGCGCGCACGCAGGGTGCCCGCTTGCGCGACTTGACCCTCGGGCAGATCAAGACGGCGGTTCGCACGCTGCAGAGCTTGGCCGATCGGGCGGCAGCGTGAGTAGCGACCTCCGTCGCACCGCTCGGGCGGCGCTGGACTCGGTCAAGTCGAGCGCGATCGCCGCGCCCATGCGTGACTACATCGCGCAGCTCGAAGAGAGGGAGCGCGTTGCCGTGGCGGAGGCGAGGACGCTCCGTTGGCGGGTAGCCGACCTGGAGGACCGCCTGAAGGGCGCCAACGAGCACCGCGAGCGCTGCATCCTCGACATGACCGACGCGCTCGTGCGCGCCGACAAGGCCGAGCGCGAGTATGCCCAGGCGGTGCGTAGCGGGTTACGGTAGGCGCGTGAGGATTCCCCCGCCGCCCTGCTCGCTCCTCTACGGCCCGCAAGCGTGGCAGGTCTTCCGGGACGACGAGGACGCCGAGATCGTGCCGCGCGTCCTCGAAGGGACCTGGGAAGAGAGCTACGTGGAGCTGATGGACGAGAACGATCGCGGGGCGGGGATCTACTACACCGTGAATGAGACGCGCATGAACGGTCGCCGCCGAGCCGAGGACATCATCGAGATTCGCGCCTGGTACACCGACATCGACGGGATCCCCGACGAGGGGGTGAAGCGCGCGGTGACGCGCAAGCTGCTCGCTCACGACCTCCCCCCCTCGCTGATCGTCGAGACCCGCAACGGCGTCCACGCGCTGTGGTACGCCGTGCCGGGCGCCGACCTCGCACTAGAGCGGTACCGGGACGTCGAGGAGGGCGTGATCGGCTACTGGGGGGGCGATCAGAGCGTGAAAGACATCGCTCGGGTGCTGCGCGCGCCCGGGTTCGCGCACAGGAAACGCAAGGCGGGCGGCGTCATGCCGGAACCGTTCATCTCCCGAGTGCTCTTCGAGGCGCCCGAGGCCTTCTACCTCGATTCGGAGCTGCAAGGCGCGTTTCCGCCGCCCGCGCGAGCCTACCGGCGGGATTTCGACCGCTCCACGCGCGTGTCGGGCACGGGGGACTGGGACAAGATCGTCGACGCGCTCTTCGCCTGGTACCCGGTGCCGCTCGCGCGCCACCGGGTGCTCACGATCGCGTGCGGGGTCGCGTTGAAGTTCGGCGTGAGCGAAGCGCAAGCGGTCTCGGATCTCTCGCCGATCGTGACGGGGTGGGATACGGGGCGCGACATGGCGACGGAGTTGAAGCGCACGGCCCGCTGGGCCTACCAGCGCGACACGCCCGCGACCGTGACCGCTCTGCGGCGTGAGGGCGTCGCCGTGCCGACCCTCTCACGGCCGGAGGACTAGCCGCTACAGCGTGAAACCGATGAGCCCGAGCGCACACCTGACGAGGGCGCCCTCGCTCGTGATGTCGACGCGGTCGGGGGTGGCGCCGTACGTGAGCCGCTGGCCGAAGGTGGTGAAGAGTATGCCCGTCAAGCCGTAATCGTGCGGGTAGCCTGCCGCGCTCGGCATGTCGATCGTCAACGCGCCCGAGTGCACGAGGAGGAGCTGGGCCAGGAAGGAGTCGATCGACGGTCCACTCGCTTGTGACGCCACCGCGACGGGGAAAGTGAGCCGGGCGGTCGCGGGGGCGCCGACACCGCCGATGCGGACACCGCCAGACGCGAGGGAGGCGCGGAGCAGGGGGTCGGGATCGTACGGGTAGGGTGCGGTCGCCAACACGTCGCCGCCAGTGACGGTGCCAGACACCACCTCCAGCGTCGCTGGGCGGATCCAGGCCGGTCCCCCGCCCTGGGGGATCACGGCGTAGCTGGGGAGGCGGTGGCGGGAACTCACGTCAGCCACCCGGCGATGCGGGCGATCACGGGGCGTGTGTCGCCACTGGCGGCGTGCGGCTCCCTAGCCCGGAAGGCGATCGAGGTGCGGGTGGAGCGGAGGGTGCCGATGGGGCTCGGCCAGTCGGGCAGGATGAAGCGGTACTCCTGGATCGGCATGTCGCTCGTGTCGAAGTCGGTCGCGTCGTTACCCAGGAGCAGCTCGGTGATCGACGCGCCCGCGGCGACGAGGCTCCAGCCGCCCGCGGGCGAGCCGCGGCTGATGCGGTACGACCAGGCGATGTCGACCGCGACGCAGATCAGGTCCCCATCGGGCGCGAGCGCCACGTCGAGCGCGTGAAAGCCGCCAGCGTCGAAGTCGAGCCCGCAGAAGGTCTCGATTCGACTCACGCCCGCCAGCGGGACCGGCAGTGTACCGAGAGGCCCCTCGTAGAGGTTCGCGCCGTTGACGTAGCGCGCGAGGATGTCGGCGAGGTTGGGGTAGCCGAGCGCGGAGTGCTTGTCGAACGTCCCGTTCTCGGGGTTCCAGTAGGGGACGCCCGCGTCGTCGATGATCGCTTGGACCTCGCCGCCCGCACTGTCCTCCTCGAAGTCGAAGAGGGTGGGGTAGGGCGCGGGGGTGAACGCCGTTCGTGCGCCAATCTCGATCATGGCGAGGCTGTACCAGATGCCCGCGCGTTCGCTCGGCTGCGCGACGTTGGCGGACGGCTGGGGGTTCCCGCCGACCGTGGTGAACATCGTGACGGGCGGATTGGGGTAGTCGTGGTGCAGGCCGAGGTCGCGGCCACTGAGGCCCTCGACACCCAAGCCGTCGACCATCCTCCCACTGGGATTGCTGACGAAGAGGTCGCCGCGCTGCTGCTCGAAGCCCGCGGCGGAGCGCGGCATGTTCACGGATCCGTGCGTGAGGTTCCCCTCGGCGGCAGCGGGTTGCCACGCGTGCCGCCACGCGAAGTATTCGTCGCTCCGGCCGCCCGGCCGCACGTCGAGCGCGCTGTAGTTCGTCCACCAGCCATCCACCGTGTCCGGGAGCACCCAGCGGCGGTTCGTGCGAAACCAAAAGCCGACGCTGGTGGTGATCCGCCCCCAGTGGGTGAGGCCCCGCTCGGCGATGAAGTCGCCACCGTTGTTCTTGCGCTGGAGGTTGAGGTAGAGGCGGCGAGAACGCTGCCCCTCGCTCGCGCCGAAACCGCGGTCCTCGCTTTCCCGGGAGACGATCACCCGGTAGTCCTGATTGCAGATGCCCCAATCGACGTAGGTGGCGGTCGCGACGGTCGTGCCGGGGAGCCTTACGTCGCCCGCAGCGCGCCACATGTTGAGGTAGTAGGGCGCGTTCACGCTTTCACCGCCCGGCGGTGGCGGTAACGGCCCGGCGGCTTGCTCTGGGGTCACGCTCCAGTGGATACCGAGGCGATCAACCACGCGGCGCTCGGGGGTGCTGTAGAGGTAGCCGTCCACTCCCGAGAGGGAGGCGAAGCCGAAGCGCTCGATCCGCAACGCGCCCTCGCCCGCGCTCACGGTTCCGCCCTCGTAAACGCGTTGCGTCCCCACCGTCTGGGTGAAGCGAGTGAGCGCGCTAACGCTGTCGAGCACCGGCCCAGGGTAGCGCTCCACCTGATTCTCGTGCGCGAGTGAGTGCGCCGTGAAGAGGACGCTAGCGACGTCGTCCCAGTGCTGACCGACGGCGAGGATGTCACCCGGGTACGCGGCGACACTCTGGTAGTCGTCGAGGTAGTACCTCACCAGGTCCGCGTCCCACTTCCACCCGGAGGTGATCGGATAGGCCATGAAGAGTGACTCGAACGCCGTCACCGCGATGGCTTTGGCGGGCATGGTGGCGCCCTCGGGCAGGTAGGGGAAGCCCGCCTCTTTGGCGACGTGCCCGGTCAGTTGCCCCCACTCGGTCGCGGCGTAGAGGATGCCGATGGTGCCGGTGTTGAGGGGCGGGAACGTCCACTCGGCGAAGCCGTGCAGGAAGGCGAAGGCGTTGGGCCGATGTGATGCGACCGCCTGGGGCACGCGCAGGTAGAGCCCCCCGGAGTCGACGCCCGCCATGAACGGTAGGAGGGTGTTGTGGCGCGGGTCCAGGCGTCGCGCCCACTCCCAGAGGTAATCGTTGGGTGTGAACCAGGCGCTCGGGCGGTGCTGATTCCCGACGGCGGGGAGTAGCCCCCAGGTGTCGGTGTCGCGCGTGGGTGAGGAGAAGAAGTGGAACGTGTGATCGTAGTTGCCGTCGTCCATGAGGGGCAGGTAGCCCAGCTCCCCGTAGTGCGTCGGTGGTGGCGGGTACGGGGTCGCCCAGGCGCCCTGGGGGGTGGTGCGGAGCGGGTAGGCGGCGACGCCCGGTAGGGAGAGGAGCGCGGTGTCGACGTAGTGGGGGCTGGTCGGGTAGGTGCGAAAGGCGAACGCTGCGGCGAAGTGCGCGGGGCTCTGCGGCGTGAGGATGTCGGCGAAGGTGACGATGAGGTGGGGGGGCGATATGGCGAGCGCGCTCTCGTCCGCCTGTAGGGCGAGGTGGATGCGCCGGTTGTCGCCGTACGCGAACTGCCAACCATCCACGACGCCCATCGTCAACGGTAGCCGCGGTCTCGCGTAGAGGTTGCTTTCCCTGGGCGTGGCGATGAGGCCACCCCGGGTGTCGCGAGCGACCTGCCCCAGGACGCCGGGTACCACCACGGTTCCCGCGCTCACGTCCTCGTCGCCATCGGTGAGGTCCATCGCTTCGATCGCTTCGGCCAGGACCCTGATGAACCACGCCAGGAAGCGCTGGTCGAAGGTCAACGCACTCTCCCCACGATGTCGGTCCCACCCGCGTCGGTGGTCACGACGATCACGGTCGAGCCGGGCGGCGTGCGCGCACCCAAGGTGTTGCGGCAGGTGACGCTACGTCCGTTCGCGAGGCGCACGCGCACGGCGTTCGCGCCGATCGCGACGACCACACCCGTCGCGTTATTGCTCACGGCAGCGCGCTCCAGCACTCGATCGACGTCTCGTCGCTCGGCTCGCCGCCGCCGTGCGGGCTCGCTCCCGACCAGGTGATGCGGGTGACGACGGCGGGGCCGCGGGTGGTGGTGACGAAGTCGCCCACCTGGACGTCCTCGGAGCGGTTGACGGCGAAGCTCTGACGCAACAGGCGCGCTGGGCGGTTGATGGCCCGAGAGGCCAGGACGGCCGTCTCCTCGGCGTGCTCCTCCAGCGCCTCGTCGTAACGCCGTTGCGCGCGCTCCTCGCACGTTTCGTCCGGGTTGCAGGGATCGACGTCGCACGACACGGTGGGTGGGCCGCCATCGCTCTCGATCGTGTAGGAGTTGACGATCACGGTGTCGTGCGCGCCCACGATTTCGGTGCCGAGGCTGGTGTACTCGCGAATCGCCATCGGCACCACGCCATTGATGCGGGTGTCGATGTGCCACTTGCCGCCGCCGATGGGAATGAACTTCTCGCTGCGGCTGGAACGCTTGTAGGAGGGCACGTACGTGACTTCCAGCGTCAGGTTCTCGCCCCCGAAGGCGTACGTCCAACCGTCCTGCTTCGCTTCGGCCTCGACGCGAGTACGCAACCACCCCTCCGCGTGCCACGTTTGCGTCGTCTCGCGCGTCGCGCTCAGGTAGACGCCCGCCGCCTCGTTCGCGCCAGCCTGCAAGCGCGGATCCCCCTCGGGGCTGAAGCGCTCGTCGGGTAGCCGGGGTACCCACGTGTTCTCGACCGAGTGCGAGAGGGCGTTCGGGCAACAGCCGAGGAAGGTGTTGGTCTTGATCGTCCACTCCACCACCATCAGCACCGGCGTGGGGCGCCAGTAGCCGAGCCCGGGAGTCCAGTCGTTCAGGAGGTCGCGCCTCCAGACGATGCGGTTGGCGCTGGTGGTGGTGCGCTCCTCGACCACCTGGCCGCCGACCTTGGTGATGCGGTAGGCGGTCTCGGTGTACGAGCCGGTGGTCGGATCCCCCGACTCCTCCGTCCAGGCCAGTACCCCGTTCTCCATCGTCTCGAACGTGCGCCCCACGCAGCCGTCGGCCTCGCTCGGATCGCAGTCTTTCAGGAACTCGGCGAGGTCCGGCGCCTTCAACGCGAGGGCGGCCTGCGCTTTCGTCGTGGAGGCGTCGAGGTCGACGCTCACCGAACCGCTCTCGGTCGCCTGATCGAGCCACAACGCTCCCGGCCCCGTCATGGGGTCACTGGGTGGGTCGGCGCTCGCGGCGCTCGGCATCGCTCGCCCGTCGATGTGGAGGATCCCGGGCGTGAACCAATACCGCGCGTCCGTGCGCAAGAGCAGCTCGCCGATCACCGCCATGGGGGCCTTGCCGAGCGTGGTGTAGTCCGTCGGCACCCTATCGTCGACGCCGTAGAGTCCCGGCCCGCGCGTGAGTGCGAGCACGACGCCAGCCCCCAGCGCGGCGGACGTCGCCAACTCCAAGCGGGTCGGCATCACCGCGTCGATGAGGTCCTGCGCCGCGTCACCGCAGACGTGATCCAGGTGCTCGACCTCGCAGAGCAGCGCTTCGAGCGGGTAGAGGCAATCGGGTGCCCTGCCGAAGCCCGGGAGCAGCGCTTCGATGTCGGGCACCAGCTCGACCTCGATAAGGCCATCCGAGAGCGCCAGGGCGGCGCTCGCGAAGTAGGAGCGTTGCGTCGTGATGGCGCCGCCGCGTTGCCAGGCGTGAGCGAGGTCGTCGCGGTACTCCCCGGGGGGCGTGACGCCGGGATCGCCCGGCTGTGAGCGGCCGATGCGCGTCGCGGTGCCAGCGAGGCCCCCGCCGAGCGCCCAATCGAGCGAGTAGTCGACGTACGCCGCCGGGCGGCGAACGCGGTCGGGTCCCCACGGCATCAGGCGCCACCGGGCGGGATGATGATCGTCTCGTCCAGGGGGTCGAAGTCGGAGTGGTCAGTGATCGCGACGAGCGCTTCGTCGCGCGTCGAGACGACGATCGGTAGGTTCACGCTGCGCTGGGCGCCCGTGTGCGAGGAGACGAGCAGGTCGAGGCGCCTGCCGGGGCCGCCCTGAACGCTCGCCGAGACCGATAGGAGTACGACGTTGGTCGCGATCGGCAGTTCGACGCTCGCGCTCGCGCCGAGTACGTGAAGCGGTTGGCCGTACAAGGCGATGGTGTCCGTCGGCGCGAGGGCGACGTGATCGTAGCCGCCCGCGGCGACGAAGCGATCACCGACCAGCACACCGTTCGCCCACGCGGCCAGGTCGCCATCGGGCGACTCCGTCCACGAGGGTGCGCCCGCTTCGAGGGTCGCGAAGCCCGGTTGCGGGCTCACGCCATCCGACGCCACGCCGCCGATGAGGTAGAGGGTGCCGCGGTAGCGCACGAGCGAGGGTTGCCAGCGGTCGACGGCCGCCGTGGGTAGGTCGCTCCAGGCGCCAGTGAGGGGCGTCCAGCGGCGCACTACCGTCGTCGCGCCCACCTGGGTGCTCACGATGATCGTGGAGCCGTCAGCCATCAGGCCCGGGAGGGGAGCGGGAGAGACGAACGGCGTCACGCCGGGGGTGTCGCTCCAGGCGCCGACCATCGTGTCGTAGACGCGGGGTTGGGGTGTGGTGACGCCGTGATAGATGCTCGAACCTCGCGCGACGAGGGGGTGCTCGTCGCCGATCCCACTCGCGGTGAGCGCTTCGCTGACCCCAGTGGCGGGGTTGTAGCGGTGGAAGGATCCAAGCGGGCCGGTGAAGTAGATCCAGTCGCCGACGCTCGCGATAGCGAGGTACTGAGCGATCGCGGGTGTGATGGGATCGTGCGTGACCCAGGCGTTATCGAGGGGTGAGTAGGAGTAGACGCTCGTCGTCGCGCCGTAGGCGGCGTCGAAGCCGCCGAGCAGGTAGTAGCGCCCCGCGTGCAGGCCCCAGGCCGCGCCCTCGCGAACCGCGGGCAGTAGCGCCGGGTCGAGGACGGGGTCGAGGGGGTAGAACCAGCGCGGAGGCACGCTCGGAGCCTATGCGTCCACGTAACCGACGGCGAGGTTGGCCCACTGGCCGCTGCGCCTGGCTGCCATGACGGGAATCACCAGATCGACGTAGACCTGCACGGTGGCGTCCGGCGCGAGTGTGCCGAGGGCGAGGGGTGGATCCGCGTACCCAGAGAAGGCGCCGGGTGTAACGCCGTAGGCGACCTGGAGGTACTCGTCGATCGCGAAGGTCATGACCTTCTGGATGTTGATCTCGACGGAGTCGGCGACGGCGTTCCCGGTGTTCTTCAGGATCAACTCCCGGTAGGAGCCGTTCTTGCCGAAGTAACTCTCGCCCGGGCCGACGGTGCCGAGGGCGAGGCTGCCGAGCGGTGTCACGCCATCGCTCTCGAACCATTGCAGAACGGGGGGCATATCAGACCTCCATCACAAGATGAGTAGGACCATGTCGAGGTAGTAGAGGTTGCCCGCTGGATCCGCGGGCGGGAAGATCGGCACCGTTCGGGTGTCGAAGCGGCAGGTATAGGTGTCGGCGAGCCCACCGAGGGGCTTCAGGAGGTCGGTCTCCAACGCGAACGTGGCGCCCGCCTCGTAGAGGGCGTGCAGCGCCTCCACTTGGGGGCCGGTGAGGAAGCCCTGGTGCGGGCTCGACGCGAAGCGGATGGGGCGGCTCGCTTCGAGCCCCCAATCCACGACGTGCTCCTCCAGGTCCCCCACCGCGCCATGGAGCACCTGCACTCGGCGTCGCGGGGGCAGCATCGGCCGTGGGGGCTCGTGGTGCGCCTCTACCTCGACGGTCGCGAGTTTCAGCATCAGCGTCCCCCACCCTGGCGTAAGCGCCGAGTCACGTCGACCTCGCGGCGTACGGCGCTCATGAGCGTGTTCGTCGCCATGTGCACGGGGCCGGTGACACCCTCGCGCTTGTCATTGATGGTGATCGAGGTCGAGTGCGTGTCCCCGCCGCCCACACCGAAGTGCATGCGGGTGGGGGAGGGTCCCATCGCGCCCGGCCGAGCGTGCGCGAAGACGCCCTCCATGCGCTTCGCCAGCTCGCCCGAGCGGTTCTCGGCGCCCTTGGCGAAGGTGGTGACGAGCCTACCGCCCGAGAAGGTCAAGTCCGAGAGCGGCCCGCGCTTCGCGTCCGAGGAGGGGAGCAGATCGCGCACCTTCACGAGCACGGCCTCGACCGCGGAGAGGATCACGCCCTCATTCGCGCGGATTCCCTCCGCGAACGCCTCCATCAGGCCGCGCCCGGCTACTTCACCGAGTTGCAGGACGGCCTCGTCGATCACCGGCTTCATGGCCGCGAAGATCTGCTCGGCCGACTCCTCGCCCTCGGCCTCGGCTTCGCCGCTCTCGCCGATTTCCTCCGCGAGCTTGATCATTCCTTGCGTCGCGAGCTTCTCCATCAGGGCGGGAACGTCGGTGATGCCGAGCGTCTCGGCGAGCGTTTCGCCCGTGTTGCCCGGGACGGGGGTGTTGAGGAGCCCCTCCAGCATCCCCTGGGTCATGGTGTGGCCCGTCTGTAGGGAGTACGTGCGTAGGAGCGCCTGGAAGTCGCCGCGTTCGAGTTGCGAGAGCAGCTCCTCGGCGATCTGCGGCGAGACCGCGCCGATGAAGTTGCCCGACTCCATGACGATCTGCGTAATGGCGTCCAGGTAGCGCTGCCTGGCGAGCACGGCGGCGTCCGCTACGTCGAGGAAGCGGCCCTCCGCCGCGTCCCAGATCTCGCCCTGGGTGATGCGGTTGAGGCGCGTCAGCTCGTCGCCGAGGGCCTTGATCTCGACCGCGAGCGTCGCGAGCGCGCTTTCGAGGGTTCCGGCCGAGCCCTCCATCTCGGTGATCGCGCTCTCGTTACGGTTCCATTCGTCAGCGGCGCGTTGCGCGGTCGCGATCGTCCTCTCGTACTCGGCGCGAGCGGCCGCGACGATCGCGAAGTCGGGGCCGATGGACTCGCCGCCCGACTCGACGACGCGTTCGTTGAGGGCGATGAGGTCCCGGAGCAGCGCCGCGCGTTCGTTGAGGGGGACATTCGCCCGTACGGCGTCGTCGAAGAGCTGCTTCGCGATGGCGCGGTCGCGCTCGGCCTCGACGCGTGGATCCCCAGCGTCCCGGGGGTCCTGGAAGAGGTCGCGGACCTGCTCGTAGTAGGAGCGCACTTGCGAGACCGCGCTGATCGACGCGAGCAGCGCGGTGTTGCGCTCCCGGAGGAGGTCGATCTCGCGCGCTGTAGTGGTGAGGCTGGCCCGCTGGGCCTCCTCCTGGCGGCGCAACGCTTCGATCTGCGCGTCCACGTTCGTGATGTACGCGCGGGCGGCGGCTTGGGCGGCGCCGTCTTGCAACTGGAGTGCTTGCGCTTGCGCTTGCGCGAAGCCGCTGAAGCGCGCTTCGGTCGATTGGCGGATGAGGGCGGTCACGCTGCGAGCGTGCTCCTCCTCGATCGCCATCTCGCGCCGCCGGAAGCCGCCGATCAGCTCGATGCGCTCTTCGTTCGTCGCCCTCAAGTCGTCGAGCTGGTCGAAGAACTGACGGCGGCGATCCGCCTGTTCGACCCGGTAGAGCGCTTGCTCGCTTCGCACGCGGTCGCGGATGAGGCCCGCCTGGAGCCGATCGGTCTCCCGGCCGATCTGCGCGTTCGCGTCCTGCACCGCGTCGACGCGATCGCTCTCGGCTTTGGCGACGTCCCGATTGAAGCGCTCCACGGTCAAGCGTCGACGCTCTGCGGTGGCCTCTTCGAGGCTCGCCATCGCGTCGTGGAAGGCGCTCGTATCCCCCAAGCGCTCGCGCAGGTAAGACCGAGCGCTCACGAGCTGCTCGTCGAAGCCCTGCAGGGTCCGCCGGAGCGCGCTCTGGCCGCGTTCGGCGTCGGTGAAGTAGAGATCCTCCGTCAGCTCCCGAACTTCGGCGGCAACGGAGGCGAGCGTGTCGCCCAGGAAGGTCCGGGCCTCGCGAGCGAGGGTGGCGATGGCGCGTTGCGTGTCCTCCAGCTCCTCACGGAGCCCCGCGAGCGTCTCGCCCGTGGCGCCGAGCGCGCGTAACTCGCTCGCGACCTCCCGGAGGCGCTGGGCACTGAGGCGCAAGTCCTCGACGTTCACGATGCCCGCGATTCCGCTCTGGCGGAGCGAGGCGCTGGTGGTTGCTTCGGCGCTGACGCGTTCGGCGATGGCTCGCTGCAGCTCTTCACTAGCGCGCTCTTGCGCCGCCGCGATGGCGCGCTCGGCGTTCGCGATGGTCTGCGCTCGGCGAGCCTGGAACTCCTCCTCGTCAGCGAGGCGTTGGGCGTAATCGCGCTCGGTGCGCAACGCTCGCTCGGCGAGCCAAGCGTCGAGGCGGGCCAGCTCCGCGTCGCGCTCTGCGGCCGCCTGTTGGACTGGATCCTCGATTGCGGCGGCGGCCATGCTGTCGTAGATCGCGGCGATGCGGTCCCGGTGCGCGAGCTGATCGGCTTCGCGGCTCGCGTTGAAGGCGCGCTGGTCGCGCAAGTGCCCCCCTCGGGTGGCCGCTTCGTTCGCGGCCCAGGCGGCCATGATCGCGGCGCCTCGCTCGGTCGCTTCGGCGAGGGTGATGATGCCCGTCTCCGCGTCCGCGGCGACCGCGGCGAGGGCGCTGCGGATCCCCTCGGCGGCGCGTTCCAACTCCACCTGTTGCCCGAGGAGCAGCGCCGTGAAGGGATCGCCCTGCGCTCCGGTCGTGAGGCGGCGCGATTCACGCTGCAGCTCGTCGAGGACGCCGCGGTAGGTCTCGGTGCTCTGGCGGAGGGCGTCCGCGACGCGCTTATTGTGCAGCTCGATCTCTCGCAGCATCTCGGCGTTGAGGAGCCCCACCAGCTCCGCTTCGGCGTTCTTGATCGCCTCGTACGCGTCGGTGTCGTCCTGGACGAACTCTAGGCGCTCGGTCGATTGCTTGCGCGCGTCCTCGACGCGCAAGGCGGCTTGGGCGCGGATCTTCGCCTCGCCGTCCTCCATCGCTGCGATGCGTCGATCCGTGACCTCGCGCTGCGCATTCTCGACGGTCTGCGCGATGCGCTCTTCCAGCTCGGCCAACTCCTCGGCGTAGCGCGCTCGGTTGAGGAGGATGAGGTCGGTGTAGTGCTCCAGCACGGCGATGTAATCGAGGCTCCCCTCTTCGAGCCCGCGCAGCGATTCGGCCTGTTGCCGCGCGATGTCGGCCTCCCGGAGGGCGTGCTGGGCTTCGAGCTTCTCCGCGCCATCGCGCAAGGCGTTGATGCGGGCATCATCGACCTGGCGTTGGATGTCGGCGATGAAGCGCGCGGTGGCGATCGCGTCCGCGTCGCGCCCGGCCCGCTCGATGGCGGCGAGGAGGGTGCCGTACATCGAGTCGGCGAGGTTCTGGACTTCGTTGCCGTCGACGTCGAGCAGCCCCAGGAGGGGATTCTCGTCCAGCTCGGCGGCGAGGTCCTTGATGAGCTGCGCGGTGGTCTCCCGGATCGAGCGGATGGTGCGCTCGAAGGGTGTCGCGTCGATGTCGAAGACGATGTCGGAGGCGAGCTGCGTGAAGGAAGCGTAGGTGGCGAGCGCGGTCGCGCGGAGGGCGGCGAACTCCGCCTCGGTCATGCCGAGCTGGCGACGTAGCTCTTCGAGGTCGGCGGCGGCGATTCCCCAGGCGGCGTTCGTGGCGGCTTGCGCGGTCGCGTCGATCTCGCGCCGCAGTTGCATCCATTCTTCGGTGGCGGCCGCGGTCTCCTCCCGAAGCCGAGCTTGCGCCTCTGCGATTTGCGCGAGGTTGCGGGCGGCGCCCGCGTCACGCATGAACTGGAGATTCAGTGCGAGCAGTCGGAAGCGGTAGGCGACGTCCGCCGTGACGAGGGCTAGGACCTCCATCGCCGCGATCAGCACGCTATTGAGGAACGCGCCCATCACCTTGAGGACGTCGGACACCTCGCGCAACCCGAGCGCGGTGGAGGCCATGGCGCTGAACGAACCGCGGAGTTGCACGAGGGCGGGACGGAGGATCTCGGCGTAGCGCGCGAGCTGTTGCAGTATGACCAGCGCCAGCCCGATGGCGACGAGCACGGGGTTGGCTATCAGAATGGCTAGCGCAGCCTTCGCGGCCATCGTGGCGTTCCTGAGAGCCCCCAGCGCCGTCGCGAGGATCGCGGCTTTCGCGGCGAGCACGACCGCGACCGCGCCCTGACGAACCTGCACGAGCGCGAGTTTGTCGCCCGACGCAGCCGCTTGCAGGTTCGCTACCGTGAGCCCTCTCAATAGCCCCTGGAGGTGCTCCACGTTCACGCCCGATTCCGCGAGCAGCCCCCAAAAGGCCTTCTGGGTCGCGTTGAGGATGTTCTGGGCGAACGTGGTCGTGAGCAGGGCCTTGATCATGCGGAAGAGGATCGCTTGCCACAGGAGGAAGCCCGCTACGGCGGCGGCGACGGCGCCGATCACTGCCTTCAGGGGTGCGGGAACGGCGTTGAGGACGACCATGAGCCCCGTGAGGGCGCCCGCGGAGGCGTCGATGAACGGCTTGAGGCCCTGGGAGTAAGCGATCCCGGTGACGACCACCTGATTGCGCATGGTGCGCAACCGCGCACTCGTCGTCGCCGTCTGCCGGTTGAACTGCCCCAGTAGGGCGTTCGTGCCGGTGATCGCCTCCTCCATGTCGGCGAAGCGCTCGGCGTTCGCGGCGAGGATGTTCGCGGTGGTCTGCCCGCGGTCGCCGAAGATCGCGAACGCGGCGGAGGCGTCGACCGCCATGAGCTGCGCGAGGTTCTCGATGGCGACGCCCAAGCCGACGACGCTGGGGTTGAGGTTGCGAATCGAGATCCCGGCCTTGTCGGCCGCCTCGCGCAACTGCGGTCCGCCCGCGGCGAGGCGGGTGATCACGTTGCGCAAGCCGGTGCCCGCCTGCTCGCCGTTCTGGAAGACGTCGATCAGGATGTTGAGGGCGGCGGTGGTCTCTTCCAGCGTCAGGTTCGCGGCGGAGGCGTTCGCAGCGACGAGCTTGTAGGCCTCGGCGAGGCGCAAGGCGTTCGACGAGGAGACCGCGTTCGACGCGGCGATCACGTTCGCGATTCGCGCTGTCTGGCTGGCTTCGAGGTTGAATGCCCGCATCGTCTGGACGAGGAGCTGCGAGGACGTGTCGAGGTCGACCGCGCTCGCGACGGCGAGCTGGATCACGGTCGGGAGCGCCGTGAGCTGTTGCTCGGTCTCCAAGCCCGCGGAGGCGAGGTTGTAGAGCGAGTCGGCGACTTGGGTCGGCCCGATCACGCCGCTGCCCATCTCTTTCGCGGCGGCGGTGATCCGGGCGATCTGTAGCTCGGTCGCGTCACCGACGGAGAGCGTGCGCGCGAGCGCGCTCTCCAGCGAGATCATGCCCGCGACGCCGGGGGCGAGGCCGATGCCGAGCGAGACACCGAGGGCGGCGGCGCGGTTCGAGAGTTGGGTGAGGTCCTCCGACCACCCGCTGACGGCGGCGCGGACGCGACCGATCCGCCCGAGGACCTTGTCGACGGCGTCGTCGAACTGGCTGGAGTCGAGGAGGAACTTCGCGCTGAAGTCCGGCAGGTCAGCCACGGCCGAGCCTCCGGTAGGCGGTGAGCACGAGGCCTGGTAGTTCGCGTTCGAGCTTGATCATGGCCGGGAGGATGAACGGGCGCGGCTCCAAGCCCCGCTCGGGCGACCCGTATTCGAGCGTGATCAAGTCCGAGCGGTTCCGGCGGGCATCATCGAGGACGGTCTCGGGAAGGATGGCACTGTCATAGGTGCCCAGCTCGTTGAAGTACGCGTACTTCGCGGCTGCGCCGATGGTGACGACGTGACCGCGCTCCATCTTCTGGAACTCGCCGAAGATCGAGCGGAGCAGGAAGCGCGTGCGCTTGTAGCCGCTCCGTTGCGGGGTCGCGTAGATCACTACGGTGATGATGTCGCGCGCATACTCCTTGCCGATCGCGGCGAGCGTGCGGGCGATGATCTCCATCTCGCCGGGTGCTCGGGAGCGGATGAGCCCCAGCGCCCGGACGAGCTTGCGATCCTCGACGATCACCGTGACCCGCATCGGCGGGAGGATAGCAGAGACCCCAGGCGCAACCGAGGGGCGTGAGAGCATCAGCCGTCCACGGATTTCAGACCCGTCGTCGCTTCGCCGAAGAAGCGATCCTGGCGCTTGATCTCCTCGACGATGCGGAGGAGGTCGCGGTCGACGAGGCCCGCCTCCACCTGCAAGCGCTCGATGCGCTTCTTGAAGCCGATGTAGTCGGTGCGCGCCTTACCGCTGACGCGCTTGCCCTTCTCGTCGTAGGAGACCTGTTGGCCTTCGGGGCCGCGCAAGTCGACCTCTAGGTAGGCGAGGTCGAGTTGCTCCAGCGCGCGGCGCTTGCGGGCCGCCATCGGCATGTCGAGAGCGATCAGCCAGTAGTCTTGCGCGTCTACTTCTTCGGGTCGCCAGCCGTAGGCTCCGGCGTAGTAGTCGTAAACGATGGCGAGGTCGGGATCGGCTCCTCGCCCCCTACGTTGGGCGTCGGCGCGCCAGTCTGCAACTGTGAGTGCGCGCCCTGGATGAGGCTGTCCTTCATTACGTCGCCGAGCGAGAAGTCTTTGTCCAAGAAGCCAAGCCGCTTCATCTGGTCGAACTGCGCGCTTTGCGCCTTGAGTCGCCGTTCCGTCAGCTCCTCCTGCCGCCTCCGCTGCCGCTCGGAGGCCTCCGTGAAAAACTGTTCGTAGCCGCCGAAGTCGAGGTACGCCTCCCACAGTTCCCACATGCCCGCGAAGGACAACTCGCGCGCCATCTCGTAATCGGCGGGCGTCGCGCACGCCTTCTCGACCACGACGGCGAAGCTCGGGTGCGTGAGGACGGCGCCCGCGTCGCTCATCTCGTAGAGCTTCTGGACGGCTGCGGCCATCGTGCCCATCTTCCCGAAGGTCGGTCGGACGAGGGTGATGGGGGTCTCTTCGATCGTCACGGTTTCGGTCTTTGCCATGAAGCCTCCGCGGTGGAGCGTAGCACCTTACGGTCGCGATCCCGATCGCCCTACAGCGTGGGGCCCGGCGTGATGCCGGGC
>JACCWH010000005.1 GCA_013697735.1 Trueperaceae bacterium | reverse complement strand
GATCGGAACGTCCTCGAGCACGGGCGCGGAGCCCTCCACGGCGTGGAGTCGGCGGCGCACGTCCTCGTACGCGAGGAGCGAGTCGTCGCTCCGGCCGAACGCACGCAGCAACGACAGGAGGCTCGCGCGCCGACGGGCGCGGGAGAAGGATCGGACGGCCTCGTAGGCGGCGGTGCGGTCGCTCACCGGCGCATTGTGGCACGCGATCCCCGCGCAATTTGCAAGGTACCCGAGGAGACCTCGCCCACCTGCTACACTTCGCTCCATGCAACGCTGGCCGATGCGACGGAGCCCCCTCTCGGCCTGACCCTTGCGGGTCGGGACGGCAGGGCGCCCTTCGTGCGGCGCCCTTTTTCATGACCCGTTCAGCCCGCCGCGCCCGGCGCCCGCCGCGGCCGCTCGCCCCGGAGGCACCCACGATGACGGACACCCTCACGACCCCGCTCCCGGACGCATCGCCCGACGACTCGCGGAGCGTGTTCTACGCCACCACGCCGATCTTCTACGTGAACGCGGCGCCGCACATCGGTCACGCGTACACGACGATCCTCGTCGACATCGTCACGCGCTTCCACCGGCTCCAGGGCAACGACACCTTCTTCCTGACGGGCACCGACGAGCACGGCGAGAAGGTGGCGAAGGCGGCCGCCGCCGCGGGCGTCACGTCACAGGCCTACGTCGACGAGGTCTCGGGAGACTTCCGGCGAACTTGGGACGAGCTGGGCATCGGCTACGACGAGTTCATACGGACCACCGAGCCCCGCCACCAGAAGGTGGTCCAGGACGTCCTGCAGCGCGTCTACGACGCAGGCGACATCTTCTACGGCGAGTACTCCGGTCTCTACTGCGTCGGCGCCGAACGCTTCGTGACCGAGAAGGAACTGCAGGACGGCAGGTGCCCGGAGTCGGAGGATCCCCCGGAGTACCGCACCGAGGCGAACTACTTCTTCCGCATGGAGAAGTACCGCCCATGGCTGCGTGAGCACATCGAGCGCAACCCCGACTTCATTCGGCCCGAGCGCTACCGCAATGAGGTGCTGGCGATGCTGCGTGAGCCGATCGGCGACCTATCCATCAGTCGACCGCGAGCGCGCGTGCCGTGGGGCATCTCGCTCCCGTGGGACGAGGAGCACGTCACGTACGTCTGGTTCGACGCCCTCCTGAACTACTGGTCGGCGCTCGTGAGCCGCGGCGTGGAGGGGCGGTACTGGCCGGCGGTGGAGCACTTCATCGCCAAAGACATCGTCAAGCCACACGGGGTCTTCTGGCCCACCATGCTCAAAGCCGCGGGACTGCCCGTCTACCAGCACCTGAACGTCCACGGGTACTGGCTCATGGACGCTCGCAAGATGAGCAAGTCGTTCGGCAACGTGGTTCGCCCGCTCGACCTGCAGGCGAAGTACGGTCGCGACGCGTTCCGCTACTTCCTGCTGCGCGACATGGGCTTCGGGCTCGACGCGAACTTCAGCGAGAGCGCGATCGCCGAACGCATCAACGCCGATCTCGCCAACGATCTCGGCAACCTCCTCAACCGGACGCTCGGCATGCTCGGCCGCTACCGCGACGGCGTCGTCGCCCCGGCCGGACCGAGCGAGAGCGCGGACGACGAGGTACGCGACGCCTTCCTGGCGCTCCCGGACCGGATGGTGGAGCGCTTCGACGCGCTGCAGTTCGACCGGGCGATCGAGGACGTGATGAGCGCAGTTCGGAGCGCGAACAAGTACGTCGCCGAGCAAGCGCCCTGGCTCCTGGCGAAGGATCCGGTTCGCGCCGAGCGACTCGACCGGGTGCTCCGCACCTGCCTCGAGGCGCTGCGCTGCGCGAGCGTGCTCTTCGAGTGCGTGATGCCCGACAAGTGCCGCGAGTTGCGCGTCCAGCTCGGGATGGGCGAGGGCGCCGTGACGCTCGACGACGCCCGGACGTGGGACGCGATCCCCGCAGGGACGCGTGCCGGCACTGGCGATCCGCTCTTCCCCCGCATCGACCTCGAGGCCCTCGCCGAGGAGATCGCGGGGCCGCAGGTCGCGGCGCTCGAGCACAAGCCGGAGATCGCCATCGACGACTTCGCGAAGGTCGAGCTGCGAGTCGGCACCGTGACGCACGCCGAAGCGCACCCCAAGGCCGACAAGCTGCTGGTGCTCACGGTGTCGTTGGGCTCCGAGACGCGCACGGTCGTCTCGGGCATCCGCGCGCACTACCAGGCGGATGAGCTCGTCGGGCAGCGCGTGGTCGTGGTGGCGAACCTCGCGCCCGTCAAGCTTCGCGGAGTCGAGTCGCAGGGCATGATCCTCGCCGCGGAGGACGACGAGGGGACCCTGGCGATCGTCGGCCCCCTCCGCGACCTCGCGGACGGCAGCGAGGTCCGCTGAAGGTCCACCACCGAGCAATCGGTGGGAGCGCCCGGCGGGGCGCCGCCGGGCGCTCAGCGCGCCTGCGCCAACACGCACTTGAGCACGGCGTAGGGGACCTCGCCTCCGAGTGCGTCGAACACCGGGCGGAGCTTGCCGGGCGCCTCCACGGCGACCGCCTCCGCCACGTCCTGGATACGGCGCACCTCGTCGGCCGGCAGCCCGGTGGCCTCCTCCGCCGTGAGGTCCCCGCGCCGTACGAGCTCGGCCATGTGGTCCTCGACGGTGCGCACCTTGAGGCCGCGCATCTTCGCCACCGCGTCAGGACGGTGCCCCTGGAGGATGAGGGCGCGGGTGACCTCGACGCTGTCGAGGCCGTCGGTGTCGAGCCCGTCGGTGTCGAGGCCGTCGAGGCCGTCGAGGCCGGGCGAGGGCGGCGGCGCGAGGAGCGGCGGCGCCCGTTCGGCGTCGCCCCCGCCACCCGACAGCGCCGCCAGGAACGCGTCGGCGTAGCGCTCCAGCTTCGCCGCGCCGACGCCAGGGATCTTCGCAAGCTCGGCGCGCGAACGGGGCATCGCCTCGACCATCGCGCGCAGCGTGGCGTCGTGGAAGACGACGTACGCCGGCACGCCCTGGGCCTTGGCGAGCTCGGCGCGCGTGGCGCGCAGCCCCTCGAAGCGCGCAGTGTCCACGCCGCTCATCGCGCTCGCGGCCTTGGCGGTCGGGCTAGAGCGGCCCCGGCGGCGCGACGGCGCGGGGGCGACCTCCGCCTCACGCCGGAGCCGCACGACGCGCTCGCCCCGCAGGATCGGCGCCGCCCCCCGGCCGAGGCGCAAGGAGCCGTGCCCCTCGTCGTCGGGCACGAGATCGCCGCGCGCAACGAGCTGGCGGAGGACCGAGCGCCAGGCGCCCTCGTCGAGGTCGGCCCCCACGCCGAAGGTCGGCAGGTCCGCGTGCCCCCACTTCCGCACGCGCTCCGTGTCACGCCCCCGCAGGACGTCGATGAGGTGAACGGCTCCGAACCTCCCCCCCGTCCGGGCGGCGGCCGAGAGCGCCTTCTGCGCCAACTCCGTCGCGTCGTACGTCTCCGGAGGCTGGAGGCAGGTATCGCAGTTGCCGCAGGGCTCGTCGACGCGTTCGCCGAAGTACGCCAGCAGGATCTGGCGGCGGCAGCCCGCCGTCTCGCAGTACCCCAGGAGGGCGTCGAGCTTGCGCCCTTCGACGCGCTTCACCTCCTCCCCCGCGCCGCCGGACATCACCAGCCGACGCACGGCCACCACGTCGGCGAGGCCGTAGGTCATGAAGGCGCTCGCCGGGGCGCCGTCGCGCCCCGCGCGCCCGGTCTCCTGGTAGTAGCCCTCCAGGCTTCTGGGGACGTCGAGGTGGGCGACGAAGCGGACGTCGGGTTTGTCGATCCCCATGCCGAAGGCGATGGTGGCGACCATGACCACGCCCTCCTCGCGCAGGAACCGTTCCTGGTGCCGCGCGCGCTGCCGCGCGTCGAGGCCGGCGTGGTAGGGCAGCGCGTCGACGCCCTGCGCGGCGAGCCACGTCGCCGTGGCGTCCACGGAGCGTCGCGAGAGGCAGTAGACGATGCCGGCGTCGCCGTCGTGCTCGCGGCGGTAGAACGCGAGGAGCTGGCCCTTCGCGTCGCGCTTGTCGACGACCTCGTAGCGGATGTTGGGCCGGTCGAAGCTCGAGACGAATTCGCGCGCGGACGGGAGGCGGAGCCGCTCGCGCATCTCGCGCCGCGTGGCCGCGTCGGCCGTGGCGGTCAGCGCCAGGCGCGGCACGCCGGGAAAGCGCTCCGCCAGCACGCCGAGCCCGAGGTACTCCGGCCGGAAGTCGTGGCCCCATTGCGACACGCAGTGCGCCTCGTCGATCGCGATCAGCGCCAGCGGCGCCCCCTCGAGGAGCGCCAGGCAGCGCGGGGTCAAGAGCCGCTCGGGCGCCACGTAGAGGAGGTCCAGCCGGCCGTCGCGGACGTCGCGCTCGACCGCGTCTGCCTCCTCGCGCGCGAGCGTCGAGTTGAGGAACGCGGCCTTCACGCCGGCGAGCCTGAGCGCAGCGACCTGGTCCTGCATCAGTGCGATGAGCGGCGACACCACCACGGCGACGCCCTCGCGCACGAGCGCCGGGACCTGGTAACAGAGCGACTTGCCGCCGCCCGTCGGCATGAGCACGATGGCGTCGCCGCCGGCCACGACGGTGTCGATCACCTCGGCCTGATGCCCGCGGAAGGAGTCGTAGCCGAACACGCGCTGCAGCACCTCGCGCGCGCGCTGCGCCGCCGTCGCGTCGCGCTCCTCGCGCCCCGTCTCACCCGACGTCGTCACGCGTCGGAGGGTACCAGAGGCGGGGGCCGCGCGCCGACGCGCGGACGGCTGCGACCACCTCCGGGTCGCGAAGCGCCTACGGCACGCTCACGGGCTACGGTCCGGGGCGGGGAACGCCGGGAGACCCGAGAGCGCGGGCGTGTCAGGCGCGGTTCGCCAGGTCCACACGCCGCAATAGCTGGGCATTGATCGCCACGACCACGGTGCTGGCCGACATGAGCACGGCCCCGACCGCCGGCGTGAGGAGGATCCCCCAGCCGTACAAGACCCCGGCCGCGAGTGGGATGGCGACGATGTTGTACCCGGCCGCCAGCCACAGATTCTGGAGCATCTTGCGGCGCGTCGCTCGCGAGAGCGTGATGATCTTCGGGATGTCGCGTGGGTCCGAGCGAACCAGGACGATGTGTCCGGCTTCCACGGCCACGTCGGTGCCGGCACCGATGGCGATGCCCACGTCGGCCGTGGCGAGCGCCGGCGCGTCGTTGACGCCGTCGCCGACCATGGCGACGCGCTTCCCCTGCGCCTGCAGCTCCTCGATCCTCGCGGCCTTCTCCTCCGGCGGCACCTGCGCGAACACGATGTCGATGCCGAGCGCTTCCGCGACCGCCTGCGCCACCGCCTCGGCGTCACCGGTCAGCATTGCCACTTCGATGCCGCGCTCGTGGAGCGCCCGCACGGCCTCGGCGCTCTCGGGCCGGACGGCGTCGGCGACCGCGAACACGGCGATGGCCTCACCGTCGCGCACCAGCGCGATCGCCGCCTGGCCTCGGCTCGCCGCGCGCTCCGTGGCCGCGTGGAGCGCCTCCGGCACCGCGGCCCCTTCGGCCTCGAGGAGCGCGGGCCCGCCCATCATGTACTCGGTCCCCTCGACCGTCGCGACCACGCCCCGACCAGTGATGGCGCGGAAGTCGTCGGCGCCGGGCACGCGCAGGCCACGCTCCTCGGCGCTCTTCAGGATGCCGCGCGCGATCGGGTGCTCGGATTCTGCCTCGACGCCCGCGGCGAGCCGGAGCGCCTCGTCCTCTTCGATTCCGGCGGTCGCGATCTCGACCACGCGGAACTCGCCGATGGTGAGCGTGCCGGTCTTGTCGAAGACGACCACATCGATGTTCCTGGCCTCCTCGAAGCCCCGGCGGTCACGCACCAGGAGGCCGGAGGCGGCGCCCATCGACGTCGAGATCGCCACCACCAGCGGGACGGCGAGGCCGAGCGCGTGCGGACAGGCGATCACCAGCACGGTCACCATCCGCACGATCGCGAAGTCGATCTCCGCCCCGAGCGCGAGCCACACGATCACGGTCAACGCTCCGGCGGCGATCGCCACGGCGGTGAGCGCTCTGGCGGCGCGGTCGGCGAGGTGCTGCGAGCGGGATTTCGACGTCTGCGCTTCGGCGACGATCCGCATGATGCCCGACAGCGTGGTCTCGTCGCCGATGGCCTTCACCTCGACCCTGATCGACCCCTCGCCGTTGATCGTCCCGGCGATCACCTGATCGCCCTCGCGCTTCTTCACGGGGCGTGACTCGCCCGTGATCATCGCTTCGTTCACCTCGCTGGCGCCCTTCGCGACTATGCCGTCGACGGGTACGCTCTCCCCCGGCCGCACCAGGACGACGTCGCCCACAGCGAGCTCGTCGACCCGCACCTCCTCGACACCGCCGTCCGTCACCCGGTGAGCCGTGTCGGGGAGGAGCTTGGCGAGTTCCTCGAGCGCCCCGCGCGCCTGCGCGATCGAGCGCATCTCGATCCAGTGGCCGAGCAGCATGATCGTTATGAGCGTCGCGAGCTCCCACCACAGCGCGTCGGCGTCGATGACCCCGAGCTCCACCACGACGGAGAAGATGAACGCGACCGTGATCGCGAGCGAGATCAGCGTCATCATGCCGGGCAGGCGGGCCCTCAGTTCGCGCCAGGCGCCCTCGAGGAAGACCCGCCCGCCGTAGATGAACACGATGGTGCCCAGGACGGCCGGGATCCACCGGGAGCCGGGGAACTCGGGTGCCGTGTACCCGAGCAGCACCTGGACGTGATCGGACCACACCACGACCGGGATCGTGAGCGCGAGCGCGACCCAGAACTTCGACCGGAATGCGTCGGGCGTGTGGCCCGCGTGGGCGTCGTGGCCGGCATGGTCGTTGCCGGCATGACCGTGCCCCTCGCCGCGCCCACGACCGCCCGCTTGGCCGCCGTGCGCGTGGCCCTGGTGGCCGGCATCGGCTTCGGACGGCCGCTGCGCGGCGGGGTGATGGTGTTGCGTGCCAGAATCCCTATCGCTCATGCGAGATGACCCCCGTTCGCTCTCACCATACACCCCACCCGGGGTGGGGTGTGGCAACTCCATTCGTCAGGTACCACTGCCGGTACCCGCACCCGCCGTCGCCGTCTCCTCAGCCTACGCCTCCGCCTCAGCCTCCGCACGCCGCGCCGCCGGCGCCATCGTCAGCCAGACGCCGGCCAGCAGCGCGAGCGCCAGGGCGCCCCCGAGCCAGAACGACTGCTCCGGCAGCAGCGACCCCAGCCACCCGGCGAGTGGGTACGCGCCGAGCCACCACAGGTGGCTCCAGGCGAACCGCGCGCCGTAGACGCGACCCTGTAGGTGCGGCGGAGTCCTGTCGGCGACGATGGTGAGCATCGGCAGGTTCACCCAGTTGGTGCCGGCACCGGCGAGGAGCCAGAGCGCGGCGAGGGGCAGCAGCCCGGCCGCGTTGGCGGGCAGCACCGCCGCCGATATCGCTAGGGCGCCGAGGGCGATCGTCGTCGTGCGCGGCATGCGGTCGCCGAGGGCTCCGAACGCCAGGGCGGCCAGCGTCGCGCCGGCCCCGAACGCCGCCATCACCGCGCCGAAATGGACGTCCTGTAGCTCGAGGCCCACCTTCACGAGCACGACCGTGTTGACCAGGATCCAGGCGCCCGCGACCGACGCCACCAGCTCCAGCGACAGCCCGAAGCGCGTGATGGGATCGCGCCACAGTCGGACCGTCCCGATCGCGAGATCGGAGGGAGCCAGCGAGCGGCGGGGCGCGCCGCCGGCGTCGACCTCGGCGTCGAGGCGCGCCCTGACGCTGAGGATCAGGAGTGCGGCGATCACGAGCGTCGCGCCGGCGATCCAGAACAGCGAGCGGCCACCGATGAAGAGCGCGAGAGCGCCGGCCATGCCCGGACCGAGCACACCCAGCAACTCGAAGGTGGCGCCCGAGAGCGACACCGCGCGCCGGTACTCGCCGCCGACCGCCGTCACCGCCGGGATCGTCGCCTGATAGGTAGGAGTGAAGAACGCGCCGAGCGCGTTGAGCACGAACATGAGCCCGTAGAGCTGCCACACCTCGCTCACGCCAGCCAGCAGCAGCAGCACGACCATCCGCGCGAGAAGGGCGCCGACCATGAGGGTCTTGCGGCTCATGCGATCGGCCAGCACCCCGGCCAGAGGAGCGAGCAGCACGAACGCTGCGACACGCATCGTGAGGGCGATGCCGAGCACCGACGCCGCGCGCGCGCCAGCGAACTCGAACGCGAGCAGCGCCACCGCGACCCACACCAGTGCGTCGCCGAGCAGGTGTGCGGTCTGGGCCAGGTAGAGGCGCGCGAAGACGCGGTTCCGGAGGACTCCGAACGTCGCCCCGAGACCGCCGGCGCCCTCAGAGCGGGGCATGGGTCCCCACGGCGCCCACCATCACATCACCAACGTGTCCAGGTGGAACTTCCCCTCGAGCCGGTAGGCCTCCGCAAAGGCGAACCTCCCGTGAGCGCCGGCGCCGGCGTGTAGGTGCGTGACCCGGTCCAGCACGCGGTGCGTCTCGCGCCCGCGTGCGTAGTCGTCGTCGAGGTCGTCCCAGCCCGGCACCATGCGACGCAGATGCTCCTGGCGGTAGTGATTCGGGAACATGCGGCCGCTGAACGTCATCTGGCTGCGGAGCTCGTCCATGGCCCGCTCCTTGAGGTCCCACACGTCGGAGACGTCGACCACGCAATTCGGGTGGTGCGGCGTCATGTAGTAGATGGTCGGGACGGGGTGGGGCGCCAGATCGTGGTGCTCGTCGAGCGCGAAGTCGCGGGCGGCCAAGGCGAGGCTCTCGAGGATCAGGACCATCGCCGGGCGCCGGTCAGGGTCGAGGTCGTGGAACGAGTGCTCCGGGTCTTGGGTGATCACGACGTCCGGGCGCTGTTCCCGGATCACCCGGACCAGCGCGCGCTTCGAGGCGACGTCGGCCTCGACCTCGCCGGAGCGGAAGTCGCCGAAGGTGACGCTCACCCCGAGGTGCTCGGCGGCGGCGCGGACCTCCGGGCGGCTCGTCTCGCGCGACAGCATGACGTGCGCGGCGGCGTGCCCGCCGCTCTGAGCGTGCTTGGCGAGGGCGCCGCCGCACTCGACGACCTCCATGCCGTAGACGGCGATGAGCAGGATACGTTTCGGGGACCGCACGATGACCTCCTGGTGGGGCCGGGACGACGCCGGCCGGGTCGAGGGAAAACGGGGACGCGGCCAGGCCGCTCCGGAGTCAGCGAGTGCGGGCGCGCAGGCGCGGCATCAGCACCTCTTCGAGCGAGCGGCCGATGAGGACGAATGAGAGCACGGTCAGGGCGATCAGCACACCGGGCGGGATGACCCACCACGGCCAGGTGCCGTTCAGGAAGGCACCGCGCGCCTGGGCGTAATAGAGGATCGTGCCCCACGACTTCTGGATGGGGTCGCCGAGTCCGAGGAAGGCGAGGCTGGCCTCGGTCAGGATCGCCCCCGAGGTCGCGAGGATGAACTGCGACAGCGCCAGGGGGATCACGCCCGGCAGCACGTGTCGGACGAGCACGTGGAAGAAGCCGCCGCCGAGGGCGTGCGCGGCCTCCACGAAGGTGAGGCTACAGATGGCGAGGCCCTGGCTGCGGACGACCCGCGCGGGGCGCGCCCAGATCACGATGGCGATGACGAAGGCCGTGTTCCACAGGCTCGCGCCGAGGAACGCCGCCAACACGATCGCGAGCGGCAGGAACGGGATCGTGAGCACGACGTCGGTGATGCGCATGAGCACGGCGTCGACGCGTCCGCCGGCGAGGCTGGCGATCACGCCGACGGTGGTGCCGACGAGGATCGCGGCCGTCGCGGCGATGAGGCCGATCAGGAGCGACACCCGCGTGCCCCAGAGGACCTCCGAGAAGATGTCCTGACCGATGTCGTTGGTGCCGAGCAGGTGCTCCATGGTGGGTGCCGAGTAGGGGCGCGCGACGACGTCCCGCGGGTCGTAGGGTGAGATCGCGGGCCCGAAGATCGCGACGAACACGATGACGCCGAGCATCAGGCTGCCGAGGGTCGCGGTCGGCGTCCCGAAGAGCACGCGCCGCAGCGTGTCGCGGCCGGGCGCCGCGACCTGGCTCACGACGCCCCGCGCCGGACGCGCGGGTCGAGCAGCGGGTAGATCGCGTCCGAGAGCACGCTCGCGAGGATCACCGACACCGTGAGCATGAGGAACGCTCCCTGCAGCACGGGGTAGTCGCGATTGAGCACCGCCTGGTAGAGCAGCGTGCCGATGCCCGGGTACGAGAAGACCGTCTCGATGACGGTGGCGCCGCCGATCAGGTAGCCGAGGTTGAGGAAGACGATCGTCGAGACCGGCAGGAGCGCGTTGCGCACCGCGTGCTTGAGCAGCACACTGCGCTCGCTCACCCCCTTCGACCGGGCCGTGCGGATGTAGTCCTGGCCGAGCACGTCGAGCATGGCGTAGCGCATCACGAGGAAGGTGCCGGAGAGCGTGGCGAGGATGAGCGTGGTGGCCGGCAGCACGAGGTGCCTCAGGACGTCGATCACGTACGGCCAGCCCGTCGTCGGCCCCCACGCAGTGCGGGCGCCGTAGATCGGCAGCCACCGCAGCTCGACGGAGAAGATCGCGATCAGCAGCATGCCGAGCCAGAACGTCGGCAGCGAGTCGACCAGGATCGAGAGCGTGAGGGGGGCGGTATCTGCCGTCCGGCCGCGGTTCCAGGCGGCGATGGCACCGACGATGATGCCGAAGATCGACGCGACCGCGAGCGCACTGCCAACGAGGAGCAGCGTCCAGGGCAGGCGCTCGAGGATCGTGTCGATCACGGGCTTGCCCATCTGATACGAGTAGCCCCACTGGCCGGTCAGCATCGACTGGAGGTAGGTCAGGTACTGCTCGAACAGACTGCGATCGAGCCCGTAGCGCTCCCGGACCTCCGCGATTTGGAGGGGGCTGAGTAGGCCCACCTCCTCACCCGCGAGGAATCGAAGCGGATTCCCCGGCATCATCCGGGGCAGGAAGAAGTTGAGGGTGAGGGCGGCCAGCAACACCATGGCGTACTGGCCGGCCCGACCGAGGTACCAATTCATCGACCGACGAAGGACCCCTTGTTGATGATGCCCTGCCCGGCCATGTAGGTCCAGCCGTCGAAGGCGGCGGGGCGGAAGGCGTAGATCCCGTCCTGGTAGAAGAGCGTCACCAGCGGCAGGTCCTGCGCCAGGCGCTCCTGGGCCGCGTGCAGCAGCGTGCGGCGCTCAGCGGGATCGGTGGTGACGGCGGCTGCGTCCGTGAGCCGGTCGGCCTCGGGATCGCCATACCCCGAGAGATTGAGTGTGCCCTTCGCCGTGTCGCTGTGGAGCAGGCCCCTGAGGTTGGCTTGCGCGTTGACGGGCGCGCTCCAGCCGAACATGGAGAGCTCGTAGTCGCGCCCGCGCGAAACGTCGAAGTCGGGCCAGGCTCGCTGGACGAGCGCCTCGTTCTCGATCGCCCGGACGGTGACCCGGAGGCCGGCGGCGTTGAGGTCCTGGCCGATCAGCTCGGCGGCGCGCAGACGCGTCGGGTTGTTCGACGGGGCGAGGAAGGTGAACTCGAGCCGATCGCCGTCCGGGCTCCACGAACACGCCGTCCGCGCCACGTTCGTAGCCGGCTGCCACGAGTCGCTCCCGCGCCTCGGCCGGGCTCACGTGGGCGTACTCGGCCGTGGCCGGGTTCGCGAAGGGCGACGCCGGGTGCAGGAAGCCGGGGGTGCCGGCCGTGCCGTAGCCGAGGAGCAGCGTGTCGATCAGGCGCCCGTAGTCGATGCTGCCGCCGATGATCCGCCTGACCTCGACATCGGCGAGCGCGCCCTCGCTCACGTCCATGATCAGGATGGTCGAGGCGAAGCCGGGGCCCTGCGCGAGTTCGAGGTCATTGCGGCCGGCGAACGTGTCGACGAGGCCGGCGGGGACCGGGCGGGTGGCGACGTCGATGTCGCCCGCGATCAACGCCTGGAACGTCGCCGTCTCGTCGCGGATGATCGGCGCGATGATCGTGTCGAACGTCGGCTCGGGTCCCCAGTAGTTCGGATTGGCGACGAACCGGTAGAACTGATCGGCGCGGTACTCCGCGACCATGTACGGGCCGCTGCCCATCGACTCCGCCATCTGCCGCGGCTCCTCGACGTCCGCCCAGACGTGCTGCGGAAGCATCGGCAGGTCGGCGAGCCCCGTCTGCACGAACGTCGCGTCTGGCGCCGAGAGGGTCAGCACCACCGTGCGCGGGTCCCGGACCTCGACGTTCGCGACCTTGTTCGCGCTGGTGGTGAAGCGGCCGAGGATGTGGGTCTGGTAGTAGCCGATGCTGAACGCGACGTCGTCGGCCGTCAGCGGCTCGCCGTCGTGCCAGGCGAGTCCCTCGCGCAAGGTGAGGGTGTAGGCGAGGTCGTCGTCGGCGATGGTGAGTGACTCGGCCAGCCAGGGCTGGGGCGCGAGGTCCTCGTCCAGCAGGAAGAGCTGATCGTAGATGAGCGTCATCAACTCGTAGCCGGGGTAGCCGGACATGTAGGTGTAGGGGGTCAGCGTCCCCTCGTCCTGGGTGATGGCCATCCGGAGCGTCCCGGCGGCGAAGCCGATGCTCGAGAGCGCGAGGGCCAGGGCGAGTAGCACTGGACCGATCGGTCGGAAGGGCGTGCGCATGGGAGACCTCCTTGGTGCCTAACTGGTATCGGGCGTTCCGTCCGGCAGCGCGGATCGCCACGGTTGCCGTCGGCACATTGCGTCGGCGAGGGTGGAGTGCGCTGCTGCGCTGCACTCTATCCACTCGCAGCGCGGTGCGTCCATCCCCCCTGGGGAGCGGTGCTGTCGACGAGAACGCATCTCCTGGCACTCGCACCGCTGCGCGTCGCTCACGCCTCGGCCGATCGGCCCCCGAAGCGGTATCATGAGCCAGACGCACCCCCACCCCGCCCCCGTTCGGGCCGGTGGCCGAGGTGCGAGAGGGGACCACGAGATGGAACTCAAGATCGATGGGATGACCTGCGGACACTGCTCCGCCGCCGTCAAGAAGGCGCTGGAGTCGGTCGACGGCGTGCAAGAGGCGCGTGTCGATCTCGAAGCCGGCCACGCCGTCGTCACGGGCTCGCCCGACCTGTCGGCGCTCGTCGCAGCGGTCGAGGACGAGGGCTACCGGGCGTCGGCCGCCGGGGCGTGACCCGCGCCGCGTCGAGCCCCGCCGCCACGGGGGTTGTCGCTGCCGTCGAAGGTCACGAGCACGGCTCGACGGACGAAGCGTGCCTCCACCTCGACCCGGCCACTCGGCTCGACGCCTCCCGCCGCCTCAAGAGCGTGCGCGGGCACGTCGAGGGCGTGTTGCGGATGCTCGACGATCCCGGCGTCTACTGCGTCGACGTCCTCAAGCAGGTGAGCGCCGTGCAGGGGGCGTTGCGCAAGGTGAGCGACGGCGTGCTGCGGGCGCACATCCGCGATCACGTCGCGACCGCCGCGCTGCGTGGTGACTCCGAGCACATCGTCGAGGAGTTGATGGAGGCGCTCAAGTACAAGACGTGAGTGCGCGTCCGCGCCGCGGGGTGGCGTACTCCGGTTGACACGTACCCCACCCCGGGTGGGGTAAGATCGCGGCATGACCATGAGCGGAGATACCATGACGGAGCACGACGGCACCAGCACGCTGCGCGTCGGCGTGCGCGGCATGACCTGCGCGAGTTGCGTCGCGCGCGTCGAGCGCAACCTCGGCCGCGTCGATGGCGTGGACGAGGCGATCGTCAACCTGGCCACCGAACAGGCGACGGTGCGATTCGATCCGACGCGTGTGACTCGCGACGACGTACTCGCCACCATCGAAGCGGCCGGCTACGAGCCGGTGATCGCCGACGCCGAACTCTCGGTGAGTGGAATGACCTGCGCGAACTGCGTGCTGCGCGTGGAGCGTGCGCTCGGGCGGGTCGACGGGGTGCTGAGCGCCAGCGTCAACCTCGCCACGGAGCGCGCCACCATCCGCTACCTCCCAGAGGTCGCTCCCGCCTCGCGCCTCAAACAGGTGGTGCGCGACGCCGGCTACGGCGTCATGGAGCTCGGCGAGGGCACCTCGCGAGCCGACGTCGAGCGCGAGGCCAAGGAGCGCGAACGCGTCGAGCTCCTGCAGGCAGTCACGGTCGCAGCCGCATTCACCATCCCGATCTTCGTACTCGACATGGGCGCGATGGCGATACCGGGCGTCGGTGCCTGGCTCCACGATCTGGTCCCCATGCAGACGCTCGCCTACGCCTTCTTCGTGCTGGCCACCGCCGTCCAGTTCGGCCCCGGTTGGCGTTTCTACCAGAAGGGCTGGCCCGCGCTCCTGCGCCGGTCCCCCGACATGAACTCGCTCGTGATACTCGGCACGAGCGCCGCCTACGGCTACTCCGTGGTGGCGACCTTCGTGCCGTGGGCGC